>JAJXUF010000040.1 GCA_021783175.1 Pseudomonadota bacterium
TTCAGGATCCGGACAATCTTCTCTTCGCTGAACTTGGACTTCTTCATGTAGAGCTCCTTGTTACGGTTGGAACTCTACTTCAAAATGGCTCGAATTGGCGAGGATGCTTCACTCGCACGCCAAGCTTCTGAGACAGCCAATGCGAGCCTGGTATCACCCGCCATGCTCCTTGCTACGATGATGATGTATGTTCGCCTATGGCTGCTGATTTTCGTCCTGGGTTATTACAGCACGGCGGCGCGCCTTGCCGGTCCGTTCCTTTCACTTGCACTCGGATCGGCTGTCGCAGCGTTCATTCTTTACCGCCAGAGAGCGGCCATGCCCAAGGCTACCGCTCCCGCATTGAAGCATCCGCTGGAACTGTCCACCGCCGCATTATTCGCCGTCCTGTTCGCAGCCTTTGCTGCTCTCACGCAGTTCGTCATTTCACACTATGGCGGCACAGGTCTGCATGTGCTGTCGTTCGTCACCGGGCTCACGGATATCGATCCGTTCATTCTGTCGCTGCTAGCTGGAAAGTATACGCTGGCTACAACGCAGATTGCCGCAGCGATATTGATCGCCTCTGGTAGCAACAATCTGTTCAAATGTGGCTATGCACTCGCGCTCGGACGCAATCGGGCGGTACTCGGGGCCGCGATCTGGCTTGCGATTCTGTTCGCCGCGACAATCGGGTACGTATTCTGGATTCATTAGAACAGAAGCCTCCTCGGCTGGTCGCGAAACCCGATTCTCGCTCCTCAACTCCCGTCTTGCTTCGCTTCTCCGAAATGCTCGGCAATCCCCGAGGTCTGCGCGGCCCCACTTTCGCACTTCAGCGGTTTTTGTGCTCGGAGCAAGCTTCTGCAACGGCTTCGGCGATCTTCATTCCGTCGACTGCAGCGGAAATGATTCCGCCGGCATATCCGGCGCCTTCACCAGCCGGGTAGAGACCTCTAGTATTCGTGCTCTGGAAGAATTCGTCCCGCGTAATCCGTACCGGCGAGGACGTGCGCGTCTCGACGCCGGTAAGCACAGCATCGTTCGTGGTGAACCCCCCGATTATACGATCGAACGCCGGAAGAGCCTCACGCATGGCGGCGATCGCATAGTCGGGAAGCGAATCGGAAAGATCACCGAACCTAACACCCGGAGTGTAGGAGGGGAGCACGGCACCCGGCCCAGTTGACGGCCTGCCGGCCAGAAAATCGCCAACGAGTTGCGCAGGAGCACTGTAATCAGAGCCACCCAGCCGAAATGCATTCATCTCCAGTTCGCGCTGAAACACAACTCCCGCAAGCGCGTCATCGTTCCCGAAATCCCGGGGCGTGATACCAACAACTATTCCAGCATTGGCATTGTGCTCGTTGCGTGAATAATGACTCATGCCGTTAGTCACAACCGCCCCGGCTTCCGAAGTGGCTGCCACTACCTGTCCACCGGGACACATGCAGAAACTGTAGACGGAGCGACCATTGCTGCAGTGATGCACGAGCTTGTAATCGGCAGCCCCAAGCGCGGGATGCGCTGCAGGCGTTCCGAAACGTCGCGCATTGATCATGCTCTGCGGATGTTCAATGCGGAATCCTATGGAAAACGCCTTCGGTTCGATGTGCACGCCGCGACGGTGCAGCATTTCGAAAGTGTCGCGCGCGCTGTGGCCAATGGCAAGTACTACGCGCTCCGTGCCGATGGTCTCCCCATTTGCCAGCACCACGCCCCGTACCGCGCCGTTTTCGATCAAAATGTCCGTAACTTGACTTTCGAAATGGAACTCGCCTCCGAATTCGACAATCCTGTGTCGAAGATTTTCGACAACCTTTACCAAACGCAAGGTGCCGATATGCGGCTTGCTTATGTAGATAATTTCCTCGGGCGCGCCGCAGTCGACAAGCTCCTGAAGAATGTACCGCATGTGATGGCCGCGGTCCTTGATACCGGTATGAAGCTTGCCATCGGAGAACGTTCCGGCGCCGCCCTCACCGAACTGCACGTTGGATTCCGGATGGAAATGACGCCGTCGCCAGAAATCCCAAACATCACTGCTCCGCCGCCGAACGTCACGTCCGCGCTCCAGGATAACCGGATTCAAGCCCATGCGGGCGAGCGACAACCCGGCAAAGAGTCCGCAGGGACCAGTGCCGATGATGACCGGACGGAGTTCTTTTCGTGTCGGTGCCCGCACCGGAAATTGATAGGTTTCATCCGGCGCCCGTGTCACACGGTGATTCCCGCGCTGGCGCTGAAGCAGTCCAGCCTCGTCCTGCACCTCCGCATCTATGGTGTAGACGAACAATACCTGCCCGTTACGGCGAGCGTCATGGCCGCGACGGCGCACGCGGAAGCCCTTCAGTTCATGATCGGGTATCCCAAGAGTGCGCAAAACGGCGGCCTTGATTTCGCTCTCGTCGTGATCGAGGCTAAGCTTTACTTCAGTCAATCGCAACATGAAATGAATTACAGGAAAAGAATAAGCCAAAACGAGTCAGAATTAGACCGGACAATATCAATATATAAAACGCCGGCCACAGCTTCTGCAGGAAGTCCCGGACGAGCCGGATTTCCACAGCGCCGGCAGCATCATACAACAAGTACAGCAGCCGGGTGCACAAACGACAATATCCGCCGGCTTTTTAGTCACATTTTGTCTTGGCTACAATTGACAAGGGAATTGTTTCCATCATAACGTAGTGCCACGCCGCAGGAAGCACCTGGCTGAAACAAGAGCAGGGAGGAGCCTAGTCCCGTTTTTCTCAAAGCACCCACCGATCGCACGTCCCACTCGAATTGAACTATTCGAGTGCTGCCCGAAAGCGTTTATGTATTCAGTTCCGAGAGGAGAAGCAACACCACCACTAACTATATAAGGAGAAACAAGAATGAAGCAGAAATCGCTCGCAGGAATTAGTCCACTTCTTTTTTCTCCCAACCGCCGGTTCGTTGTTGGGAGACGCGTTCTGGCACTCCTATGCCTGTTGCCACTGGGACTCGCGCACGCGGGTCCACTGGTAATTTCGACGCCAAACGCGGTGATTTCGGGAGTATCGGTAAGCAATTCCTCTGGCAACTGTATTACCGTCACCGCACCAAACGTAACAATTACTAACTCTGCTATTGGACCATGCGAAGGCGTGGGCGTGTTATTCGACAACGTCGCCGGCGGGACGGTTACCAACAGCGCAATTAACAATTCCTCGACAGGTGTTTATGCCCTTTACTCTACAGGCATCAGTGTCGTCGGGAATATATGCCACAACATGCACGGCCCACTTCCGCGCGGGCAATGCGTACAGTTCAACAATGTCACCGGGGGAGGAAATCGGATCACGGATAACCTCAGCGTAACGGATTCCGGTACAGCCGGAACAACCGACGCGTTCAACGTATACGAGTCGAGCGGCACGTGCACCGACCCGATACAAGTTAGTCGAAACGTGGTTTCCGGCGGATCATCAACATCAACCGGGGCTGGAATTGTTTTGGGCGATACCGGCGGGTCATATCAGACTGCCGATCATAACGTATTAACCAATTCCGGCGCGGTAGGCTTGGCGATTGCAGGCGGAACGTACATCACAGCAACAAATAACATCATCACGGCCGTTCAAGCGCCTAACACCAATGTCGGCCTATATGTCTGGGAGCAGGGTAATGTACCTTGCTCTAACATCACTGTCAGTGGAAATACGACCAACTGGATCGACAGCCTCGGCGTCCCAAATGATTACTGGAACGGCGGCAACTGCGGAACGATTACCGGGTGGCCGTGATCGTGCGTATGGCGCGTTCCTACTTGCGCCGGCGCCAGCATCAGCATCAGCATCAGCATCTGGCATAGCCCGTGGCAATCTGATTTTTGGCAGCACCGACGGAGCCGGCGTACCAATTCGGCCCGCCGGTGTCCCAGTTGTGCGTGACAGTCGACAGCACTAGGGACACGGGCACGAAAGTCATGGCGACTTCATAGCACTGATTGATTGCGCCGTTATATGCCATATCTGGCGCCTGCCTGCGCGAATCTAGTCGACGGTCCCGAAAAGTGTTGTTTCGATACGACGGGTTAATGCGCGCAGGCACGAATGCCTACAAGGTCCGGGGCGTTTGGATGGATGTTTTTGGGTACGTTTGCCTGGAATGACGTTAAGAAGCCCAGGGAGACTCGCAAACCACCGCTGAGCTACTTCGCATAATGTATATTATGTTAAATACTGGTCAGGTGTAATTACATATACCACAAACCCAGAACTCAACTCGGGTGAACTAAAAATACGAAAAGTTGGGAACTAAAAATAGGAAATCCCAGGGCTACGGTCATCCTGTAGGCACTTTTCACAGAACTAGTCCCCCGTCAAAAGCGTTATTCCAGGCAAACGTACCGTAATAAATCGAGCAAACGTCCCGCACCGGCGTGTCGACGCAAATGATCAGCATTGACTCTTGTCTGTGAAACCATCGATGCCCGCGGGTCGGAACTGTTATCGAACATCTCGCCGCATGAGGATCGGGTCCTCGGAAAAAGGAAAATCGACGCTTTCGAAAATTCAAACTCCGCGCCCCACGGACTGAAGAGTTGCTGGTCCGTGGAGCCGGAAAGAACATTACTGGGAACTGATAACTATTGTGGCAACCGCATCCGTCGTTGCGCTGCTGTTGGCGGCAACTGTACCAGATGATGAAGTCGTGCCACCACTGCTACTGGTACTGCCACTTGTGCTACCACTGCTGCCCCCGCCACCGCAGGCGGCAAGTGCAAGCAATCCAAGCAACAGCACAATGACGCGAAGCTTTTTGGTTTGTTTCACGACAATGCCCTCCTCTTACTTGCGGATTCAGACTCCTATCTTTTAAAGAGCCTGACAGACACCCGCGAGGGCGCCACTTCCACCAGACGTCCCTTGGACCAGCACCGTGTTGCCGCCATTCACGGGCAGGAGATTGAGGCTAATCGCGTTAGGGCTTCCCGATGGCGTGAAACTGATCGTGTATGATCCCGGCAACGGTCCGGCTACACTCGTGAATGCCACCCCTGTCTGCGTTTGAGTCGCGTAGCTATTGGGGGTACCGATCGTCACCTGCGTCACGTTAAAGCTGATTGTGTTCGTGCTGAAGTCAAGCACGGCAAGAACGTTGACACCTTTTGTCGATCCTGCCGAGACGAGCTGAAAATTGCCGTTATAGGCGCCAGTGCTCGTATTTATATTGCCAGACATGGTGCCAAGCGCGTAGTTATGAGGTACTGACACGATCATTCCGCAGCTTCCAGTCAACGCCGCAGACGCGCGCGGCGCGAAACCGGCAAAGATGCCCAGAGCGGCGAGGCTGATCGCCAGAACATGAATTCGCTTGTGGTTCATTTTTTTTCTCCAATCAACTTTTAAGGGAATGTGATCTGCTAACAGCAGCGCGCCAGCCAACCGCTCATCTTGCAGTAAGCGCACACGGTGGCCAGTTACCAGTTTATGCAACACTCCCCACCGCGTGTTTCGGTTTCATGCGGTGACTTTCAATTTCCGGGCATTCGATTCCGGTCCGTTGCCCGTGGTCCGGGAAGGCGTAACAGCTTTCAGCGACCCACGAGAGAACCCCGCGCATGGATTGGTATACTAGCGCGGTCGATTCATTCCATTGAACCGTTTAGATACGAAACGCAAGGCAAGCTGCCCCAGAAATCTACTTGCACGTTTCATTTCAATCCTCCCCTGTCTTGTCGTCGCAGCTCTGCGGAGCGTCATTAGAAGTCAAATACTTGAGTGTCGCCGACACGCGCATTCGCGCAATGCCACCAAATCCACAAGTGGCGGTGATTTGCATATGGTAGGCCGCACTGACTGGCGTAGCCTGCTTGAGCCTGTGGTAAGGATCGATGCTTAGCCAAAACACATATGTTCCCGGCAGCAGATCGAAGCTGAATATCTGTATATTAGGTAGCGCCGGGTTTTATGTCCGGTATGGCGTAACCAGTATCACAGATCTTGCCCGTCTCAGGCCCCTGCGGCTGCTCCCCTCACCGTTGCGGCTGCGCGCGCGCTGATACGGCGTAAGCGGCACCATGCTAATCAGCAGGTTGCGCACGCGCATGATCATGCTGCTTGACATGAAATTCCTCCTGCCGCTAAAGTGGCGCCGCTACTTCTGGTTCCCCGCGGATATCTATCCAACGGGTGAAACGGGAAGCCGGTGCGTTTCTATATTGAATTGATTCAAGAAACCATCCCGGCACTGCCCCCGCAACGGTAAACGAGTCAAAGATCTGCTCAACGCCACTGTGCTCAGGCACGGGAAGGCGCAGATCCGGGAATGCCCCGCTCGTGAGTCCGGAGACCGGCCCGAAGTAATACGACGGTATTGCGGAGGGCGATACACGGCGCGTAAGGGCTATTGCGCCCGCGCCTGCCTGGATTTCTTTCCTCCGCCACCGTTTTCGATCAACGCTCGCGCGGGTGTGCGCGGAGAAAAACAATGCAAAATCGCTGGTTCCCAGTTGCCTTGCTATTGCTTGGCAGTCAGTCCATCCATGCCGACGATCAAACGGCGGCTCCGATAATAGTCACTGCCACACGTACTGCGCAGACCGCGGATGATGCGCTCGCCTCTGTCACGGTTATCACGCACGCTGACATTGAGCGCGCGCAAGCAACATCTGTCCTGCAGTTACTGCGCGGACTGCCTGGTGTCGAAGTCAGCAACAATGGCGGACTCGGCAAGACTACTTCCGTTTACCTGCGCGGAACCGAATCAGATCAGGTACTGGTACTAATCGACGGCGTGAAGGTCGGCTCCGCCACACTCGGCACCACTGCGTTCGAGAACATTCCGGTCGATCAGATCGATCACATTGAAATTGTGCGTGGGCCACGCTCCAGTCTCTATGGATCGGACGCGATCGGCGGTGTGATTCAGATCTTCACGCACAAGGGGGGCGGTTCTACCAGACCAACGTTGACTGTTGGTGCCGGCAGCCATTACACGTACTCCGGATATGCCGGAGTTTCCGGCGGCGGCACTCACGGCTGGTATAACGTCAGCCTCAGCAGGCTCGACAGCCAAGGCTTCAACGCCTGCAATGGCGCTCCCTACGTCAGTCCCAGCTCACCGGGCGGCGGTTGCTTCACCTACGAACCGGACAACGACGGCTATCGCAGCGGATCCGGTGCGGTGCATGCCGGTTATCAATTTTCCGACGGCACGAATGTCGATCTGCATATTCTAAGAACAACCGGCTTTAACAAGTACGACGGCACATACTCAAACCAGGCGCACTTCGCAGAACAGGAGGCAGGGAGCCAAGTTGGATTTTCGCCGATGGATTCCTGGCATGCGTCAATTGCCGCTGGCGACAGCCTGGACGATTCAAAAGACTACCTCAATGGTGTCTACAAAGACACTTTCAACACTGATCGGAAGAGTGCGACTTTTCAGAACAACATCAACATCGGCGCATCGCAACTCGTCACTGCCGGAGTGGATTACCTGAATGACAGTGTCGACAGCAGTACGGTCTATACAGTATCGCAACGCGACGATACCGGCGTTTTCGGCCAATATCAGGCAACTTATGGCCAACAGAACATGCAATTCGCCTTGCGCAACGATGATAACCAGCAGTTCGGTCATCACACGACCGGCGGTCTTTCCTGGGGATACACCTTCAGCCGCCAGTTGCTCATGTTTACGTCCTACGGCACGGCATTCAAGGCGCCGACCTTCAATGATCTCTACTATCCTGGCTTTGGCAACCCAGACCTTCGCCCGGAAACTTCGCGCAGCACCGAGCTCGGTTTGCGCGGTACTGTAGGTCGTAGCCGCTGGTCGCTCAGCGGCTACGAGACACACATCATCGATCTCATTGCTTTCGACGCAACCTACACTCCCCTGAACATCGACACGTCCCGCATCCGCGGACTGGAGGCGACGGCAGCAACCGCAATTGCCGGCTGGGATCTTAAGCTCGACGCGACCCTTCTCGACCCGCGAAATCTCAGCGGCGGTGCCAACAACGGCAATGTTCTGCCACGGCGCGCACGGGAGTCCTTACGCGTCGATATAGATCGCGCTTTCGGGAAACTCCAGCTTGGCACGACACTTTTTGGCGAGGGAAAGCGCTACGACGACATCGCCAATACGGTCCCGCTCAATGCCTATGCCCTCGTCTCCCTGCGTGCCGATTATGCACTGTCCCCGAGCTGGTCGATCGGTGGACGAGTCGGCAATCTGTTCAACAAACAATACGAAACGGCTGCGTACTATAACCAAGACGGAAGGAATTATTTTTTCACATTGCGCTACTCGCCCGCGCACTGACTTCAACCTGACTGACTGCCACCAGGAGACAGACGATGCAAACCTTATCCCGCAAATCGCAACTTACGATCGGAGCAATTCTGGCGCTGCTGATGATGTTGACTCGAACCGACCATTTCGGGTCAATCGCCAGTCTGCCAGACGCATCACTTGCCGTATTCTTCCTGGTCGGATTCTATTTGCAACCCGCATGGCTTTTTGCCCTGTTTCTCGGGCTGGCCGGAGCGATCGATTATGTTGCGATTAGGTTCGCGGGGGTAAGCAACTGGTGCGTGTCACCCGCCTACTTCTTCCTTATCCCGACCTACGGTGTCATGTGGTATGCGGGACACTGGTATGCATCACGCCACAGCCACCGCTTCTGGACCCTCATGCGGCTCGCCGGCGCCCTGCTGGTCAGCACCATCAGCGCGTTTCTGCTCTCCGACGGCAGCTTCTACCTGCTCTCCGGCCGATTTGGCAGTTGGCAGGCCACTGCCTACGCGGCTCGCGTGCTGCACTACCTGCCACCTTACGCTGGCTATACGTTTCTTTACGTCCTATTTGCCGCCGCGATGCACGTGCTGATCATCACGCTGCGCCACATTCGCACCCGGGCCGCGGGCAGCGAACCTGGCGCGTTCTAACGGCCCTCCCACAGATGTCCGTGCGCCGCTGCCCTGCTTTGCTGGTGACCGCCCCGGCCTCCGGTCAGGGAAAAACCACCTTGACTGCCGCCCTGGCGCGACTGCATTGTCGCCAGGGCCGGCGCGTCCGCGTAATGAAGACCGGGCCGGATTTTCTCGATCCTATGATTCTGCAGCGCGCGTCGCGCGGCCCGGTCTACCAGCTCGACCTGTGGATGGGCGGCGAGACACATTGCCGGCAACTGCTGCACGATGCCGCCGGTACGGCCGATCTCATTCTGATCGAAGGCGTCATGGGCCTGTATGACGGCAACCCGTCGAGCGCCGATCTTGCCCAGCGCTTTGGCATTCCGCTACTCGGTGTCATCGACGGTTCAGCAATGGCGCAAACTTTTGGCGCGATCGCGCTGGGTTTGACGAGCTACCGTAGCGGTCTCGAATTCGCAGGCGTTTTTGCCAATCGGGTTGGCAGTACAGCCCATGCCGAAATGCTTTCCGAGGCTTTACCGAAAAGCGTGCGCTTTCTTGGTGCCCTGCCGAGGGATTCTGAAATTTCGCTGCCAGATCGGCATCTGGGTCTGGCGCAGGCTGCCGAAATCGAAGATCTCGATGCGCGACTCGATCGTGCTGCCGGACTGCTCGAAGCTCTGCCCGTCGCCCATCTTCCTGACTCTGTCATCTTCGATGCCACTGAAACTGCGGTCATGCCAGACGTTCTTCGGGGCTGTCGCATTGCCGTGGCGCGCGATGCGGCTTTTTCCTTTCTGTACCAGGCCAATCTTGACCTGTTGCAATCCCTCGGCGCGCAGATCACCTTCTTTTCACCGCTTGCCGACGAGGCGTTACCCGAAGCGGACAGCCTGTACCTGCCAGGTGGTTACCCAGAACTGCACCTTGAAACTTTGGCGCACAATCGCTCCATTCAATCACACATTGCGGCCCATCATGCGCAGGGAAAACCGATCGTTGCCGAGTGCGGCGGCATGCTTTACCTCCTGGAGTATCTAACGGATGCAAATGGCAACAAAGCGCCCATGGCGGGCCTGCTGCCGGGACATGCCCTTATGCAAACGCGTTTGACCAACCTCGGATTGCAGGAGATGACGTTGCCCGAAGGCAAGTTACGCGGCCATACTTTCCACTACTCGCGCATGGAGACGTCGATCGAGCCACTTAATTATGCCAGCGATTCGCGCACCCGGGGACGCGGTGAACCTGTTTTTCGGCAGGGCCGTTTGCACGCATCCTATGTGCACGCCTACCTGCCGTCCAACCCGCAAGCCGCTGGGCAGCTTTTTCTCCCATGAGCGATCAGGTGATATCTGTTGTGGATCGCGCAGCCAGCCGGTTGCCACAACGCATTGTGTGTCTCACCGAGGAAACCACTGAAACGCTATACCTTCTCGGAGAACAGCACCGCATCGTCGGCATTTCGGGGTTCACCGTACGACCACCCCAGGCACGGCGGGAGAAGCCTCGCGTGTCCGCTTTTACTTCAGCAAAGATCGAGCGAATCCTGGAACTCGAACCGGATCTTGTGCTTGGATTTTCAGATCTGCAATCCGATATCGCGGCGCAACTCATCCGTGCCGGCATTGCGGTACATGTTTTCAATCAGAGGTCGGTGACACAGATCCTGTCCATGATTGCTCTGCTCGGTGGCATGGTGGGCGCATCGTGCAAGGCTCATGCGCTGATCATCGAGCTTGAAAGCGGCATAGAACAAATACGAAAGGTCGCCTCCCAGCTTCCCCGCCGCCCGCGGATCTACTTTGAGGAGTGGGACGATCCGATGATTTCCGCAATTCGATGGGTGTCAGAACTAATTACCATTGCCGGAGGTGACGACTGTTTTGCCGAACTCAGTACTGAAGGCCGTGCAAAACAGCGCATCATTGCGAATCCCGATGAGGTAGTACGACGTGCGCCGGACATCATCGTCGGCTCCTGGTGCGGCAAGAAATTCCGCCCCGACAGCGTTGCGCAGCGGCGCGGCTGGAGCACGATTCCGGCGGTAAGACTCGGCTACGTTCGCGAGATTCGCTCCCCGGACATCTTGCAACCCGGTCCCGCGGCGCTCACTGACGGCTTGCGCCAGCTGCACGAGATCATTCTTCGATGGTCCGCGGCAACCGCTGATAGCGTGCAACGGCAATGACTGACCAGCATCGTTACTGCGAACTTGAGCTTGCGGCAATCTATCGAGTGTTGCGCGAACGGCGCGACATGCGCCATTTCCTGCCGGATCCAGTTGATCCGCAAGTACTGGGACGCCTCCTGGCGGCGGCCCATCTGGCGCCGAGCGTGGGATTCATGCAGCCATGGCGGTTTCTGCGCATCGTGGACGTGCGGCTGCGTGAAAGCATTTATGACCTGGTCGAACAGGAAAGGGTGCGCACGGCTGAGGCTCTGGGAGAGCGTGGAGACGAATTCATGCGCCTCAAGGTTGAGGGCATCCGCGAATGCGCCGAGGTGCTGGTCGCGGCCCTGATGGATCGGCGGGAAAGTCACATTTTCGGCCGGCGTACTTTGCCGGAAATGGATCTGGCCTCGGTGGCCTGTGCCATCGAAAACCTGTGGCTGGCCGCACGTGCCGAGGGACTGGGTATGGGCTGGGTGTCGCTGTTTGATCCCGAGGCGCTGGCCCAACTTCTGAGCATTCCGCCGGGTGGTAAACCCGTCGCGATCCTGTGTCTTGGTCACGTTGAAGCTTTCTATCCAAGGCCGATGCTGGAACAGCTAGGCTGGCGCACAGGTCAACCCCTGCAGGAAATGCTTTTTGAAAACAGCTGGGGACGTACCACGCAGGGCAACGGGACGGAGCCACGCGATGACTGAACGCGATCAGGACACGATGCTTGAGCGCCACCGGGCACGCATGGCACGCAAGAAAAAGGTGGTGGACACGAAGATCGCACAGGCCACGCGCGACTGCGGCGTACTGGTGGTGCACACCGGCAATGGAAAGGGCAAAAGCAGTGCCGGTTTCGGCATGCTGGCTCGGGCTCTCGGTCATGGCATGCGTGTCGGCGTCGTGCAGTTCATCAAGGGTGCGTTCAGCACCGGGGAAGAAGCCTTCTTTCGCCAGCTACCGCAGGTGAGCTATTACGTTATGGGTGAGGGATTCACATGGGAAACGCAAGATCGCGAACGTGATGTGGCGGCCGCACAGGCCGCATGGCGCGTGGCCACAGGCATGCTGACCGATGCTTCCTTCCAGCTGGTGCTGTTGGACGAACTCAATATTGCGCTCAAATGCCACTACCTCGATACGCAGGACGTCGTCGCGGCGCTGGCTCAACGTCCGACCATGCAGCATGTCGTCGTGACCGGGCGCGGTGCACCGGATGCGCTGATTGCCATTGCCGACACGGTTACCGATATGACCCTGGTGAAGCACGCGTTTCAGGCCGGCATCCGCGCACAAAAAGGAATCGAACTATGAACTTAACCCAAAACGCTGCGGTTTGCGTCGCCGCGCTGCTGCTTGATCGCCTGCTCGGTGAGCCACACCGCCTGCACCCGTTGGTCGGCTTCGGGCGCATGGCAGGCGCCATTGAAACGCATCTGAATCGTCCGGTACTTGCGCCATACTGGCGACGCTTCTTAGGTCTGGTCGCTGTGGTCTCTCTGGTCTTGCCGCTGGCCCTGCTATGCTGGCTAGCCGGTCGCATTCCGGTCCTAGGAGTACTGACCAGCACCGCACTTCTCTATTTGACGCTCGGCGCACGCAGTCTCGCGGAACACGCGCGACGCGTGCAAGCGGCACTTGATGAAAATGATCTTGCCCTCGCGCGTCGGCGCGTCGGATTCATGGTCAGCCGAGACACCGCGACGCTGCAGTCGGATGATGTCGCCCGTGCTGCGGTAGAGTCGGTGCTGGAAAATGGCAATGACGCCGTGTTCGGGGCGCTTTTCTGGTTTCTTGTAGCCGGTGCCGGCGGCGCAGTAGCCTACCGGCTTTCGAACACGCTGGACGCCATGTGGGGCTACCGCACCTCACGCTATTTGCATTACGGCTGGGCGGCAGCGCGCCTCGATGACTTGCTCAACCTGGTGCCGGCAAGACTGACGGCACTGACTTATGTCCTCCTTGGATGTGTCCGCCCTGCCTTGCGCTGTTGGCGCACGCAGGCACGCCACTGGGAAAGCCCGAACGCCGGTCCTGTCATGGCGGCCGGCGCAGCGGCACTCGGCCTCGAGCTCGGCGGACCGGCGATCTACCACGGAATCTACCACCAGCGTCCTGTGCTCGGCGAGGGTGCGCCGGCAACCAGCCGCGACATAGAGCGCGCGCTGCGGCTCGTGCGACGGGGCGTGGTGCTTTGGCTGTCTATATCCGTCATCGCCGTACTCGGGAGGTTGCATTTTGGCTGAACATGGTGGCCGGATCAGGGCTGCAGCGGCGCGCTACGGTCTACCGCCTGAATGCTGGGTAGACCTGTCGACCGGAATCAATCCGCACGGCTGGCCTGTGCCGCCAGTACCGGCGGACACCTGGAGCCGTTTGCCGGAACCAGATGATGGCTTGATCGCGGCGGCGAACACATATTATAAGACTAAACAAGTTCTGCCCGTCGCCGGTTCGCAAGCAGCCATCCAGGCCATTCCTCTGCTGCGTCCCCGCTCGCACGTCGCCATTCTGGCGCCCGGCTACGTCGAACACGAACTTGCGTGGCGCCGCGCCGGTCATCTCGTTGAGCTGCTGACCTATGATGAAATCGACTGCCGCCTGTCGCAGTTTGATGTGCTGGTGCTGATCAATCCCGGCAATCCCAGCGGGGTGCGCTTCGCACGCCAGGATCTGAACCGCTGGCATGCCGCTTTGGCCGAACGAGGTGGCTGGCTGGTCTTGGACGAGGCATTTATCGATGCCACGCCACAGGACAGCCTCGCCAGCCGCAGCGATCAGACAGGACTCATCGTGCTGCGTTCACTCGGCAAGTTCTTTGGTCTCGCTGGGGCGCGTGTCGGATTCGTCCTGGCACAGACGCACTTGCTTGGCAGACTTGATGATTTGCTCGGGCCCTGGACGGTTAACGGGCCAGCGCGGCAACTGGCCACCCTGGCCCTGCGGGATCAGGACTGGCAAAGTCGGGCGCGCGCTCGCCTTCGTCTCGATGCCCAGCGACTGAACATGTTATTACGCGATGCGGGCCTGCCTCCCGCCGGCGGCACCGCACTTTTCCAATGGGTGGTTAGCGCTCAAGCACACGCAATTTCTGAAAGCCTGGCGCGTCAGGGTCTGCTGATACGTCTTTTTGCGGAACCGTGCAGCATGCGATTCGGACTGCCCTCCACCGAGCCAGACTGGCAACGGCTCAGCGCTGCTTTGGCAACTGTCGTCAAGAGTGAGCGGCTAGCAATATGAAGCCACGCACTCTCATGATTCAAGGGACCACGTCGGATGCGGGAAAGAGCACGCTCGTGACCGGACTATGTCGTGCGCTCGCGCGCCACAACCTGCGAGTCGCCCCGTTCAAGCCGCAGAACATGGCGCTCAACAGCGCGGTGACCGCGGACGGCGGTGAGATCGGTCGCGCGCAAGCGGTGCAGGCGCAGGCCTGCGGTCTTCAACCGCACTCGGACATGAATCCGGTTCTGCTCAAACCAAACTGCGATACAACCGCTCAGGTGATTATTCAGGGCCGGGCACGGACAGCGATGAATGCGCGCTGCTACCACGACTACAAGACAGTGGCGTTCCAGGCGGTACAGGAATCATACGCAAGACTAAGCCGGCAGTATGAAGCAATAATTGTCGAAGGCGCCGGCAGTCCGGCGGAAATCAATCTGCGCGATCGTGACATAGCGAACATGGGATTTGCCGAAGCGGTCGATTGCCCGGTACTACTGATTGCCGATATCGACCGTGGCGGCGTGTTTGCTCATCTGGTCGGAACACTAGCATTGCTGTCACCGTCTGAACAGACACGCATCGCCGGATTCGTGATCAACCGTTTTCGCGGCGACTTCGACTTGCTGAAACCAGGCATCGAATGGCTGGAAGCGCATACCGGAAAGCCGGTATTCGGTGTTCTGCCCTATCTGCACGGTTTGCACCTTGAAGCCGAGGATGCACTGCCCCGGGTATCGTCAGGAACCACTTCACCGCATGCGTTGCGCGTTGTTGTCCCGGCCTTGCCGCGCATCAGCAATCACACCGATTTCGATCCCTTGCGCCTGCACCCGCAGGTCGACTTCCAGTACATTGGCCCCGGCGCACCCGTACCCGGCGCGGATCTCATTATCCTGCCGGGCAGCAAGAGCGTGCGCGCCGATCTCGCCTGGCTGCAGGCCAACGGATGGACGCAGGCAATCGAACGACACCTGCGTTACGGCGGCAGGGTAATTGGAATTTGTGGCGGCTTTCAGATGCTCGGAAAGGTCATCGAAGATCCGCTCGGACTCGAGGGTGATCCCGGGGCAAGCACAGGCCTGGGTTGGCTTGACGTGGTCACCGTGCTAGAGCCGGAGAAACAATTGCGTCAGGTCCGCGGCGAACTGGCGTTCGACCATGCCGAAGTATCCGGTTACGAGATCCATCATGGCGTGACCCGAGGCAAGGCACTGGCGCGCCCTGTCGCGCTGCTGCGCCAGGGTTCCGACGGCGCCATCTCCGAAGACGGACTCCTGATCGGCACGTATCTACATGGCCTGTTCGACACGCCAGCGGCATGTGCTGCGTTGCTGCGCTGGGCCGGTCTAACCGACAGCGCGGCATTCGATTACCCGGCGCTGCGTGAGCAGGCCATAGAGCGGTTGGCCGATGCCGTCGAGCAACACCTGGATATGAGTCGAATCCACGCATTGCTGGATCTGAATCCGACTGGCCGGCTCGCATGAAAGAACTGATTCTCGGCGGCGTGCGCTCTGGTAAAAGCCGTCTGGCTGAGCAGCGTGCACGCGCATCCGGCATAGAAGTTATCTACATCGCCACTGCCACCGCCGGCGATGCCGAAATGCGCAAACGCATCGAAGCGCATCGCGCGCGACGCCCACCGCACTGGCGTCTCATTGAAGAACCGCTGCGCCTAGCACGTGCACTCATCCAACACGCTTCTGCGAATCGCTGTCTGGTGGTCGATTGCCTCACACTTTGGTTGTCCAACTTGCTTGGCGACAGTCGGAATCTGTTGGATGTCGAGCGCAACGCCCTGGTCGATGTCCTGCCACACTTGCCAGGCCAAGTGATCCTGGTAAGCAACGAGACCGGTCTTGGCGTTGTACCACTTGGCGAACTGTCGCGCCGGTTTTGCGATGAGTCCGGACGGCTTCATCAGGATGCGGCACGCGCTTGTGATCGCGTGACATTCATGGTGGCCGGTCTCCCCCTTACCCTGAAAGGAAACTGACATGATCAATGCTGAATGGCTGCACATGCCTTGTGCCACGTTGAACGAGAATGCCCGCAGGGAAGCTGAACATCGCCAAACGCAGCTCACTAAGCCGCCAGGTGCCCTGGGCCGTCTGGAGTCGCTGGCCATCCGGCTTGCTGCCATGCAGGGCACATCGCGGCCAACGCTCAATCAGATCTACATCGCCGTGTTTGCCGGCGATCACGGTGTGGCCGCCGAAGGCGTCTCGGCATTCCCGCAGGCGGTCACCGCAGAAATGGTGCGCAACTTTGCGCGCGGTGGTGCTGCAATAAACGTGCTTGCACGCGAGTTGGGTGCCACTCTAGAAATAACGAATCTCGGTACGGTGGTGGACATCGGTCAGCTGCAAAACGTGCATCACGCCAACCTCGGCCCGGGCACCGCCAATTTCACCAAAGAAGCAGCGATGAGCGACGCCCAACTCATGCGCGCTATGCACACGGGTCGCCAGGCAGCGGAAAGAGCGAAACTCGCCGGGACGCAGCTTTTTATCGGCGGTGAAATGGGAATCGGCAATACGACCTCAGCAACGGCCATCGCTTGTGCCCTGCTCGACATGCCGGCCACAACGCTGGCCGGCCCGGGTACAGGTCTCGACGTTCAGGGCGTCGGCCGCAAAGCTGCAGTGGTGCGCGAGGCGCTGCGCATACACGCAGAGCATGCTGCCGATCCGGTACAGGTGCTGCGCCGGATGGGGGGATTCGAGATCGCGGCGCTGGCCGGCGCGTACCTTGCCTGTGCCAAGATGGGTCTGCCGACACTCATTGACGGCTTCATCGCCACGGCCGCGGCACTGGTGGCGACACGCATCTCTCCTCAAAGCGGTGAATGGTACTTCTATTCGCATGCCTCGGCCGAACCTGGGCATGCGCACATACTGAAGGCATTAGGTGCCGATCCGCTGCTTGACCTCGGCATGCGTCTTGGCGAGGGCAGCGGCGCTGCGGTCAGCGTGCCAATCCTGCGATTGGCCTGCGCGCTGCACGGCGAAATGGCAACCTTTGCCGAAGCCGGCGTATCCGAAAAAACCGCGTGATCGCCACCTATATTGAACTGCTGCGACATGGCGAAGCCACCGGCGGGCGGCGTTACCGCGGCAGTCTCGACGATCCGTTGACGACTAAGGGCTGGAACGAGATGCACCACGCCCTGCGCGACGATGCACGCTGGACGCGCATCGTAAGCTCGCCACTGAGTCGCTGCCGGGACTATGCAGAGCATCTTGCTCAACGCAAGAAACTGCCGGTACGCATTGATCCGCGCTTGCGTGAAATCCACTTTGGCGAGTGGGAGGGAAAGACGGCCGAGGAATTGCTGCGGGTCGACAACGAGCGAATTCAGGACTTTTGGCGGAATCCTGAAGGCGCCCCGCCGCCACGCGGTGAACCACTGGATGCTTTTCAGGCTCGTGTTCTGGATGCATGGGAAGAACTGATCGGATGCGAGCCTGGAGATTCCGTGCTTGTCATCACCCATGCTGGAGTGATGCGCATCATCCTGGGTCAGGTTCTGGGACTGCCACTCCCAGTTGCCTTGCAGTTTGGCATTCCCCATGCGCATCGGGTGCGGATGCAACTTAAAGATTTTGAAAAGCGCATATTCGATTGCGAACTTCCCGATCGTCAGGGACCGGACACATGCTGAAGCCGCTGCGCATTGCAGTTCAGTTTCTCACCCGGATTCCGGTGCCCTCCCCCGGGATGGTAGCCGACAAGGAAATCGGTCGCTCCCTGCTGTGGTACCCGCTTGTCGGTGCATTACTCGGAGGCGTGCTGGTCGGACTGTACTGGCTGACCGACGGCACCGCACCACTGCTGCGCGCCGCCCTGATTCTGGCTGTCTGGATTCTTATAACTGGTGCCCTGCATCTGGACGGCCTGGCGGACAGCGCCGATGCATGGCTCGGAGGGCTAGGCGACCGTGAACGCACGCTTGCCATCATGAAGGATCCCTGCAGTGGACCCGGTGCAGTAACAACCTTGATTGTCGTTCTGCTACTCAAACTGGCAGCGCTGGATGTTCTCGTTGCAAAGGCGCAGTGGACACCCTTGATATTGGGGCCGTTACTCGGAAGAACCGCGCTGCCCCTGTTGTTTTTAACAACACCCTACGTGCGGTCCACCGGGCTGGGTGCCACCCTCGCGACCCACATGCCGCGGCGGTCCGCCGCGATTCTTGTTGTCGCTATTGCCACTGCCGTGTTCTCAATTTTCGGGCGTAGTGGCATTGTCACGTTGCTCGCCTGCATTGGTCTATTTTGGCTGATGCGTCGTTTGATGATCCGACGTATTGGTGGAGCAACCGGCGACACGGCGGGCGCTGTCGTCGAAATTGTCGAAATGACGGTGCTACTTGTCGCGAGTCTAAAAATTCACCCGGGGTTTGGCTAATACACCGCTATCCTATCTGGCGCAGGCTTGCCAGTTGGGGGAAACAGAATCATTCTCCGCCAGACAAACGCTTTGCTGCACAGCAGTCCGCATCTTCTGGAACTTGCGCCTACCAAGCGTTCGCCCACAATGGTTTGAAAGCACCATGCCTCGCCTTCTTCACCTGTCGAATTGCGCGTGTCGCGGACTGTTCCCCCAGGGCACTTCCCACCTCCATGACTGACCGCGATCGTGCGCTTCTATTTTGACGAATCACGGCTGGACGTGCCCACGCGCGTATGAGCGGTGACGCACAATGCGTTTTACGCCGACGAGGTCAACGCAAACCGTGTTGCCGTCTCGCTTGTGGAACAGGTCCGCCTGACGCTACGTATCGCCGGTTACGCCCTCTGTCCGTTTTATCATGGATTCGATCAGGATTTGCTTCTCGACACCAATAAGGATTTTGGTTGCAGCGTCATGCGCCACAGCAATCTCCTCTCGGCATCCCCAAGGCCGGCGCTGCTATCGGGGACTTCGGGCCTCGACGTCCGCCGCCGTGGCACCAGTGCAAGAACATATGTCTATGGATATATATCAATCAGCATAAGTCGCCGAGCAAATTGTGGCGACGGTGCGGCACCTGTGCTGCCGTATGTCCCACCGGCGCTCTTCAGTCTCCTTTGTTCTCCGATGAAGAGTGGTCTGGGGTTCGCGAGGGCTTGTCTGCTTCCAATCTACCCGAGCGAACGCTGGTGCTCTCCTGCCCAGCCGCGAATCTGGATAGTCTTCCTAGAGGAGCAACTGCAGAACTTCTGCCCTGCGTCGGGTTGCTGGGGGGTCACCCATATGGCCCAAGCGGCGGCCTTCTCGCCCGCGCGAGTTGTCATCAATTGCCGCTCGCCACTTACATGCGAGAAAGCTGTTTCCGCGCGCCGTGCCAAGTCCGACCTGGAAGTTGTACAGAAAAGCCTATCCAAAGTGAATGGCACGCTGCTCTTTGTCGACGATGTGACACGCGAAGACGAACGCCTTGTCCCGCCTGTGCGGCGTAAAACGCCGGCTGATGGTCAGACTCCTTCTCCCTCACCGGCGGCAGGTGCTGAGCGTCTCGGCGCCCAGCGTCAGGCGGACTTTGTGACCGCCGTCCGCAAAGTCTATCGCCGCCGCGTACCTGCAATTACGCAGGGACAAATCTTCCGGGCGGAGGTCGACGCGCATTGCACCCTTTGTGTCGCATGCGCCAACGTATGTCCTGAGCGCTCTCTGCACGCCAGCCAGACGGACGATTCCTTCACCCTGCTTTTCTCGGCTGAACGCTGCATCGGATGCGGTCTGTGCGCCACGCGATGCCCCGAGAAAGCCATACGCATTGAGCCCGCGGAGGACATCGGCGATATGATTGCCGGGCAGGCAACGAAGCTGTTCGCCTCCCCCGTGGCACGCTGCCGCCGCTGCAAAGCCGCACTCGGTCCCGCTTCGTCCATCGCCCACGTTGCAAACCTCCTTTCCAGCGTCCCCGCTGTCGCCGAGACGTTTGCTCATTGTCCTTCATGCAAAATTGCGCAGCTCGGCACGTAAACACATCTGAGGTGATAATCTCTAACCGGGGATTAGTGCAGTGGAGTCGAGGCCGCGAGGGTTAACCAACGTCAGCAAGCAAGATCAGCATTCCTGCGCTCGCCGCCAGTCTGTAGCACTGAAGATTATCAAGGTGTCTGACCAAAAATGCGCAACCCCATTCGGATTCCCTGTCCGCACAACCGGTCTGATCATGGCTCCGTGAGTTTTACCCGAGGTTTTCTGGCAACACGGTTCCACGATACGAAGTTCGCAATTATTCCTAGAACTCAGGAAAAGGTCGGAACTGCCGCTGTCCAACGATTGGCACAGGCAATTTTTATAGAAATTTAGGCGGCCCAACGCAGCTGCCAGCGCGTTATTGCATATCTTTCTTGGCGCAGCTTGCCTTTTCCTCGAGCCAATAAACGGTGTTTCCGACCACCACGACGGATCCCGACACAATCGCAGAGCCGGCGCTTAGAGTAAGCAAGCCGACAAGGCAACCCGTGCCATTATAATCGTAGCGGGGATCAGTCTCTGACCGGCACATGCCCGCAATGAACGTCGATCGGAGCTCCAGTCGCCTGGCCGTTAAATCACAGTCGTTATTGTACTGTTCG
The DNA here is from genome assembly GCA_021783175.1 of Pseudomonadota bacterium. The sequence continues at coordinate 20,838 of JAJXUF010000040.1, forward strand.
GTTGGGTGGGGGTAAAAAATACATCCGGAAACGAGGAATGCCGTTGTGAGAATCGCAGTCTGGGCTTTTTGTCGCCAGTTCATGCCACCTTGCCTCCAAGCATCTGCACAAGCAGTTTCTCGATCCATCCGGGACTCGTTCTAACTAACTCCTGACGGCCTATTGACCGCCACCTTCTCCGATTTCTTGATAAAAACTAGACAGAGTTCTCGCTAGATGCAAGAAAGCAAGGTGATTCTTGCTCATCCGGCCACCTTCTTCCTGACTGTCGACTTCGGTTTACCCATTGTCCGCTGTGCAAGACGCGCATAGTCAGCATGGGCGGAACTGTTACAAATTGAGTCCTGCAAATAGCCGAGTTTTCGCTAATCCAGCGTGCTTTCGCCATGGCTGCTCGGCTGACGTCCCGATCCTGCAGTAAAGGGTGGTTTCTTGTCACAAAACTAGCGCAAATTTCCTGCAATTCGCGCCTATACTTATAATAACCAAATCAATTCAGGACATTTGCGCAACTGGTCAAAACAAATTAGTGTCTTCAGTCATAAAAGCTGCCCGGACGCTCGCCCGAGGGCGTGCAAACACCCAGGTTAACGCAAGTAATTCGGCTTTGGTGCCTATTCAACGACGATCTAAGGGCATCTCGCGCTCGCTACGGCGAAAGCGCAATGAGCTATATTAGATTTCACCGCATCCACCCAGATCCAACATCATTGAACACGCAATGAACTTCGAATTTCATACGATGACCCTGATGTTTTCAGTCCTCACCTTTCTGTTGTCGGGGTTCCTTGCGCTGTCTGCGTTGCACGCGCCCGGCATTCGAGGCATCTGGCTGTGGGCCTCTGCCAGCCTGAGTTACTGCTTGGCAAGCCTTGTCACCTCGATATCGGCGGACATCGCCGAAGCTCGTTGGCAGATCGTTTTTCTTGCGGTTTTGGTTTTCTCCGCCGTTTCCCTGCAATTTTCCGGCATTCAGGCCTTTCGCAAAAAGCCAATCAACCTAGTCATACCGCTGCTGATCGTCCTGATCGGTTTCGCGCAAAGCGCCATTTTCGCCTTGGTGTTGCCGAATTCCGCTGGCTTGGCGCGGGCTATCGGTAATTCCGTTATTTTCGCGCTGGCCAACGCTCTGTGCGCTCGCGCCCTGCTCATTCCTGTCGACAAACCGCTGCGCACTGCCTACTGGTTTACCGGGGGATCCTTTGCCCTGCTCTCTGTCGTATCTCTCGGCAGGGCGTTCATAATCTACTTTTCGCAAATGTCTTTATTGTCTACTGGCCCTGCCCAGCTGCCCTTTGATCCCAGCAGATTTTTTGTCACGGGAATGCTGCAAATATGCGTGACATTCGGATTTATCCTGATGATGAATTGTCGTCTCGTCATGGATGCCCAGGAAATGGCCGTTCGTGACGGACTGACCGGCGCGCTGAACCGTCGAAGTCTGGAAGACGAAATGACTCGCCTGACCGCACACTGTGCGCGTACCGGAGACAACCTCGCGCTTATCATGCTCGATGTCGATAGCTTCAAATCGATAAACGACCGCTTCGGTCATCAGGCTGGCGATAAGGTGCTACAGAACCTCGCCTCTCTAACTCACTCATCCATCAGAGGCGAAGACTATTTCGCCCGCTACGGCGGCGATGAATTCTGCATCGTCATGCCCTCCGCCACGGAAATCGAGGCTCACATTTTGGCCGATCGCCTGTGTCGCACTTTTGCCAACCGCGTAATTGAGTTCCGCGCCGAAAACCTACAGAGCACGATCAGCATTGGTATCGCCGACTCACCCCACGTCGGAGTGGATTTTCGGGCACTCATGGCAGCGGCAGATCTGGCACTTTATGATGCAAAGAAGCGCGGTCGCAATCGGATAACGTTGCATTCAACCCTGCCTGCAAGCCCAAGCGAGAATCAGGCTGACGCAGGCACGGCCTCCAATGCGGCAATTCCTACGACGCCCTGAACCGCCTCATCGCGCAGCAGCGGCAGACCCGAACCTCGACCGCCACCAGTTGGACCTATGACGCCAACGGCAACCGGGAGAGCGCGACCCAGGGCGCCACGACCACCGCTAATGGCTATGCCCCCATGAGCAACCGCCTCATCGAGATCGGCGACGACACGCTCGCCCTCGATGCCGCCGGCAACACCATCGCCGACCACCATGGACAGCGCACCTTCACCTACGGCCCCGCCGGGCGTCTCATGGCGGTCCACGACGGCCATCACTTGATCGCCCGCTACCGCTACAACGCCTTCGGCGAGCGCGTGGAGAAGCGCACCGACACGGGGATCACGCTTTACCATTACGACGTCTATGGCCGGCTCCTCGGGGAGACCAATGCCGAGGGGGTCGCCCGGCGCGACTATGTCTGGCGGGACGGTATCCCCGTGGCACAGATCGATCGCACCGGTCCCGGGATGAGTGGCGCATCGCGGACGGACCGCGATGCCGGGGAAGAATCGCATTCGCCGGCCGGTCCCGACCGCCTTGTCTACCTCCACACCGACGGGCAGGGCACGCCGCACGTGGCCACCGATACCAATCAAACCGTCGTCTGGCGCTGGGAGGGCGAGGCCTTCGGGGCGAGCGCACCGATCGGGGCGGATGTCGAGAATCACCGGCATAATGACGCCGGTCATGGCGACGATGACCACCAGGCGCTGTCCCAGCTCCGCGTGACCGTCAACCTGCGCTATCCCGGACAGTACTATGATCGGGAGACGGGGTTCTTCTATAACTGGGAGCGGTATTACAATCCCGGGACCAGGAGATACGTCACGAGTGATCCGATGGGGTTGGCGGGGGGACTGAATACCTATGGGTATGTGGGAGGAAATCTGTTGAAATGGGTTGACCCCACAGGCTTCAGCGGCTACTCGGGCAGTGCGGCGATTCCGCCGGTGAGGCCGTATGGGCCTCCGGTCCCGCCGATCGTGATAGCTGAGCTTAACAACTATGCAAATCAAGCTGGCGCGGCCGGCGGCCTTGCGATAACTTATGGTGCGGCCACTGGGGATCTGCCACTCGCATCGGCGGGATTGATGGTCGCCGGCAGTGGTGCGGTGGCTTCAGGATTGGCGCAGCTGTTGAGTCCAGATCTGCCTGGAACACTCGTTGGCGCCGGAATCGACATTGCAACAAGCTACCTGCCACCCCCCTATGACACGCTTACCGACAGTCTAGGCAACCAATTGGCGAATGACCTCTTGCCCGGCTTCCTGCAACAGTTGGGTATCGGACCATGCGAGTGAGTGTCCTTAGCTGTTACGATGGCAACCGGACAGGCGCACGGGTTTTTTGCCGTTGACGCTATCTGCGCCGTGGCGTCATTCATTAGTGTGAGCTGGGCATGAGGTACGCAAGATGACGCAAGCAAAAAAGCGAATTCTCTTGTTCGTTGGCCTCTCATGCATGATCACTGGTTTTGTTGGCATGATCTTCGCCCGTTCCTGGTATCACCCTTGGGCAATAGTCCTCCTCTTTTTGGGGGGAGGCCTCACTGGCAAAGCTCGTGCACCTGACCGGGTGATCTATGCGGATCCCAACGCCAAAGTCTTGCCCCCGCAGCATGAACCGAAGGAACCTGATTACTGGCGGGCCATGATCAAGAGCTGGATTGGTGTCGTCCTCGCGTTCGCTTCGCTTCCAGTCGCCGCTCTGCTCAAAAACATTAATTGGATTCTTGCATTGATCGTGGCAGGAATCTTGGCGTTCTGGGGTCTTTACTGGGCAACTGCCTACTGGACCTACATCACCAAGAAGTGAGCAGTGATCCCAGCGGCTGTCGCGCTTCATGTCAAACCGGACAAAATGGTTGACGTAAAAGGAGAGACTTTCACCGCTTTGTCCCATTTACGGTGCAGTTTGGAGGAGGTTGTCGGCGCAACGATTAGGAATGTCGCTACGCGGCTATCAGAACTATGAGCGTGGCGAGCGGGCAATTCCGGTGGCGCTGGTGCGCGCGCTCTACGAGGAATTCAGGGTAGACCTGGTATGGCTTCTGACCGGGGAAGGGTCCATGTTGCTTTCGGGTGCTGCGCTGCCGCAACGGCACCACGGCGAGCAATCTCGCGACGATCCTCGCCGCCGTAACAAGCGCGGGACGCAGGCGGCCGACAAGGAACCCGCGCCGGCGCCTAAACCGCGCGCCAGGAAGCCGGCGGCGCGCCGATGACCCGGCGGTCCCTTAGGCCCTTATCACACCATCCCGAGGACTCCCTTTAACTCTCCACCTTTTACTGCAAAGTGTAAAGGGTTGAGGGGCCCCTTGATTTCAGTGACGGAACCAATGCGCCTGGATCAAGAACGAGCGGGGCCGCCTTCCAGACGCTGCGGACCGCCGGGATCGC
>JAJXUF010000041.1 GCA_021783175.1 Pseudomonadota bacterium
TGGGCGCCGGCTTCGTGCCCGACTTCACCGGACGCGAGAACGTCTATCTCAACGGCGCCATCCTCGGCATGTCGAAGCAGGAGATCGACAGGAAGTTCGACGAGATCGTCGACTTCGCCGAGATGGCCGAATTCATCGACACCCCGGTCAAGCGCTACAGCTCGGGCATGCAGGTCAAGCTCGCATTCGCGGTGGCGACCAGCGTCGAATCCGAAATCCTGATCGTCGACGAGGTGCTGGCGGTGGGCGACCTGGCATTTCAGCGCAAGTGCTTCGACCGGATGGAGGAGATGATAAAGCGGGATGGGAAAACCGTGTTGCTCGTCTCCCACAATATCCGCCAAGTGGAGCGCCTTTGCGGTCGCGTAATCCTGTTTAACAAGGGGGAGGTCATTGCTGATGGCCAACCAACGCCAGTGTGCAATCAGTTCTTCGAGGAAAGTGACAAGAAGATTCAGTCACAACTGCGTAGGAATCGCCCCAGTGGCATTGTTCATAGCCAGACTGCTTCCATGGATCTGCTTGGGGTCTCGCTGCATGACAGCGAGTCAGCGCCAATTGAATTGGTTACACACGGCCAGGATCTGTTGGTGCGCCTTAGATACCGCACCCGTCGCCCTATCGAACGCCTGACTTTTGGGCTAGGCGTCCACACGCCTGATCTGTTATATCTTGCGAACAAGGACACTGGCAGTACGTTCCGGACCACGAGGATCACGGAAGAAATCTTCGAACTGGATTGCACAATAAAACAGTTTCCATTTTTGCCTGGAAATTACGCCCTTCGCGCCACCGTCGCGCAAGGCGATGGAATAATTTTTTATGCTGAGAATCTTCATCCTTTTATTGTTACGGCCCAAGGCGGAAGCCGAGCAGACATGTCTGAAGAGGGTTTTGTGCACTTGGAAATTGGCTGGTCACTTGTTTAATGATACGCCAACCATGTCTCCGTTTAACCGCATCAAAATTCAATAACACCACAAATAAGCACGTGTGACGGTTCTATTAAACAAAGTTATCGGAAGCCGAAAGATAGCAATGAATGCTTGCAGAATATGCGGTGGGACCACTTCATTTCTTGGTGCCGACAAGATACTGGGGAAATATCGTGGTGAGTACGAATGTTGCGACGTATGTGGCTTTACATACGTACGCGACCCTCATTGGCTTGACGAGGCTTACAGTTCGGCAATCACGTCTAGTGACTTAGGTAGCGTTTCCCGCTGCGAGCAATACTCGGGATTGCTGAAATCCTTGATTCATGTTTACACAAGCCCGCATGAGAAGTTCGTAGACTATGGTGGAGGATACGGACTGCTGGTTCGGCGCATGCGCGATCTTGGCTACGACTATTATTGGCTAGACAGGCATTGCGACAACTTGTTTGCACGAGGATTTGAGGCCTCGCGCCCATCTGAGACCCATTACGCGATCTTAAGCGCTTTCGAGGTATTCGAACACTTACTAGACCCCGTTGGCGAGATGGAGCACATGATCGCCTATGCCGACATGATAGTTTTTAGTACCTTGTTTATTGCACGACCAGCCCCCGCACCCGGCACTTGGTGGTATTACGGGCCTGAGCATGGACAGCACATTTCCTTCTACACATGGGATGCCCTCAATAGATTGGCGCGACGTTTCAATCTTCACTTTGCCACCAATGGCACGGTTCATATGTTTTCAAAATTCAAAGCTAGCCGTCAGTTCTTTAAACTAGTTATGGACCCCCATATCAGCCGCACGATCAATGTCTTTCTTCGGCAGAAATCACTTTTACAGCTGGATGCCGAAAACACCAGACAATCTTTAATCAGGAGCCACTCCCTTTAAGCAGGTAATTGGCGATGATCCTATTTAGCTACATTAAGGAAAGATCAAATGACGGAAACGAGTAAGGACTCATTCTCAAAAATATATGATCGCCATACTTGGTTAGGACAATCGCTGAGCGGGCCCGGTTCCGACGCTGATAGGACGATTGAGTTTCGTTCACTACTAGAGCGTTTCTTGACGCACCAAAACATTCAGAGTGTCGTCGACTTGGGGTGTGGAGATTGGAGTTACAGCCGCATGATTAACTGGGGCAGAATTCAATATACTGGAATCGATGTGGTGGAGTCAGTGATAGAAAGGAATCAGATTCAATACGCGAAATCCAATATCTCTTTTCTTTGTGCGGATGCTGCGAACCAAAATATCCCTATGGCCGGTCTTTTAATAGTAAAAGAGGTTTTACAGCACCTACCGAACAAGGATATTCTATCAATCTTAGCGAAAGCACGGTCTTATCCATTTGCGATCTTTATAAATGACATATCACATCACATACGGGGCAGTTGGAAGCAACTTTGGCGTTGGCGACCAATGTGCCCAACCAACACCGATATAGGGCCTGGCGGCTACAGACTCCTTGCACTTCGCGAACCACCGTTCTTACTCAATGCAACTCATATGTTGACTTATGAAAATAAATATAAGGCGCGCCGTTGGGAAAAAGAAGTTCTCCTCTGGACACGACCTAAAGATGCATAGAATTATGTTCAAGTATCGCAAACTGCATGGCTCTGTTCTTGATCTGCTATCTGATCATCCACGCCAATCACAAAGAAAATACTTTTTCACTACCTTAACGAAAACACTTTGATGTCTTCAAATGAGACACCACTGCGTATTTTATTCATCTCACACGATGGAGGGATGGCGGGCGCTCAGACCGTTCTGGGTACATTGCTGAAGGGACTGAATCGCACGCGTTTCTCTCCGCACCTAGTCGTTCCAGACGAGGGCCCATTGGCGGAGCTTGCCGCCGGGTGCGGAGTACCTGTAACGCGGCGGGAGCTTATCCACTGGATACCATGTGTCTCCAACATGCGGGAAAGCCGACGTTGGCGCCAAGCATACCGGGTGCTCACTTCTCTGAGAACGCGAGCCTGGGCAGTTGCCCAACTGATCGAGCGATATGAGATTGATCTCGTCTATACAAATACGGTGACCTGCGTAGAGGGCGCCATTGCAGCACGAATGACAAACCGCCCCCATATCTGGCACATCCATGAACCGATCGCTGGTAACAGCGAGCTGTTACAACTGCTGCCGGAGTGGGCGTATGTTCGCTCAATACATCGTCTTTCCTCGCAAGTCATATTCCCCTCTGAAGCACTGGCTCGCGATTACCCCATGCTAAGCGACATAGGCTCCGTCGTGCACAACGGCTTGACATTACCCCCTCCGCGAGATCGCGATGTGTGCCGCGCGGAAGTGGCAGGCCAGCTAGGTATTGATGCTTCTAAAAACTGGGTTGCCGTTGTCGGCGCACTGCAACCACGAAAAGACCATCGTACATTTTTGGCTGCGGCTGCGGTCGTGATGAAACAAAACACAAATGTTCATTTCGTTATCGTTGGGTCGGGTGCCGAGTATTACAAGCAATCGTTGCATGCCCAGATCGAAGCAATGGGACTCACTCATCACGTAACACTGACGGGCCGGTGGGAAGGCCCGATTGCCACGATACTGAACGCGATCGACATCCTTGCAATAACTTCGGAGCAGGAATCGTTCGGCTTGACGGCCATAGAAGCCATGGCGGTCGAAACACCCGTCGTTGCCACGCGATGCGGTGGCCCCGAGGAAATAATCGACAACGGAAAGAACGGGATACTTGTTGATGTCAATGACGGCGAATCGATGGCCCGAGCAATTCTCAACTTGCTCAACAATACGTCGATGCGAACAATGCTCGGACAAGCGGGTCACGACAAGGTTCATCTTTGCTTCTCGGAGGACAAATTTGTTCGCGCCATCGAAGTAATCATGGCTAACGTTGTGGCGCAGAGCGCCGGGCCTTCGGGGCAGATACTGGTCACGTCTCCAAGATCGGAACGATAATGAGCCACCACGTACATGCTATTGCCTTCTACCCCCCCCAGTTCCATCCCGTAACCGAAAACGATGAATGGTGGGGCAAGGGGTTTACCGAATGGCGCAACGTCGCCAAAGCCAAACCCCTGTTTCCTGGGCATTACCAGCCGCACCAGCCTGCCGATCTGGGTTTCTACGATCTGCGCCTGCCCGAAGTGCGCGAAGCGCAAGCAGAACTGGCGCGCCAGCTGACATTCATGGCTTCTGATATCAGATCAGTCTTTCATTGAAGACTGGGGAGCGGAAAGCCCGACTTGTCATTTTGCCTGGGCTACCGATCTACAAACCATTCAAATTGGAACTGAGGCAAGGCGTGGAAAATTTTTTCATCGGGGCACCCGATCTGACCCATGAGGGAGGACATGTCGTCCTCTCTGCCCCGGTCCGCGTTGAGGGAACCGAAACGAGATTGTGGTTTCGCGTCCCGGAGAGTGTTAATCCCACCCTCTCTGCCGATCCCTTTCTCGCCGCCTGCCTCATACCCGCAATGGCTTTGGGCAAATCCATAGAAATCGAGGGCCCCGTTTCGGCAAGCCTTCTGTGCGCCGCAGCCCCCATCCAGAACATCTTTCACAGCTGGTTTCCACAGTTGTCGCCGATTCCTGTGCTTGCCGCCCCCTTATCCCGGTCACGCGAGCGCCGCGGGAGCATCGGCTGTTTTTTTTCTGGCGGCGTGGATTCCCTTCACACCTTTCTGAAGCATGAGCAAGAGGTAAGCACCCTCGTGTACGTGCACGGATTTGATGTAAGGCTCGATGATCACCTGTTGCGGAAGAAAGTGGCCGATGCCCTTCATGCATTTTCCGAGCAGACCGGAAAAACCGTTGTTGAAGTGGAAACCAATTTGCGCGACTTCACGGATCAGCATGGCGCCTGGGGAGAAAAAATCCATGGGGCCGCACTGGCCAGCGTTGGATTACTGCTCGACAGTATTCTGGAACGCATATACATCCCTTCAAGTTATTCCTACTCCGAGCTCTTTCCCTGGGCTTCCCATCCGCTGGTCGACCCCCTCTGGAGCACCGGAACCATCCAGATTGTTCACGACGGATGCGAAGCCAGCCGTTTTGAGAAGGTCGCGACTCTCGCAGGTGATGACAGGGCACTCTCCACTCTCAGGGTTTGCTGGGAGAATCGTAATGGTGCATACAATTGCGGCGAATGCGAGAAATGCCTTCGCACCATGACGGCGCTCGAAATCCTGGGCGCATTAGAGAAGTGTTCAACGTTCTCCGCCCCACTCAGTCTGGAAACCGTTCGTCAGTTCGAACTGACAGGCCACGCAGCTCATTTTTTTTGGAATGACAATTACCAGGCGGCTGTCAAACATAAGCGAGTCGACATCGCTTCCGCATTGAAGACTGCCATTGACCAATATAGTGCGTCCAAGATAATCGACTCCCTGTCGGATCAATTCTCAAATATCGTCGCCACGTCCCGTTGGAATGCGTTCACACTGAAACATAGAGAACTTATTTTCCTCTCTCTCCTGAAGGGAAACCGACGCTGGATGACCTGGGAAACCATCAAGGAGAATGTAAAGCATGTCTTGGGCTGGCCCCATGAATAACGGAAATCCGGGATGAATTCCGGACAAAGCAAAGAGATACTCGTTCTTGGTGGGGTAACGCACAATAACCGCGGGGACCTTGCCATGATGGAGGGCCTGTTCGCTCATTTACGCCAGATATCCCCAGACGTCGATCCCATTCTGTATTCATGGAACCCTGAGGTATCGCGGCGCATATTCAAGGTCGAGTGCAGGCCTTCCCCTGATCCTCATATTTCCAATCAGTTTGCCAAACGATCGAGCCGCCTGCTCGCCATTTTTCACATCGGTTGGTTCCTGCTTCGTTTCGCCCTGTTCCATTTTGTTTCCTACCGCGCGGCACGGGTTTGCACCAACTCAAACCTTCTAGCGTTTTTTGCGCAGTTGTCGCGCTCGAGTGCAGTGGTAATTCATGGCAGCGGGTCATTCAACAGCTATTGGTGGTATGACTGGGTCTACCCGAAAACTGCCTGTGCCATTGCCGCAAGGATTTCAGGAAAACCCGTCTTGCTGACCAGCCAAGGCGTAGGTCCTTTCAAGAATATCTTCGATAAATTTGTTGCGGCCGCATTCTTTCGGACGGCCACTTTTCTTGGCGTACGCGATGGGTCCGAATCGGCCGACGTCATGCGGAAACTTGGGGCGCGATCTGACCACATTTGGCAGACCGGTGATGATGCGTTGCCGTTGCCAGAATTGAGCAGTGGTGAAGCAACCGCATTGCTGGCCGCAGAGGGGCTCAACAGCGCTGAGATGATGATTGGCGTAAATATGCGCGATGCATCAGCCTACGCTTCGTCCTTCTCAGAGACAGGCCTGGATAAAATAGCAATCTCACTCACCGCAATAGCTGAACGATACCGGGCTCGTTTGGTATTCATTCCAATAAGCTACGATTCATTCGATGATGACCGAAAAAGCGCGGAGAAAATCGCATCCATGATCGGCACCCATGTGCCCATCACGATAGTTAGAAATGAAAGATCCGCTGCGGAATTGCGAGAATTGATCAGTCATTTTCAAATATGCGTTGGCACCTCCTACCACTTTTTGCTTTTTGCGCTAAACGCAAACGTTCCTTCGATCGGATTGTTTCGTAACGATTATTACCGTCAAAAGCAAACAGGATTGCTCGGCCTTTTCGGCCAGGCTGAGCAGTGTGTCGATGCCACGGAAATAAGCGTAGCTGAACTAACGGAGAGGATAGATCGGCTGATGGCTGAGCGCGCCAGCCTGTCTCCTGCAATCAAAAAGGTTAATTCGGCGTTAGCCGAAAAGGCCAGGAATGCGCATGCACGGTTCGCACAGATAATTAACGCCAAACTCGCGAATCCAATATGACCAAGGTCTCCATAGTCATCCCCTGCTATAACCAGGCGCGTTTCTTGCCAGATGCGTTGGATAGCGTTCTGGCACAGACCTTGACTGACTGGGAATGCATCGTCGTGGATGACGGTTCGCCGGACGACACACGCGATGTGGCGGCGCGTTATTGCAAGCGGGATCAAAGAATACGGCTTGTGTCGCATGAAAACCGCGGCCTTGCTGGCGCGCGCAATAGCGGCATCGATGCAGCGCGTGGTCGCTACATCCAGTTCCTCGACGCAGACGACCTGATCGAACCGGAAAAGTTGGCCTTGCAGGTGGCTGCGCTCGCCGAATCGAAATCGCTTAGCGTTTCATATACCGATTACCGCTACTGCCCGGAAGACGACGTCACGAAAACCACGACACGTGACAGTTTTGCGCCACCTCAAATGTTGCGGGAGCGCCATTTGTATGACATCGCCGAACGTTGGGAATCCGAATTCAGCATCCCTTGTCATTGCTTCCTGTTTGACGCGTGCTTCTTCCGCGACCACCACATCCGGTTTGATGAGACCTTGCCCAACCATGAGGATTGGGACTGCTGGATGCAGATTTTTGCAACTGACCCCGCGGTGCATCACGTCGTTGGCCCACTCGCCATTTACCGGCTGCACGGCTCATCCATGTGTGTGGAAAAGACAAAGATGTGGAACGGCTTCAGCAAGGCGATCCGTAAGCAGAAAAGGATTTTCAGGCATGACCCCACGATGACGAAGATCCTGCAACGCAAGTTTGAGGAGCGGCGGCAGGCATACCAGATACCGACACGCCTGGACCGGCTGTGCGGCATCAAGAAACGGGCTGTTGCCCGCCTGCGACGCATCACGCCCTGGCAGGTTCGGCGCCTGCTACACAGGATTGGTGAGGCATTGCCTGCCCGGCATCGAAACCCCTGAACGTGGATACCCATATGCCGCCTGACAAAGTACGCGCGATCGCCTTCTACCTCCCCCAGTTCCATCCCGTAGCCGAAAACGATGAATGGTGGGGCAAGGGGTTTACCGAATGGCGCAACGTCGCCAAAGCCAAACCCCTGTTTCCTGGGCATTACCAGCCGCACCAGCCTGCCGATCTGGGTTTCTACGATCTGCGCCTGCCCGAAGTGCGCGAAGCGCAGGCCGAACTGGCGCGTCAGCACGGGATACACGGTTTCTGCTACTACCACTACTGGTTCAATGGCCGCCGCATCCTGGAGCGGCCTTTCAATGACGTGCTGGAAAGCGGCAAGCCCGATCTGCCTTTTTGCCTGTGCTGGGCCAACGAGAACTGGACCCGGGTGTGGGACGGCGGCGAGCGAAATGTGCTGCTGGAACAGAAATACAGCCACGAGGACGATCTGTCGCACATCCGCAGCCTGGTCCCTGCATTCAAGGATCCGCGCTACATCCGCATCAACGGCAAGCCGCTGTTCCTGGTCTACCGCACGGAGCTCTTGCCCGACCCTGCCAAAACTGCCGCACTCTGGCAGGAGGAGGCCATAAAGGCCGGCTTGCCCGGGCTCTATCTTGCGCGTGTTGAAAATTTCGTTAAGGACGTCGACCCGAACAGCATCGGATTCGACGCGGCGGTCGAGTTTGCCCCCGACGCATCCAAGGGCGGGAAGATCCTGTTTCGCGGACGCATCGCCACCCTGCTGGGAAAGCTCAACCTGTTGCCCGCAGTTTTTCGGGACAACAGGGTATATTCCTACCCGGCCACCGTGCAGGGAATGCTATCGAAGCCCGAGCCGAGCTACCGCTGGTTTCGCTGTGTCTCGCCGATGTGGGACAACAGTGCGCGGCGCAGCGTCAATGCCAATATATTCATTGGCTCTACGCCGGCCCTTTTCAAGCAATGGCTCGGCAAGATCGTCAGCCGAACCCGGCAGCGCCTTGAAGGCGATGAGCGGATTGTGTTCATCAATGCATGGAATGAATGGGCCGAGGGCTGCCATCTTGAACCTGACCAGAAGTGGGGGCACGCCTATCTGGAAGCGACGCGTGATGCGCTGACGGCGGCGCCTGACACGGCCGCGCCCCCCCCCGCTGCGGCCGCCTCCCGCGAGCCAAACAAGCTCAGGCAGATTTACTGGCGCGCATCGCGCTCGATGTCGAGCGCGCGCACAGTTCTTGCCTCCGTGCTGTGGCATCTGAAGCAGCGGCTTCCGCCACAATGAGCATCCAGCAATCACCCGCTCTGCGTCTATCTGCGCCCCCCATGTAACGGCACAACGAATGCCCCGCATGCCTGCCGTACCCATCATGCCGCCCGTCATCCACTTTGCGGCGTCACCCGGGCTTACCGCCTGGGCAGCCTGCCCGGTCCGACCTCGAGCCCGGTGACGTGGTTTCCGACTGTCATGTCGACAACCTGCCACTCGAACCCGGCCGCCATTCCTTGCGCCTGATCATTTCAGGCCGCTTTGGCCGCGTGGTCTGGCATGCCGACACTGCGGGGCGCATGGAGGTCGGCTTGCCCCTGCCCGACGACCCCAAGCTGACCCCGGAAGGCATTGTTGAAGTTCCCTGCCGCTGGGGGGTTTCAGGGGGCACTGATTTTGCATGCCCTGATCCGGACAACTCTGGATCGCAGGTTCATGGGCAACGCGTCACTTAGCTTTTCGGTCATCATCGAGTGGGAAAACGCCAAGCTTTCCGAGCTGGCACGAACACGCCGCATGCTGTCTGCGCTCGGCGAGCAGATTCTGGGGCTGGATCCGGAAAAATGGCAGCGGCCGGAGATCGTCATCCTTTACGACCCCGCGGCGATCGATCCGAAAGTGATTCGGGACGCGGTGGCACAGGCCATGGGCGCAGCGCCGCCTGCCAGCGCCCTCAAGGTGCTGCCTGCCGAAAACATGCGCTACTACGAACTCAAGAATCATGGCGCCCGGCAAACCGGAGCGGACGTGCTGGTGTTTCTGGACAGCGACGTCGTGCCCGAGCCAGGCTGGCTTGCCGCCTTGCTGGACGGCATCACGCAGCCCGGCGTGGACGTGATCGGCGGGAATACCTATATCGCCCCTGAAAGCCTGTATAGCCGGGCTTTTGCGCTGTTCTGGTTTTTCCCGTTGCGCAGCGCTGGCAGCGAAGCGATTCCCAGCGAGCATTTTTTCGCCAACAACGTTGCCTTCAAGAAAGAGGTGTTCGACCGGCATCACTTTCCCTGCCACCGCAAGTTTCGCGGTCAGTGCACCGATCTGGCCGGAACGCTGCGGGCGAACCACTACGGCCTTTTCCTGCATCCGGCCGCACGGGTCGATCATCCCCCGCCCAATGGCATCTATCACTTCATCATCCGGGCGCTTTGTGCGGGTCACGATCTGGTCGTAACGGTCGCCGAGCATCAACGCGAAACGGGCCTCAAGGCCGCATGGCGGCGATTCATTCGCCAGGTTCGCGCCGCGCGCGAGCGCATCAGGCTTCACCGTCAAGAGGTCGAACTGGGTTCGGCCGCCGGATTCGCCGCGCAGGGTATCGCGATTGCCTACTATGGCCTGGTGTTTGTCGGGGAGTGCATCACAAGGGCCAGGCCCGACTTCATCTCCAGGCGTTTCCCGATCTGAGCCATGCGCGACTCACGCCCTCACGTGGTGCTGTGCTGGTTCATGGATGACTGGGGCAAATATGGCCGAACCTATGAGCAGGTCGCGCGCGAGCTGGCGCGCAGCGATGAAATCGCACACGTAACCTGCGTGCTCCCACCCGTATGGGTTCCGCCACAGGACAGCCGACCGCCGATACGGGTACGCGAGTGGTCACGCAAGCTGATAGCCGTCACCCCGCAGCCCCACGTTCTTCCAGCCGGATTTCGTCCCTTTCGTTTGCGACAATGGGTCAACAACCACCTGGCGAACCTGAGCCTGGCCGCACTGCTCAAGCTGCATGGGTACCAGCGGGACAACACCCTGTTGTGGCTATTTCCACCCGGTCCCTATGCCGAGGTGCTGGAGCGCCTCATTCCGCATCGCTATCAATTGATGCATGTGATCGACAACAATGCGCTGCTGGAGCACGGTGATGCTGCCCAGCGTGAATTTTCCCGCGCGCAATATCTGCGGCTCGCAGAAAAATCGGCCCGAATTTATGTGAATTCCGAGTTGAACCAGGCGTGGTTCAGCGCGATGCATCCTCAGGTTTCCTTTTTTGAGAATGCGGTCGACCCCTGTTTCTTCGGCCAGCCTCGCTTGTGCAACAACAAGCCGCGTCTTGCCTATCTGGGCTGGGTCACCGAGCGCACTGACGTTTCCATTCTGGAGCGCCTGGCCGATCACCGGAAAGACTGGCTGATCAGCCTGGCCGCACCGGACAACCAGGCGTCCCGGCGTTATCTGCACGCACTGCTGCAACGTGCGAATGTGAGCTGGGTGCGCGATTTGCCATACCAGGATTCACCGCAATTCCTGAGTGAAGCCGATGTGTGTCTGATCCCGCATCTGGACACCCCTTATAGCCGCAGCATGAGTCCGCTGAAATTGTTTCAGTATCTGGCCACCGGACGAGCGGTTGTGAGCACCCGGGTCGCAGGGGTAGACCGCTGGGCAGATTACGTGAGCATCGCAGATACACCGGACGAATTCATTCAGGCCGTTGAATCCCTGTTGCGAAACGACACGATTCAGGCATCCCAGGCACGGATCGACGCCATGCTAAAAGAGACCTGGCGACAACGGGTGAGCGCCATGCTGGAGCCGGTGCTCGATGATTGGCGGCATGGAAGCGGGAAGCCTCATGCCCTCGGATCACCCGGCCCGGCAGGTTTCAACATGAAGTCCTGACCATGCGCCAGCCTGCAGCCCGTATTATGTTTCGCGAAAACCTGATATATCAAAGCCTGCACGTCATACGGAAAATCGCTCGTGACACCTGATATAACGACGCATGTCGCTAGAGACGCCATGTCGCCAACCCGGA
Source organism: Pseudomonadota bacterium (assembly GCA_021783175.1). The sequence goes on from JAJXUF010000041.1 coordinate 11,734, forward strand.
TTTCCATCGTCGTCCTCAACTGGAACGGTGCCGCTGACACGCTGGCCTGCCTGGACTCGCTGGCCGCGCTGACGTTTCCGAATTTCAATGTGATCGTGGTCGACAACGGCTCGACCGACGATTCGCTGACGCGCCTGCGCCCCTACACCGCACCCTATCCGCTCACGCTGATCGAAACAGGCCGCAACCTGGGCTATGCCGGCGGCAACAATGTCGGCACCCGCCATGCGCTGGGCCATGGCGCGGACTTCGTTCTGCTCCTGAACAACGACACCACCGTCGCGCCGGACTTGCTGGAACGCCTGCTGGCGTCGGCCCAGCACCACCCGGATGCGGGCGTGTTCAGCGCCCGCATCCTGTATTTCGACGAGCCAGAGAAGGTCTGGTTTGATGGTGCGCGCTGGAATCCGTCAAGACTGCGGCTGGAATGGCCGGGGCAAGGCGAGGACGAAGCCAGCCTCGGCACGGCCGACCACGATACCGACTACGCCTGCGGGGCGGCGCTTTTTTTCCGTTCCGAAGTGGCGCGCCAGATCGGGCTGCTGGATGAATCGTTCTTTCTGGTGTGGGAAGAGGTGGACTGGGGGTTCCGGGCGCGCAAGGCGGGCTGGCGGAACCTCGTGGTGCCCGCCGCCAGGGTCTGGCACAAGATCGGCGTGTCGTTCGGCAGCGAATCCTCGCCCTTGCGCACCTACTTCAGCATTCGCAATGAATTGCTGTGGTTCAGCCGCCATGCGCCATTTTCCGCACGACTGCGGCTATGGATGAAAAACCTGCGCCGGCTGACCCCGAAGTTCTCCATGAGCAGTGGCCAGTCCGCATGGATCAAGCGCCTGATATGGGCGGTGGAAGACTATGTTCGCGCGTGGCTGGGGCGTGGCAGCCGGCTGGAATATCTGGCTGCCCGGCGCGCGATTCTGGATTATGCGCATCGGCGCTTTGGCGATTGTCCGGATGAAGTGCGGACCTGGAGCAAGGCGTGGGCGGCCAGGCAAGCCAATGGATGACTCGACCATGATCCGGATGAATATCGCCGATTCTTTCATGGGGGGGGAATCACGCCTTCGGCTTGGCTGCGGGACGCGAAGCGCTGTCGATTCGGGAGGGCAGCAACGGGTTCAGGATGCCTTTGCGGGGGCGGCCTGCCTGTTTTTGCGTTCTGTCGCCGCCGCCCCGTTGCGACTGGAGGGCAACTACGCGCTGCTGCGCTGCGCAGCGGGTGGCTGGCTGCTGCAAAACCGTGATGCCGACGCATCGAGCTACTGGCTGCCCATGGCCGCAGCGTTGCGTCGCATCAACGCGCACGGCCACATTCTGGAAGAACGCAGCGCAGATCTGAATGGCTTGGAAATTGACGCGTCCGGCGTGGCAATCGGTTTCGCGCCGGTGCCCGAAGGCTGGTCGCTGGATGCTGTGATCTGGAAACTCGACGATCCAGCACTCGTTGATGAGTTGATGGAGCTGGCGCCTGTCGAGACCCCGGGCTATTTCCTGCTCGGTTCGCACACGCGCTACGGCCGGCCCGCCGATCTGTACCGCCACCTGATACACGGCTGGGTGTACGAGGACCGCTACGCCTGGCCGCACAAACGCCGCATCTGCTCGGAGAACGACGCGCACGCGCTGCATCTGATTTTCAGCGGTCTGCAGCGCGCCACCGGCAAGCGCATTTACAGGTTGCTCAAGGCCCAGTTGCTGCTGTCGGTGCTGTCGCGGCAGAGTGGGGACGGCGGTTTCCGCCACGGCGAATGGAGCGATGACATGGAGGCGCACTATCGGCTGCATTGTTCGGCCATGCACCTGATGATGGACGCGCTGAGCGAGGATGGCGACCCGGTGGTGCGATCGGCGCTTGCACGCGGCATGGCGTTCATTTCGGACAAGTACGATGCCACCGGGGTTGGGGCATGGTTCTACCATGACGAGCTGGAAACGAGCGCGGCCGGGATGCGCCGCGCGCCGTTCAAATGGTGGCCGGGCAAGGCGCTGGGCAAGGCGCCGCAAAACATGCTGGTGCTGAACACGCAGCTCGACACGCTGGTGGCGCTGGAACGCTACGGCTCGCTGACAGGTGACGCGCAATACGCGCCGCGGGTTGAATCCGGCTACCAGGCTGCGCACGCCGTGCTGTCTCTGCGACCCATGGAATGGGTATACCGGCTGCTGTTTTCCGCCATCGACCTGACGCTGTTGCCGACCGAGCAGGCGGCGCGGCTGCCCGCCTGGAAACGCTTATGGAAGCGCATCGGCTGGCAGGTGTTCATCCCGCGGCTGCCGCGGCTGAAAACCCGCTTTCCGCGCCTGGTGATGCCCGGCGGCTACATCGACCGCGAACTGAGCCTGCAGACCTGGGCGTACGACTATCTGGCAGTGAACCTGATGGATCTGGTGCGGGCTGCGAACGGCCCGCGCCGGGCGACGTTCATGCCCTACGTCGACGGCATCCTCGAACATTGCGTGCGCACCGGCATTGCGCGCCGCTGGCTGGAGCACAAGGGCCGCGCGTACGCCGTGGGGTTTTATGCCGAGGCACTGGTTCTGCTCAGTCTCGCTGCACCGCGAGCCGAGACCGACGCCCTGCTGGCCGACGCGCTTCAGCTATGCATGCAGCACGGCCTGGGCCTGCCGCCTTCGCTCAACGGCGGCAACGCCGAAGCGCAGGCGGCCACGCAACGCGTACCCCAACCGGCACTGGCCGGCATCGTCGTGGCGAATCTTTCCCGTGCCGAACGCGCCGCTTGCCTTGTGGTGAATGCCGGACAGCGCGCCCTCAAGCTGGCTACTGCGCTGTGCGCCGTGCCGGACGGCTGGACGATTCCTGCCGATGAGTTGCAGCCGGGTGGCTGGGTTCGGATCGAGGCATGACCTTGCGCATCGGCCTCGTCACGTCGGAATTCCCGCCCGATCTCGGCGGGGTGGAAACGTATGCGTGGCAGCTGGCGAAAGAACTGGGGCAGCGCCCTGATCTGCACGTGACGGTATATGCCCCGCCCAAATCCGCAGGCATCACCGCGCCGCCCGGTGTCACGATCAAGCCCGTCCTGACGAGTTGCATGGGACTGGACTGGCCCCGGCTCAAGGACGAACCCATCGATGTCTGGCATGCGCTGTCTGCCTGCCATGCCTGGATCGCAGAGAAAACCCGGCCCACCGTGGTTTCGGTGCATGGCAACGATTTTCTCGCGCCTTACCCGCTCACGGCTTATCCGGCCCTCACGCTGCCCGGACTGTGGCGGCTGCGTCCATGGATATGGCGAAACCTGCGTCCGGTGTGGCAACGCGCCACGTGCAGGATGCTGGCGCGCGCCCTTCCGCGCACTGCGGCCATCCTCGCCAACAGCCGCTATACCGCCGAGGTTCTGTCAAGGCAGCATCCCGCCTGTGCGGACAAAGTGCACATTGCCTGGGTGGGCGTCGACCCGGTGTTTTTCGAGGTGCCGCGCGTGCCGAGAAGCAAGGTGCCGCAACTGCTCACCGTCAGCCGCCTGTCGGAACCCCGCAAGAATGTCGATCGAATATTGCATGCCCTGGCTGCATTGAAAGACCGCTTCGAATTCGAATACACGGTCGCAGGCGAAGGCGTGCTGCGGCCGCAGCTGGAACGGCTGGCCGATTCGCTGGGGCTTGGCGAACGTGTGCACTTTGCCGGGCGGGTGAGCGATGCGGATTTGCGCGATCTCTATGCCCGGGCCGATCTGTTCGTCCTGACCGCATCCATCGTACCCGGCAGCCATGAAGGCTTCGGGATCGTGTATCTCGAAGCCGCCGCAAGCGGCGTGCCCAGCCTGGCCGCCCGGCTGGCCGGCGCAGCCGAGGCGGTGGCCGAAGGCCGGTCCGGCTTCTTCGTCGACACGCCGGATGTCGACTCCATCCGCGACGCCCTGACCTGCTACCTGGTCGGGGAAACCCGTTTCGATGCAGAGACATGTCGCGATTTTGCCCGCGGCTTCGACTGGAAGCGCATCGCCGATGCGTGCGAAGCCACGTATCGCAAAGTTCCTGTGCGAGAATTTCGTCCATGAGCGAAACCTTCGTCCCATCCCGCATCAGCGTCATCATGCCGTGCTACAACGCCGCCTCCTTCGTCGAGGAGGCGGTGAACTGCGTGATGGGCCAGACCTATCCGGACGTTGAGCTGATCGTGGTGGATGACGGCTCGACCGACGGCAGCGTCGACATCCTGCAGCAGCTTGCGGCCCAACATCCATCCCGCCTGGCGCTGCTTTTCCAGGACCGCATGGGCCCCTATCCCGCACGCAATCTCGGACTGGAACACGCGCACGGCGGGCGCGTTGCATTCCTCGACGCAGACGATTACTGGACACCGGACTGCCTGGAAAAACTCTGTGCGGCGATGGACGGCCAGCAGGCCGACATTGCCTATTGCGGCTGGCAGAACGTCGGCACGGGCGCCCCCGGCACGGAGCCCTACATCCCCCCCGATTTCAGCCTGCTGGATACGGCGGCGGAGTTCCTGCGTTCGTGCCCGTGGCCCATTCACGCGGCGCTGGTGCGCCGGGAAGCCATCGATGCGGTCAAGGGGTTTTCAGAACGACGGTTTTCGGCGATGGATTACGACCTCTGGCTGCGACTGTATGCGCACACCCAGAAGATCGTTCGCGTACCCGAGGTGATGGCCTTTTACCGCTGGCACGACAAGGGGCAGATTTCCAAAACCAAGTGGAAACAGGTTCTGGACGCCTTGCAGGTGCGGCGCGATTTCGTCGCGCATCATGCCGAACGGGTTGCACATCTGCCCAGGGAAAGGGTCATCGAACTGTCCGACGGGTTTCTGCTGCGCGAGGCCTATCGCGCTTACTGGCACCGCAACCTGGCGGACGCGCACAAACTTTTCCGCCGCGCCTTTGTGCAGGGCGTCTGGAAAGCCGGCGACCTGAAATACATCCTCCCCGCCCTGCTTCCGGGTGCCTGGTTCGAGTGGCTGGTTAACAAGGCGGACCAACTGAAGGAAAAACGCGCATGACCGCCGTGCGCGTGCCCGTTCTGATGTACCACCGCGTGGGCGAGGCGCACAACGACTGGGAGCGCAAGTATTGCGTCAGCGCACAGCGTTTCTCCGAGCACATGCACACGCTGGCACGCGCAGGCTGGCGCGCGGTACCGATCGACGATTTCTTTGCCTGGCTGGATGATGGAACGGAATTGCCGGAGCAGTCGTTCCTGCTCACCTTCGACGACGGCTTTCTCGGCGTGCATGAACACGCCGCGCCGGTGCTGGCGGAACTCGGCTGGCCGGCAACCGTATTCCTGGTCAGCCAGCTGATCGGCCAGCGCGACACCTGGTGCGAAACCCACAATCCCAGCGGCGTCACCTATCCCCTGATGGATGCCTCGCATATACGCGAGCTGCGCAGTCAGGGATTCAGCTTCCACTCCCACACCCGCAGCCATGCCGATCTGCCGACGCTCGGCGACCAGCCTCTTCACGATCAACTCGCGGGCGCGCGTAAGGATTTGCAGGCGCTGCTCGGCGAGGAAGTGATCTACCTGGCTTATCCGTATGGCCATTACGATGATCGCGTGCTGCAGGCGGCCCGCGCGGCGGGGTATCGCGCGGCGTTTTCGGTGCAGCCCGGCTTCAATCGCCGCGAGGTCGATCATTTCCACCTGCGCCGCCTGGATATTTTCGGCACCGACACTCCAGCCATGCTGTTGCGCAAGATCACGCTGGGAAGCAACGACGGTCGGCTGTCCTACAAGATTGCCTATTACTTAAGACAACTCGGCGCGAGACTTGGAGCGCGATGAAATTCAGTCTAGCCATCTGCACCCACAACCACCGTACTGCATTGCAGCAGACGCTGGCGGAACTAAAGTCGCTCAACATTCCCAGTGGCACCTGGGAACTCTTGATCGTGGACAATGCCAGCTCAGACGGCACAAGTGAGTGGCTGGCTCAAGGAACCTGGCGACTTCAACATATTCCCTGCCGTTGCGTGCAAGAGACGGCCCTAGGTGTGGCCAACGCCCGCAATCGGGCACTGCGCGAGGCAAAAGGCGAGTATGTCGTGTTTCTGGATGATGATGAAACACCGGAGCAGGATTGGCTGCAACAGATCGAACACATTATCGACCTCCATCGGCCAGCCGCCGTCGGTGGACGCATCCGAGCTCAACTTCCTGCAAAGCGCCCTGCCTGGCTCAGCGATGAATTGCTGGGCTTTTTGGGCGAGCTCGATTATGGCCCTGAAATGCAAACTCTCACCGAGCTTTCCAGGCCGATTTTTACCGGCAATGCTGCATTTCACCGCCAGACCGTACTCGATGTCGGCAGCTTTGACGTCGCTTTGGGCCGGCGCGGAACCATTCAATCTGGCGGCGAGGACACGGAACTTTACCGCCGCCTCGTCTCGCGGGGGAACACCGTCCTGTGGGCGCCCAATGCCGTCATCCACCACCGCATCGAACCCTGGAAACTGCACCGCGCCTATTTTCTTCAGCTGCACTACAGGCAGGGGCGCATGGAAGGCGCAAGCAAGCGTGGAAATGGTGCGCGCATCCCGCCACGGTATCTGTACCCGCAAGTGGCGCGTGCTTACGGGCGCGCCCTGGCCTTGCGCTTGCGACAAGGCGCCCACCACTCACTGCGACTGGAGATGAACGCGGCGTATTTCACTGGCTATCTGCTGGGCTGGGTAAGGGGCACAGGCTCATGAATACAATCCGCGTCGCCATTCGCTTTGACGACCCCTCCGAAACAAGCCGTCGCGACATCGAGGACGCGGTGATCGACAGCCTGGCGCGACATGGTCTTTCTGCCACGTTCGCGGTTATTCCTTTCCGCCGCATTGGCCATCGCCTGCAGGCGCTCAGCCCTGCTCGTGCTGCACAGATGATGGCAGCCCAAAGGGCCCGCGTGGTCGAAATCGCGCAGCATGGCTACACCCATGAGGATTGGACCAGCTCCACACTGGGTATTCCTTCCGAATTTTTGGGTAAATCCGTTGCAGAGCAACTCTCCGACATCCAGGTGGGACTCAATCATTTGCGCACGCTGTGCGATGGTCCGATCAGTGGCTTCGTCCCGCCCTGGAACCGGCATGATGCCGCCACTTCGGCCGCCATTCATTCAGCGGGTTTTCGGTATGTTTCCGCGGAATGGCAAACCCGACGTGAAAAGCAGGGCCTGCTTTGCATCCCCCGTACATGCCAGCTGACAGAACTGAAAGAACAAATCCAGGCCGCCCGCCGCCTTGAAAAACTCGACCCTGTCATCGTGGCTGTCATGCACCACTATGATTTCCATGAGTCCGGCGCTGAAAATGCCAGGCTCAGCCTTGCACATTTTGACGAACTGATGGCCTGGCTGGCTTGCCAACCCGACGTAACAGTGCAAACTCTGGGAGAACTCGCGCGGAACAATGCGGCCGGTATCGAGCGCGCCATGCGGATCAATCGCTTCAGGCAGCGCCTGCCCTGGCGGGTGCAAGTTCGCCTACCTCAATATTGCCTGATTACCGCGCCCTGGTGGCGCGTGATGAACCATGTCATCCATAGCACAGCCTGACCTCCCGCTCCGTGCCGGACCGGTTTTTATCGTTGGCGCGCCGCGTTCCGGCACCACGCTGCTGCAATACATGCTGCGCTCCCACCCGGCACTGTCGCTGCCGACCGGCGAGTCGCATTTTTTCATCCCGCTGTATCGCCACGCGGAGCAATATGGCGATCTGTCTCAAGCCGGAAACGTGCGGCGCGTGTTGCGCGCGATGGAGGCCCAGAGCGCGGAATTTCTCCACACCGATCTGCATGGTCTGACGTTCGACGTGGAAACTCTGACGCAGGAGTTTGTCGCCGAGGGCCGCCGCACCATGCGCGACCTCATCACAGGCCTGTTCGAGAAAAACGCGGCTGGCGAACACAAGCCGCGCTGGGGCGACAAGACCCCCTACTACGTCCTGCACATTGCCAAACTGCTCGAATGGTGGCCGGATGCGCAGATTATCCACATCATCCGCGACGGCCGGGATGTGGCCTTGTCGATGTTCGCGCGCCGCCACGATTTTCGCGCCTACAACACCTACCATGTCGCCAGGGAGTGGGAAAAGTACGTCGAGGCCGGGCGCGAGCAAGGCCAGCAACTTCCCGCGTCACAGTACCTTGAAATTCGCTACGAGGACATGATCGGCGACCAGAAATCGGCGTTGCAGACCATTTGCACCTTTCTCGGCGAGGCCTACTCGGACGATTTGCTGGAGTACAAAAAAGCCGGGATCGCCGGCAAGACCCCCATGCTCCAGAAACCGATTCAAAAATCCAACCAGGACAAATGGCGGCACGACATGACCCCCTGGCAGATTAGGGTGTTCGAGTCCGGCGCCGCCGATACGCTCCGGCACTATGGCTATCCGCTGGTCACCTCGGGAAGGCCGCTGCCCTTGCCCCTGCGTGCGTTGTTCCGCTGGCATCATGCGCTCGTCTCGAGCTGGTATCTCGCGTTCGGCCCGAAAAAGAAGCCATGGCTGCCCCCCTCACCCTCCTGATCTGCACGCACAATCGCGCCGACCTGCTGGAACGGGCGCTGGCCTCGATCAATGCAGCCAGGCGGCCCGCCATGCCGGTGCGCATCCTGGTGGCGGCGAATGCCTGCAGCGACGACACCGTGGCACGTATGCAGGCGTATCAGGCCCGGCAGAACGAGCGTGGCTGGCTTCCGCTCACACTGATCGACGTGCCGACCCCGGGCAAGTCGCACGCGCTCAATGCGGCCATTCCACTGATCGACAGCGAACTCACCGCGTTCGTCGATGACGATCACCGGGTCGATGACAATTATCTTGTGGCCATCGAGGAGGCCGCGCAGACCTGGCCCAAGTCGGGGATCTATTGCGGGCGCATCCTGCCCGACTGGGACGGCAGCGAACCCGCCTGGGTGCATGACGAAGGGCCTTACCGGATCTATCCGCTGCCGGTGCCGCGCTATGACCAGGGCAATGCGCCCAAACCGATCACGGCAGAAAAAGGGCCGATTCCCGGCGGCGGCAATCTCGTGGTGCGGCGCCGCGTTTTCGAACTCGCCGGGCAGTTCTCGACCGAGCTCGGGCCGCGCGGTCACGACCTGGGCGGCGGCGAAGACAGCGAATACGTATTGCGTGCCCTGGCGCGCGGCGAACGCTGTCAGTACACGCCGGACATCGTGCAGCACCACTACGTCGATACCGAACGGCTACAGCTCGGCTATCTGCTGAAGAAGAGCTACCAGCGCACCCGTTCGGCCGCGCGCATCCATGGAAGCGGGGCGGTTCCGCTTTATATGTGGCGCAAGCTGGCCGAATACGGCGTCCAGAGCGTATTCAGCCTGTCGTGGGCCAAGCGGCGATTTTACTGGGTGCGCACGGCCGCGGCGCTGGGCGAGATCCAGGGCCTCAGCGAGTCGGGGCACCGCAAGAAGAAACTCGACCTGCCGCCCGATCTGGGCATGCTGGGCGTGGACGCGCTGGCGCTGCTATCCGCGGCAGGCGGCCTCATCGCCTGGTTCGCCAGCGGCGACGCGCGCTGGGCCGGCCTGCTCCCTGCGCTGGGCGTGGCGGGGGTCGGCACGGCCGCACTGCTTGCCAAGTCGCTGCTCGACTTTTCTCAGACCGGGCCGCGCATTCGCGAGGAGGTGCTCACGCATTACCGGCGCTACACCCTGTTTGCGCTGGCACGCCTGTCGGCGTCGGCCTTCGCCCTGATGCTGTTCACCGGGGGGGCGGGCGTGCTGGTGTATTTCATGCTCGGCACCGTGATCGGCACCCCCTGGTCGGCAGGCCTCGCCGCCCTTGCCGCCCTGCTCGGCATTGCCGGCGGCTTCATGCTGCAATTCATCCGCACGCTGCGCTTCAACCCCGGCCTGCTGGTGGCATCGATGCACTACCGCACGAGCCGGCTCTACCGGTTGTGGCACTGGATGACGCCGACGCGCGTTATGCGCATGCAGTCGCTGGGAATGGGCATGGCGGGGGTGTTGTGGATAGCGGCGTCCTGGCAGTTGGCCAGGGAAACCCGCATGGGCGATCTGGTGGCGCTGTGGGCCACCACGCTGTTCTTCGCGGGCAGCATCGCCTGGGCAGGCTGGCAGCCGCGGGCACGCGCGCCGCGCACGCGGCCTTCCCGCGCGCCAGGCACACCGCCCAACATTCTGATGATCGGTTCCGACACCCTGCGTGCCGACCGCTTGGGCGCGCTGGGTTACCGCCGCGCGCTGACCCCGCATCTCGACCAGCTGGCCGCCGCCGGCACCCTGTTCGCCAACTGCTACGTGCCCTGTGCGCGTACCGCGCCGAGCCTGATTTCCATGCTGACCGGCACCTGGCCTCACACGCATGGCATCCGCGACAACTATGCCGATGATGACAACACGCGCCTGAAGGTGGATGCCCTGCCCACGCTGCTGAAAAAAGCGGGCTATCGCACCGCTGCGATTTCGGACTGGTGCGGCGCCGACATGGGCAAATACTCGTTCGGCTTTGACTACACCGACCTGCCGAAAGACCAGTGGAACCTGAAGTACCTGATTCGGCAGGGGCCCAAGGACTTGCGCCTGTTCGTGTCCCTGTTCACCCACAACCGGCTGGGTCGGCTGCTCGTGCCCGAGCTGTATTACCTCGGCGGGGTGCCGCTGACTCAACCACTGGGGAGACGCGCTCGGCGGCTGGTGTCGCGCCTGGCGGAAAGCGCGCAGCCGTTTTTCCTCAACGTGTTCTATTCCACCACGCATCCGCCTTTCGCCTCGGAGTGGCCGTGGTACACGCGCTTCGCCGACCCGGCCTATGCAGGCGAATCCAAGTTCGCGATGGCACGCCTCACCGACCCGTTCGAGATCATTCGCCGCCAGGGGGCGCCCCGAGAGGAATTCGACCTCGACCAGATCATCGATCTGTACGACGGCTGCGTGGCGGAATTCGACGACGAAGCGGGGAAGATGCTGGCGCATCTCGAAACCTGCGGCCTGGCCGACAACACCATCGTCGTCGTCTATTCGGATCACGGCATGGAATTTTTCGAGCACGACACCTGGGGCCAGGGGAATTCCGCGGTCGGCGATTTCAGCCCGCGCATCCCGCTCGTGATCCGCGACCCGCGTCGCCCCGCGCGCGGCAAAGTGGACAAGGTGGTGCGCTCGATCGACCTCGCCCCCACCCTGCTCGAACTCGTCGATGCCCCACCCGTCGCCAGCATGGACGGGATATCGCTCGCGGGATGCCTGGCGGCGGACGGTGCCTGTCCCGACCTCGACGCCTTCAACGAAACCGGCATCTGGATCGCCGACATCCCCGGTCTGCCCGACACCCATTTGCGCTACCCGGATCTGCTGGAACTGATGGAAGTGCCCAACCGCTCCAGCGGCACGCTCGCAATCAAGACCAAGTATGGCGAAGCCATCCTCGCCGCGAAAGACCGCATGATCCGCCGGGGCCGCTGGAAACTGGTGTATCAGCCGCTGGAGACAGGCCATGTGCTGCGCCTGTTCGATCTCGAAACCGACCCTGCCTGCCGGCAGGATGTTTCGGATCGGCACCCGCAGGTGATGGCCGATCTATGGGCGAGATTGCAGGCCTTCGTGCAGGCGTCGGCGCGATTGGCCGGCGATGCGGATCAGTCCGGACAGAACCGGCAGTAAGGGTTGGTGGGCGAACCGATCTTGGGTGGGGCGTCGGGCTCCGCAGCGGGCGCCGCAGGCGTCGCTGCGGTTGATGCTCCGGGTGCTGCCGAAGCCGATGCGGCCGCCGCGTCCGGTTTGGCAACTTGCGACTCAGCCGGCGCAGTCGCGATGGGTGCGGGATAGGGCAGTTTGCCGCCCAGTTCGGTGTATCTACGCTGGAGCGGTTTGGAGTCCGGCGCGTGACGCAGGCCTTCGGTCACGGTTTTCAGCGCCTCCCCGGATTTCTTGTTGCGCGCCTGGATGTCGGCAAGCTCCATATATGCCTGGGCGAGTTCCGGGTTGCCCCTGATCGCCTCCATGAACTCGCCGACCGCCTTTTCTTCCTGCCGGTCGAGCATGAGCGCCTTGCCTTTCTGCAGATGCACTTCGGCGCGCATGTAAAAGTCAGGGGCGGTATGGCTGAGAACATAATTGCAGCCATCGATAGCATTTGTAAGGTTGTAACGAACCTCCTGCCTGTTGCCGAGCGCCGCATAGGCCCGGTTGGTGAAACGCATACAGTCGCAGAAGTGGTGCATGTGCTTCCAGTTTTCGTGATCCGAGGTGTCGTGGTTGTTGTAGATCAGGGCCTGACACATCGCCTCTTCCTCGGGAGTCTTTGCGAAATTGGCCGCCGCCTCGGAAACCTGCACCCCCCCCATCAGGATGGCGCATGCCAGAAGGCCGGATTTTTGCAGCTGATGCATCTTTTTTCCTTTCTATTCAGGCGCCGACATCATTGCAGGCGGGCGTGGTGTGTGGGATGGCCTACCGGTCGAATCGGGTTTCCATGCCGAGCCATCCGGGCGTGTGCGATCCAGGATCGCACAGACTAACCTCTGCTTTCATGCGGTCACGTACACTGTAGCGCACGTGCCGCCGGAAAGGTTTACCACCCGCAGGCACCACATGTCATTTGGGCGGCGTAAAGCCGGACGATACGCGCCGCGTGCGCAGCTTCCGTGTCTTGTCGGCTACCCGTTCCCATGAAAACTCGCGATCCACCCGTCGCAATGCCCCCTGTCCCCATTCGCGGCACTGCGCCGGCTGCGTCAACAGGATGCGCAAGCCATCGGCCACGGCATCGACCGACGTCCCATCCACCCGCAGGCCGGTCTGATGATGCAGCACCGCCGATCCCGTGCCGCCCGCCTCGCCGGCCAGACTGGGTTTGCCGCACGCGGCCGCTTCGATGAAGACCATGCCGAAGCCTTCATTGTCGCCGTTGATCTCGCGATTGGGCATGGCGAACACGTCGCACGCATTCAACCAGCGCGGCAGGTCGGTTTCGCTGACCGCGCCGATCCGATGGACAATCTCCCGCACATGATGTTCCGCAACCAGGGCATCAAGGTAATCGGCATCTTCACCGATCCCCGCGATGACATAGCGCACCGGAATGCCTTCGGCGCGCAATTGCGCCACAGCGCGGATCATCTGGTCGAAGCCCTTGCGGCGCGACAGGCGGCCGACCGAGAACACCAGCTTTTCGTCGGCGCGGATGCCGAGGCTTTCGCGCAGACCCGTGACATCCAGCCCGGGCCGGAACACCGACACATCGACCCCCGGGTAAATGAGCGTGATGCGCGCCGCATCGAGGCCCATCTCCAGCAGCGTATCGCGCGTGTGTTCGCTGTTGGCGACGACCCGGTCGGCGTGGCGCAGGGCAAAGCGCATGGCCTTGTATTTGCCGCCGTGCCCCCAGGTGGTGAGTTCCTCGCCGTGGGCATA
>JAJXUF010000182.1 GCA_021783175.1 Pseudomonadota bacterium
GTGCGGCCAGAAGCCGGTTCATCCAGCCGTCAGATGTGGATTTCACGCCGGGAGTGCCGCTTTCCATGTAGTCCTGAGCGTCGAAATGGGAACGAGTGGGATCCGGAGAGCCGCTGGCGACAATAAAGGCGAGACTTCCTTGTTGCCACAGTGGTAGGAGCGAAGCTAATGCCGGATGCAGCCCAAAATGACCGTCAAGATCGAGTGCGCCATTTTCGCTGCCCGGCGGGGTTATGGCAATGGTGGGGCGGGCGTCGTAATAGCGTGACTCGGCGTGTGGGACAACTACATTAAGCCCGTCTACCGCGCCGCGCAGAAAAACTACGATCATACGCTTGCATTTCTTGCTGCCGGGCGCAGTGCGCGCGGCCCATGCCCCCGGACCGGATGCTAGCAGTGCGCTGGCGGAGCCGAGCGCGGCGAGTTTGAGCAGTCTGCGTCTGTTCATCATTACTCTCCTCGTTGTGCTCTCCTAGCGTCGCATGAACTCGGGGCTGCCCAGTATCAAAGCCGCCCGCAGTACCGGCGGTGCCGAGTTTAGTGCCGTGAGCGTGCGGTCTGAAAACTGGTTGGCGAGCGTCTGGCCGAGTTGCCAATCATCGGCCGGCTGGATGGGTTGCCGACGCATCGGAGCGGTATGCGCAACCATGCCGTCGGCGGCATCTGCGACCATGTTTGCAGCAGGGGGCGGCCTGTCGATCGGAAGGCGACCGCTGGCGAGAGCAGTAGCAAAGCCCAGCCGGCGGTTCATCGCGTCCGGGTTGAGCCAGGCGCGCTGTGTATTCTTGTAGCCGTTAGGAGTCTGGCATCCATAAAGCGGCATGCCGAGTTGATACAGCATGCCGACCAGCGGCCGGAAATTGGTAACCGACATTCCGGTCGCCCGAACCGAGGACACGACGTACTGATACGGCGTCTTGAACTTGTTGTTGACGTTGGTTTTCGCCCAGAACTGGGAACTGTGGAAAAGCGTTTTCAGGACTTCACGAATATCGCCATCGGTATCGAGGAAACGCTGCGTCAGGGTATTGACCAGGGCTGGATCGGGATGGTCGGCGACAAAATATTGCGCAAGCTCGTAGCTGATGTGGCGCGCGGTCCTGGGGCTGCGCGCCAGCATGTCAAGCGCGTGTTCGCCTTCAACTTCATTTGCTCCACGGATGTCATGCCCCAGGAATATCTGATCACCGAAGTCATGTCGCCGGGGATCGAAATAAAAGCCGAATTGTCCGTCCGCGTTGCGATTGCCGGGGCGCATGCCCCAGCCGGTCAGGATATGTGCGAGTGAAATCACGTCGTTCTGGGTATAGCCACCATTGACCCCCAGTGTGTGCAGTTCCATCACTTCGCGCGCATAGTTTTCATTGATGCCATCGAAGCGTCCATGCGCGCCCGGACTGCCGGGCGCGGTATTTAGCCAATTGTCCAGATAGAAGAGCATCGCGGGGTGTCTGGCAGTCGCGTCCAGCAGATCTCGAAAGTGACCAAGCACGTAGGGGCGGATGGCTTCCTGTTCGTAGGCGCCGACCCACAGGTGATCCATGCCCTTTCCGGCAAACACATTGAAGTGGTTGTACCAGAAGTCAACCATGACTTCCTGCAGCTGACGCGGACTTTCGATGGCGCGCAGCAGGCGCGCATCCTGGGCTTGCTCGAGAATGATGCGGGATCGCTGGCGCGCCTGTTTAAGCGCCTGGGGATCGGGTCGATGGCCTGGCTGTGCGCGCGGTGGACCGTACTCAAGATAGAGCTGCACAGGATCGAGCTTCAACGTATCGTATCCCTGGAGCCGGCGCTTGAGCGAGTCCGGCAACGGGATGGATTCGGGGTGCAGTTGCTGGTCGATGTAGCGTTCGATGCCCATCGCTTCAACGCGACGAATGTCTCCGGGACGCGGACCGAACCCAAGACGGTTGAGAACATGCAGGGCGCGCGCGTCCGTGGAAATCGTGTCGTTCGCATGGGCCAGCGGCGATCCAAGCCAAGCGAAAATCGCCAGGAGCACGACCCCCATAGAATTGGACAATACAGCACGCAGGACAGATATCGTGGGTGGAAGCGATCGCACTGGCATGCGAATCATGCTGGCCAAAGATGTGGAATGTGCCGTAAGTGTGAAAGGCACGGCGGACAGGCATATATTCCGCCGTGCCCGAGCAGGATTAGCCGCGATGGCGTTCCTGGTGTACATCGTGACGGCGGTCACGGCGCTCGTGGTGCCGATTGTGCCGGTCGTGGCGCATATCCTTCCTGTCATGATGGATATCACGGTTTTCGGCGCGAATCTCGCGCCGCTCCTTCCTGGCACCGGCGGTATTGCCAGTGCGCCTGTCATGCCGTAGTTCGCGGCGGTCATGATTGCGCTCGCGCGCGTCGCGGCGCGCGTCGCGACGGTCGTGATGGATGTCACGCGTGTCATGATGGATGTCACGGTTATCCTGTCGAACGTCGTTTTCAGCGGCATGCACCAGAGGGAAAGCCGACAACACTACAATGGTACCGAGCGCCAGAATCGTGGACTTGAACATCTGTTTCTCCTTATGTAGAGGTTGAGTGGTCAATTTTTTTGTCTCGTTTTCGATATCTTCAGTCTCAATAACGAGCGAGAGGGGTTTGCGTTGACACAGATTCACGTCTTGCCGGGAAAAATCGCACCCCTGACGGCTGCAAGTGTAACGGCCGCCGCCTCGAGTGCCTACAAGGTAATGATCTATAGGGAAATAGTTTGCCGATTCCCGTCACGCGTAGGGAACGGATGGCCAGCTCCTTATATATATGTGTATTGCAGGCCTCAGTCGGTTCGTGTCGAAAGGCGTATCGGCAGCTGGCGGAATGTTTTGCCTATGGTCCTTGGAAGCTGCTAAGATCTTACGCTGGCAAAGCAACATAACTATATAATTTAACTACAGATTATATCGGAACCAAGGTGAGCGAATGGCAGGTGCGACCTGGTTAGTCACGGGCGGAGCAGGATTTATCGGTTCAAATTTCGTGCGCGCCGCGCTTGATGGGGGGTGCGCGCGTGTCGTCAATCTCGATAAGCTCACCTATGCAGGGCATCCGGAAAATCTCGCAGATCTGGCAGATAATCCAGCCCATGTTTTCGTGCGCGGAGACATCGGCGACATGCAGCTGGTCGAGTCATTGCTGAAACAGCACAAGCCCTCAGCCATTATCAACTTTGCGGCCGAATCGCATGTTGACCGCTCCATTCTTGGGCCGCAGGAATTTATCCAGACCAATATCGTCGGTACGCACGCGCTGCTGCGTTGTGCCATGGATTACTGGAAGGCGCTGGCACCGGCGCTGCGTGACAGTTTCCGCTTTTTGCATGTATCCACGGACGAAGTGTATGGCAGCCTGCAATCACATGATCCGGCGTTTACCGAAGACAGTCAGTACCGGCCGAACTCGCCCTACGCTGCAAGTAAAGCCTCGGCTGACCATCTCGTGCGGGCGTACCACCATACCTATGGTCTGCCAACGCTCACGACCAACTGCTCGAATAACTATGGTCCTTATCAACATCCGGAAAAGCTGATCCCGCTCATGATCCACAATGCGCGTGCCGGCAAGCCGCTGCCCGTTTATGGCGACGGACAGCAGGTGCGCGACTGGCTCTACGTGCAGGATCATTGTGATGCCATTCGCCTGGTGATTGAACGAGGCAGGGCAGGTGAAACCTATAATATCGGCGGCGATTGCGAGCGCACTAACCTCGATATCATTCATATCCTGTGCGATTTGCTGGATGACATGCTGCCCGAAGGTGCACCGCATGTCCGCCTCATTGCCCATGTGAGTGATAGACCCGGTCACGACCGGCGCTACGCAATTGATGCCGGCAAGATAAAGAGGGAGCTGGGCTGGCGCCCGCGGATGGCGTTCGATCAGGGGCTTAGGCTTACGCTTCAATGGTATCAGGCGCATGCCGACTGGGTGGCGGCCGTTACCGCGGATGAGCACGAGCGCTGGCTCGCAGCCAACTATCAGGGTCGCGGCGCGGGCGCCAACGTGGGAGGCAAGGGGTGAAGGGAATTATTCTGGCGGGCGGCGCGGGCACGCGCCTGGCACCATTAACGCAGGTTATCAGCAAGCAGTTGCTTCCGGTCTACGACAAGCCGATGGTCTATTATCCGCTGTCGACTTTGATGCTCGCCGGGATTCGCGAATTTCTAATCATTTCGACGCCGCAGGACCTGCCGCGTTTCCGCGATTTGTTTCGTGACGGTGCGCATCTTGGGTTGCGCTTCGAATATGTTGAGCAACCGCGACCCGAAGGCATCGCCCAGGCATTTATATTGGGAAGGCAGTTCATAGCCGAGGGGTCGGTGGCTCTGGTGCTGGGCGACAACATCTTTTACGGTCATGGCCTCGCCGAGCAGATGCGGACGGCTGCGACGCGCAAAGACGGAGCGACGGTCTTCGCATATCGGGTCAAGGACCCGCAGCGCTACGGCGTGGTGGAGTTTGATGCCGCCGGCCGGGCGATTGACATTGTCGAGAAACCGGCGCAACCAAAATCGCGCTACGCGGTGACGGGACTCTATTTCTATGACTCGCGCGTATGCGACATCGCCGCTGCGCTTAAGCCGTCGGCGCGCGGGGAGCTCGAAATCACCGATATCAACCGGCGCTATATGCAGGACGGGACACTGCGCGTGGAAAAACTGGGTCGCGGAACCGCCTGGCTGGATACTGGTACGCATGAGGCCTTGCATCAGGCCGCGAATTACATTCAGACCATCGAGATGCGCCAAGGATTGAAGGTCGCATGCATAGAGGAAGTGGCGTTTCAGATGGGGTTTATTGATCATGCCCAACTCGACCGCCTCGCCAATGGCATGGGGCACGATTATGGCGCGTACTTGCGATCCGTGGTCGCCGAGAACGACCATACATGAACAATCTTGAAGTGTCTGACCTGCCGCTCAAGGGGCTCAAGCTTTTCAAGCCTCGGGTATTCGGTGATGCGCGCGGCTATTTCCTGGAAACCTACCAGCATTCCAAGTTCGACGTCGGCGGCGTGGCCGACGCGTTTGTGCAGGACAACATGTCATTTTCGCGGCGCGGCGTTCTGCGCGGCTTGCATTATCAGTTTCCGCATTGGCAGGGAAAACTAGTATTCGTGCTGCAGGGTGAGGTGTTTGACGCGGTTGTGGATATACGTCGCGATTCGCCGACATTCGGGAAATGGTTCGGCATTTTGCTGTCGGAAGAGAACCATTTGCAGCTTTACGTGCCACCCGGTTTCGCGCACGGTTTCTGCGCCACCAGCGAGAATGCACGGGTCATGTACAAGTGCACTGACTTCTACAGTCCCGGAAATGAACACACGATTCTGTGGAATGATCCGGCAATCGGCATCGACTGGCCGATAAGCGATCCTGTCCTTTCGGACAAGGATGCCAAGGGTGTGTGCCTCAAGGACGCGTCGATTCCGCGATGAAGATCCTGCTTTTTGGGCGAGACGGACAACTAGGGACTTATCTCGCGTCGAAGCTTGAGGCTATCGGCAGTGTACAGGCGTATGACCAGAGCGACTTCGATCTTGGCGACCTGGATCGATTGCGGCAAGTTGTGATTGCGCAACGACCTGATGTCGTCGTCAATGCTGCTGCCTATACCGCGGTTGATCAGGCAGAATCGGACGCGCTCAGCGCAGAACGAATCAATGCCGAGGCTCCGGCGGTTATGGCGGTGGCTGCGCAAAAGGCCGGCGCGCTGCTGGTGCATTATTCAACCGATTACGTATTCGACGGGGCTTCGCGCCAACCGTATACCGAAGACTCGCCGACCCGGCCGCTTGGTGTTTACGGCAAGACCAAGCTCGCCGGAGAAGAGGCTGTGCGCGCCGCAGGTGGAGCGCATCTCGTATTGCGCACGGCCTGGCTTTACTCGAATTACGGACGCAACTTTTTTAAGACCATGCTGCGC
>JAJXUF010000183.1 GCA_021783175.1 Pseudomonadota bacterium
AAGTGAGCATGGTCTTGATTTGCGCCGTGATATCCAGACTGGGTTTGCTGGACTGGAAATGCGCTGCGAATTCGATTTTTCCCGGGATGCCGTTGGCGATGCGTCCGGTCTTGAGGCTCAACTCCTGCCCACTGTAGCGCGCGCCGGATGCCTCGTCGCGGTAGCTCAGCTCGGCTTTGTCGAGTTGCACGGATGCGATGTCGAACTGCATGGGCGCGCTGGCTTCGGGGGCGGGAACGGGTGCAGGGGCGGGAACGGATGCAGGTAAGGCCTCTTTGCCCAGCAGATCGTCGAGGTTGGTCTTGCCGTTCTTGTATTTGACGAATTGCGCCTTGACGCCGCTCACCGCGACCTCGTCCACCACGAGTTGCCTGGCGAGCAAGGGCAACAGTTTGAGCGAGACGCTGGCACTGTCGACCGAGACGAATTCCTGTTCGCTCTGGAATTCCGACAGCGATACCTTGCTCAGGCTGACGCCGATGCTGGGAAAGAAGTGCAGCTTGATGTCGCCGTCCAGCTTGAGGGTGCGCTGCTTGCTTTCCTTTACGGCCTGGATGATCCGGGGCTTGTAGGCGTTGGGATCGAAGGTCAGGGCGATGTACGCAATCAGCGCTGCACCCAGTGCTGTCACTGCCGCAATCGACCACAGACCATATTTCAGATATTTGTTCATATCGTCACCTGCCGGGAAATATTGTACGGGATTATAAACAACGGAGACGCCGTTGGAAGGTTCGGCTATACCGCTGCGCGATGACACGAACGGCTATATGGCAAGTCGTACATTGGAGCTTTAAGCGTTTTTTCGTCACTTGCCGGAATCGACATGCCGGCAGGACGCGGCTGATTCAAGCCTCCGGCAACGCGATCTTGTTGTCGGTGCTGTGCTGGTAGTCTTTGAAGATATGTTCGGCAGAGAGGATCTGGTAGCTGCCGTCCGCATTTTTGCGCGAGGTGTCCTTGAGGCGGTAGGTGTAATGCCCGCAGGTCCAGCATTTGAAGTTGCGCATGTGCGTGCACAGGCAGGTCTTGTCGAAGACCTGGATCTTCTTTGCATCCGGATGCAACGCTACTTCGCGGTTGTAGGCGTCGATGTAGTCGCAATGACCGTTGGCATCCAGCAGGTAGCCGTAGGATTCGCAACCCGGGCGGATGCCGGAACCGATGGACGGGCTGTTTTTCAGCATGCGCATCGGGTAGCCGGTGGGCGAAGTGGTGTTGACTTCGATGTCGTTCTCGCCAGCCTTGAAATATTCCTGCTGCACGTCTTCCGGCAAGCCGCATTCCTTCGACACCGTGAAGCGTGTGGCTACTTGTACCGCGGCAGCACCTTCCTCAAGGTAGCTCACGGCATCGCTGCCGGTGAAAATTCCACCGGCGGGGATCACCGGGATATCCAGCTTCTCGTCGCGCAGATATTGGTGGATCTCGTTGGTGATGGTGCGCAGGTCGTACTTCATCCAGTCGTCCAGCCCGAACCCGAGGTGGCCCCCCGCCAGCGGACCTTCCACCACGATGTAGTCAGGCAAGCGGTTGGTACGCGCGTTCTTGCGCAGGAACAGTTGCAATGCACGCAGCGAGGAAACGATGATGCCGAGTTTTGCATCGCGGAAACGCGGGTGGTCCTCCATCAGCGCAAACGAGCCCAGATGCAGTCCCGCCGCCAGCGTAATGCCGTCGATGCCGGCGGACAGCGCTCCCTGCAGCCGCACCCTGAGCGTCTCCTTGGGCGCGTTCATGGTGAGCTTTTCCATGCAGTTGATGAAGACCATGCCGGTGCCGCGCTTGGCTTCCATGGTCTTGCTTACGTGCAGACGGGTCGATTCGGCGATATGGCCGAGATCGAACTTGATATCCGTTTTGTCGGAATTGTCGATGTTGTACTTGTATTGCAGGAGCTTGGTCTTGACGAAGTCGGTTTCGTAGCGGCGATCCGAGACGGTAGGCAGCATGGCATCGGAAATATGGCCCACACCGCCCAGACGGGCAGCTTCCAGCGCCAGCACTGCGGTAGAGATGTCCACGCCCATGCCCCCGATCATGATCGGAACCAGCTCTCGTTTGCCGAACTTCAGGCGAAAATCATCTGCTTGTTTCATTATTTCTCTCGCTCCTAAACGAGTTTCATTTTACCCCAAAGTAGCAGACCGCCGCCGCAAATGCGCCCGCGGCGGCTACTCACTGGCAATAAGCCAAGCTTCCTAGATGACCTTGGAATAGCGCGTGTGTTCTTGTTTTGCGCGCAGGTATTTGTCAAAAACCATGCAGATATTGCGGATCAGCATGCGCCCCTTGGGGGTGACGCCGATCCAGTGCGGCGAGAGCTCGAGCAGCCCTTCTTTTTCGTATTCGGCAAGTTCTTTCAGTTCGGTGGCAAAGTATTGGTCGAAATCGATCAGGTAGGCGATGTTGAACGACTCCTTCGATATCTCGAAATGGCACATCAGCGCCTGGATAATGGCGCGCCGCACCAGATCGTCGGCGTTCAGTTCCATGCCGCGCATGATGGGCAGGGTGTTGTTATCGAGCGCATCGTAGTACGGTTCCAGCTCGCGGAAGTTCTGGCTGTAGGTTGGGCCGATCTTGCCGATGGAGCTGACGCCAACTGCGATCAGGTCGCAGTCCGAGTGTGTCGAATAACCCTGGAAATTGCGGTGCAGACGGCCTTGGCGCTGCGCCACCGCCAGTTCATCGTCCGGCTTGGCGAAGTGGTCCATGCCGATGTAGACGTAACCCGCATCGGTGAGTGTATTCACCGCCAGCTTCAGGATATCCAGCTTGGTTTGCGGTGAAGGCAGGTCTGCCTCGTGGATGCGCCGCTGCGGCATGAACATCTTGGGCATGTGCGCATAGTTGTAGACGGAAAGTCGGTCCGGATTCATCGCAATGACTTTGTCCAGCGTGGTCTTTATCCCTTCCAGCGTCTGCTTGGGCAGTCCGTAGATAAGGTCGATACTGACGGACTTGAAACCGTTGGCGCGCGCCGCCGTGATGACCTGCAGCGTCTCTGCTTCGCTCTGGATGCGATTCACGGCTTTCTGCACCGCAGGATCGAAATCCTGCACGCCGATACTGATGCGGTTGAAGCCCAGTTCGCCCAGCAGGGTGACCGTCGCGTCGCTGACTTTGCGCGGATCGATCTCGATGGAATACTCGCCGTCTTCCACCAGCTGGAAATTCTTGCGGATAGCCCCCATGACGGTGCGCAGCTCGTCGTCGCTCAGGAAGGTAGGTGTGCCGCCCCCGAAATGCAGTTGTTCGACACGACGGTCATTGCCGAGCAGCGCGGCCTGCATCTCGATTTCCTTGACGAGGTAGCGCACGTATTTGTCCGCTTTGCTGAAATCCTTGGTTATGACCTTGTTGCAGGCACAATAGAAGCACAGGGTATTGCAGAACGGAATGTGCACATACAGAGACAGCGGCCGGCTGATGCCGCCAACTTCGCGCTTACCCATCCATTGCGCGTACAATTCGGCATTGAAAGCCTCGACGAACCGGTCAGCCGTGGGATACGAGGTGTAGCGCGGACCATTCTTGTCCAGACGGCGTATGAGGTCCAGATCGACTTCCAGCTGGGGGCTAATTTCTTTGTTGGCGAGCATGAGAGATTCGACAAATTATTGGGTTTGCGGAATGTGCCAGCATACCGCAAAATACGTTTGATATAGGTCAAAAACCATGTCATATTCCTGTTCACTAAAGCGCAATACCCCTATATAAACAAGTGCAAAACGCCGTTTCAAATTCAGCATTACGCATCGCCTGCTCAAGCTGCAACCTGCGTGAACTGTGCCTTCCTGTCAGTCTGGACAGCGCGGAAATGCGCCAAGTCGACGCATTGACCAGCCTGAAACGAACTTTCCGCCGCGGCGAATACCTGTACCGTTGCGGGGAACACTTCCAATCCCTGTTTGCCATCCGCACCGGCTTTTTCAAGACACAGGTGCTGCATGAAGATGGGCGTGAGCAAGTGACCGGATTTCAGATGCCCGGGGAAATCATCGGGCTGGATGCGATCAGCAGCGACGCGCACACCTGCGACGCGGTGGCGCTGGAAGACAGCGAGATATGCGAAATCCCGTTCGACCGGCTGGAAACGCTGAGCCGGGAACTACCCAGTCTGCAACGCCACCTGCACAAGATCATGAGCCGCGAGATCGTGCGCGACCAGGGCATCATGATGCTGCTTGGGTCAATGCGTGCCGAGGAGCGCTTGGCTGCCTTTTTGCTGAACCTCTCCCAGCGCTTCAGTGCGCGCGGATATTCGCCGACCTCCTTCTATCTGCGCATGACGCGCCAGGAGATCGGCAGCTACCTCGGGCTGAAACTGGAAACCGTCAGCCGCACGTTCTCTCACTTTCAGGAACATGGCCTGCTTAACGTGAGGGTGCGCGAAGTCGAAATCATGGACTTGCTCCGCCTGCGCAGTTTTGTCAGCCACACCTGATGCGTTACGGCGTTCTATAAATCCACCGGAACTGGTATCCTGCGCTGCTGAAAGCGGACTTAAGCTTTTTGACAATTCGAGGGAGGGCAGCATGCACCAGCACTTCAACATTTCGCCCGCAGAGACCGTCCGCGCCAAATGGCCGCACGAGATTTTTCTGATCAATCTGGTTTTTAACCATATCCTGGTTTTCGCGTCCACTTTCGGCGTATTCAGCACCTTTCCGCTGATGGTATTGATCGTACCGATCACGTCCTTCGTGATCACCGGCTACATCGTCATCAAGGCTAAACAGATCGCCAGGAGCGATGAAACCTGGTTCGTCAAGTCGCACTGGATCATCGCCGATAAACGCAACAGCCATTTCATGAAGCTCCTGACGATCACCTGCGCCGTGATCGGCATCGGCCTGCTGCTCTCGAAAGTCATGGGATGGTCGAAGGTCTCGACCATCGCGTTGCTTGGCGGTGTTGGCATGTTGCCGTTCATGGTTTCGTTGCTCGTACTGATCGTGCTGGGCAATGATTCCATGTACCAGGCCCGTCACGGCAAATTGCCCAAGCGTTTCGTCGAGCAAAATCCTGATCCGTCAAATTCCGTCACTTCCGTTTAAAGCGTCCTGTGCCCTCAATGTCATCCGAAAGCAAGATCTACTGGGGCGTCGGCATCGCGTCCCTCCTTATTATCGCCGGTTCCATGCTCATACCCGGGGAGCCCAAACGCAGCGATGACCTGCCATGGCACATCGAACACCCGACGCCGGATTCGGTGCGCGTCTTCGGCCTGACTCTCGGCGAATCGGCCACCAATGAGGCCGAGCTCCGATTCAAGGAAAAGGCCGTACCCAGCCTGTTCAAATCACCCGAAGGCAAATTAATCGCTGAAGTGTTCTTCGAACAGGTCAACCTGGCCGGACTGCCATCCAAGATCGTACTGACCATAAACGTTCCCGAGAAGGAATTGCAGGATATGTATGAGCGCGGCTTGCGCATGGCGACAACCGGAAGTGGTAAAAAGATCACCATGACACCGGAAGACATCACGCATTTGCGTACCTGGCCGATAAGCAGTCTGACTTATCTTCCCAACCTGCGGGTGGACGAGACGGTATTTCTGAAGCGCTTCGGGCAGCCTGCACAGCGCGTACAGGAAAACAAGAGCGGCTTGATTCACTGGTTGTATCCACAGGACGGCTTGGATATCACCCTGGGTAACGGTGAGAAGCCCTTGCTGCAATATGTCCCCCCGAGGAATTTCGACCTGCTGGTTCGGCCGCTGCTGGCCAACGGGGAAGTCTTGAAATAGTTCCCGGCGCAAACGCCTATTTCTTGTCGGCGTTCTTGTCCCCCGGCTTGTCGGAGCGCAACATGTCGTCATCGTCGTCCAGCAGGATACGGTTGGCATTGCCTTCCATATCCTCGTATTGCCCTTTCTTTACCGCCCAAACCAGCACGATA
>JAJXUF010000184.1 GCA_021783175.1 Pseudomonadota bacterium
TCCGAACAAGACGACGCGTTTGCCGCTTGTCAGCGCCTCGATCGACACCGCTTGTGGTCCCGATGCTGTCATTTCCATCAAGGCGCCGGCCGGAAGCCGTTCACCGATCCCTATTGTCATCGTTTGTGCTCCTGTTCAATTGCTAGAAGAATCACTTCTGGCGAACTTGCCGCGCTAGCCGCGTTCGCCCAAATTCGCGCCACCCATGCGCTCAAGAACCTTGATTATGGCCGACGAATCCAGCTCGCCTTCTCCATTACCCACCAGTGCGTTCAGGTACTGAGCCGCCGTTGCCGCAGCAGGCAGCGCGACGCCAAGCTGATGCGCCGTATCAAGCGCAATGCGCATGTCCTTCTGATGCAAGCTGGTCTTGAACCCAGGCTTGAAATCCCGATCGAGCATACGCTGCCCATGCACATCGAGGATTTTGCTTCCGGCAAATCCGCCAAGCAGTGCCTGCCGCACTTTCGCCGCATCGGCACCAGCGCGAGATGCGAGCAGCAGCGCCTCGCTGACTGCCATAATGGTGACCGCAACGACCACCTGGTTGCAGACCTTGGCCGTCTGCCCTGCGCCATGATCACCGACGTGCACGATATTCTTTCCCATCAGCTGAAACAAGGGCAACACGCGCGAGAAGGCCGCATCTGTGCCGCCAACCATGATAGACAGGGTGGCGTTAATTGCACCGCCCTCACCGCCGGATACGGGCGCATCTAGCATGTCCACTTGTTTGTGTTCCAGTTGCTGCGCGATGACGCGCGTCGCGATAGGCGATATTGAGCTCATGTCGACGACGGCACTGCCTCGACGCACACCGTGAAGCACGCCGCGCTCCCCCAATATAACCTGCTCGACGTCCGGCGTATCTGACACCATAATGAAAATTACTTCGCTGGCCGCCGCGACGTCTTGCGCAGACGCCATGCTCTTGGCGCCTGCAGCGACAAGCGGCTCGACCGCCACCGGGCGTCGCGCGTAAACATTGAGGCGGTGGCCGCCTTTCAACAGATTAAGCGCCATCGGCCTTCCCATAATGCCAAGTCCAATGAAACCCAGATCCATCGCCATGGTGTTTTCCTCGTGTGCTACATCACAATCCTGCAGTCGCGACATCGCGTACCGGGAACCTGAACATAACGCAGGTAATCGGGCGTGTCATCGTTTATGCCGACTGATGCGTCAGCCTGACATGCCTTTGCCGCAGATGTTGGTACCGCGCGCCAGGTTTCCGTCTTACGCTCTTAAATGTCTGAAAAATACCGCAAATTCCATCACTTCTACCGGTTCTCGAGGTAGACCTCGGCGCTGCGGCCGGGACTGCCAAAAGCGAGTAGAATGGGGCCAAGTCGGCCCGATCGCGCAGCGCTGCACCTGTCTTTTTCCCGCAATATTATCGGGCCAGATGCCAGGAGGCCCGCATGCGCATCACAGCTCACTCTCCGTCCGGCATAAATATCTTGGCCGCATCGTCCGGGGAATTTGCCGAAATTCTGACTCCCCAGGCGCTTGAGTTCCTGGCCATGCTGCAGCGGCGCTTCGGCGCGACACGCGAAGACCTGCTTGCCCGCAGACACGACCGGCAAGCCCGCATCGACGCAGGTGAACTGCCCGATTTTCTGCCGCAGACCCGGCAGATTCGCGACGCTACCTGGACCATTGCCGATATGCCGCAGGATTTGCAGGATCGACGCGTGGAGATTACCGGCCCGGTCGACCGGAAGATCATCATTAATGCACTCAACTGCGGCGCGAGTGTATTCATGGCAGACTTCGAGGACTCCAACGCACCGACCTGGGACAACAATCTGCGCGGCCAGATTAATCTACGCGATGCCGTGCGTCGTAACATTCGCTACCTCAGCCCCGAAGGCAAGATCTACGCACTGCACGACCGGATTGCAACTCTGATGGTGCGGCCCCGCGGCTGGCACTTGGTAGAGAAGCATGTTCTTATCGATGGCACGCCGATTTCCGCCAGCCTGTTCGATTTCGGGCTGTATTTTTTTCACAACGCGAAAACCCTAATACAAAACGGGACGGGGCCCTACTTTTATCTTCCGAAACTGGAAAGCCATCTGGAAGCGCGGCTGTGGAATGAGGTTTTCGATCATGCCGAAAAGGCGCTGGATATTCCGCCAGCGACGATCAAGGCCACCGTGCTGATCGAGACCATCCTGGCGGCTTTCGAAATGGATGAAATTCTGTTCGAGCTGCGCGAGCATTCGGCTGGTCTCAATTGCGGACGCTGGGACTATCTCTTCAGCTGCATAAAGAAATTCCGCAACCGCCCGGATTTCATTTTCGCAGACCGTGCGCTCCTGACAATGACTACTTACTTCATGCGCTCCTATTCCCTGCTCACCATCAAAACCTGCCATCGGCGCAAAGCGCACGCCATCGGCGGCATGGCCGCACAAATACCAATCAAGGAAGACGCGGCAGCCAACAATGACGCCATTGCCAAGGTACGCGCCGACAAACAGCGCGAGGCACGCGACGGCCATGATGGCACCTGGGTGGCTCACCCAGGCCTCGTTCCGGTCGCTATGGCCGAGTTCGACGCCGCGATGAAAACCCCGAATCAGATCGATCGTCAGCGGGACGACGTCAGCATCACAGCTGCGGATCTGCTTGCGTTCATGCCACAAGGACCGATCACTGAACTTGGGCTGCGCACGAACATCGATGTGGTGATCGAATACCTTGGATCATGGCTTGCAGGCACCGGCTGCGTACCCATCCACCATCTAATGGAGGACGCCGCCACAGCGGAAATCTCGCGTTCTCAGATCTGGCACTGGATACACAGCCCAAAGGGCATTCTGGACGACGGACGCAAGGTGACCATCGAACTGCTGCGCTTGCTGTTGCCACAGGTACTCAATGAAGTGCGCAAGAACCTCGGGGAGGAAAATTACGCGATCGGCCGCTATGAACTGGCGGCAAAAATACTCGATGAACTTTGCGCGCGTCCCGATTTTGTCGAGTTCCTGACACTTCCGTGCTACCAGTACCTCGACTGAACAGCGGCTAGTGATGCTGCGCCGCCTCGGATTGTGCGGCGACAAATTGCCGCCGTATGACCTGCATGCGCCGCCGGTTTACGCCGAAGTCGTAATAGCCAAGACGCGCCGCGGACCGCATCTCGATGTGCTTGCTATGGTCATCGAAATAGAATTCCGCGTCATCCACAAAGCGCATTACGCGACTGGTGAATTCAACCCTTAGATAGTCATCACTTTGGGATACGATGCGCGCCCGTTTCATATGCGCGATCACCTGCTTAAGGCGGGCCATGGCAACCGGCAACGTCGAATCATAGGTGATTGGATCGATTCGGTGCTTGGCATCCGCAGCCTGACTGGACACACAATTGGGCGAACTCGGGCATGTTGCGAGTTTTCCGTTCCTGACTCCCAGATTCGCGGGAGGCACGCCACTACATCCCATCAGCCCTGCAGCCAGCAATCCGATTGCGAAAGCCGCGCGATATATTCGCATGAAGTCTCTTTTAGCCTCGTCATTGTTACTGTGCCTCGCACCTCTCTTGCTCCCAGGTTGGCGCGAAAAAGCGCTGTACATCTTCTATTCTACGCGTGCGCGGCATTGGGGGCAGACTGGAAAGAAATATGCTTCCGTATCCTTTTCGCAACAGTCTTGGATCACACAACATCAGTACTCCGCGATCGGTGACATCACGGATAAGTCGGCCGGCTCCCTGCCTAAGGGCAATCACCGCGTTGGGCAGCTGATATTCCATAAACGGACTACGTCCAGCCTCCTCCATGGCTTCACAGCGCGCGCGCAGCACCGGGTCATCCGGTGCTGCAAAGGGCAGTTTGTCAATGATCACCGTAGACAACGCTTCACCCCGCACATCGACTCCTTCCCAGAAACTTCCGGTGCCGAGCAGCACCGCATTGCCGGCCGCACGGAATCGTTCGAGCAGCACCGCGCGCGGAGCGCTTCCCTGAATGAGAAGCGGAAAATCCGATCGCGTGGCAAGGTAATCGGCAGCAAACTTGAGCGCACGATGGCTGGTGAACAGTAAGAACGCCCTTCCGCCGCTCGCCGCCAACACCGGCAATGCCGCCTCGAGCACGCTTTGCGTGAATTCACCCGCCGATGGTTCCGGCAGACCGGCCGGCAAATAGAGCAATGCCTGACGCGAATAATCGAAGGGGCTTCCCCACTGGTCTGCCTGCGCTGCTTCCAGTCCGAGTTGTGACTGAAAGTGGCTGAAGCTGTTGCCGATCGCCAGCGTTGCCGAAGTGAATATCCAGGCCTTGTCGCCACCCTCGAGATATGGCCGAAACGACATCGCTATATCCATCGGCGTAAGGTGCAAAGTAAAACTTCGGGCGCCGGTCTCGAACCACGCTATATGGCCCGCAGGCGGAGTTTCTTCCAGCATTACCAGCCTGTCCAGCAGATCCAGCGCGCGTCGCAGACAGCTCGCCAAGCCGGGGCCGCGCGTCGCCGCCACCTCAAGCAGCTGCGCCAGCCCGGAAATGCGTGAACGCGTCTCGGCAAGTGCATTACAGAATGCCTTCTGCGCCGTTATGCTGCTCCACGGCGCGCGCTGCGCGCCGCTGCCAAACGCTAACCTCAGATCGGCGACTGACTTCTCCAGGTTCCTTGCACCTTCCGCCAAACCGGCAACAGTGCTCTTCTCCTTCAGCTCCTCGGTAATGACATCGAGACATAGGGAGTTGATCTGATGACTACTCAGCGACACGCCGAAAAAATTGGATGCGATTTCCGGCAGCTGATGCGCCTCGTCGAAAATTATCGCCTCGACTCCAGGCAATAACTGACCGAATCCTTCCTCGCGCAGCGCAAGATCGGCAAAAAACAGATGATGATTTACCACGATTACGTCCGCCGCCAGCGCTTCACGTCGCGCACGATTCACATGGCAGTCGCTATACTGCGGACATTGAGCACCAAGACAGTTATCGGATGTCGAGGTGACAAGAGGCCATATTTCAGAGTCCTCCGGTACCTGGTCGAGCTCCGCGATGTCTCCGCTGCGGGTACGGCCGGCCCACTCACGCACGCGCAAAAGCGCGCTGTCCGTTCGTCCGGCACGGAATCTTCCTTCTAGCTCGGTGCGTTCAAGCCGCTCCAGGCAAAGATAGTTTGCACGCCCCTTAAGCAGCGCCGTGGTCACCGGCACACCCAAGGCATCGCGTACAAGCGGTAAATCGCGCCCGTAGAGCTGATCCTGAAGGTTCCTGGTGCCGGTCGAAATGAGCACCTTGCGGCCGGAAAGCAGGGCTGGCACCAGGTAGGCAAAGGTCTTTCCCGTGCCGGTGCCCGATTCCACTATATACAGGGAACGGTCCATTAAGGCCGCTTCGATGCGCGCGGCCATCTCCTGCTGCGACGGACGCGCTACAAATCCTTCAAGCCGCCTGGCTAGCGTGCCGTTGGGCCCGAGGCTTTCTGCGCTAGGAGATTGCACGCCCGTCCGCCACACACTGCTCGAGCGCCGTATCCCAGTGCGGCAAGCGGATTGCGAACATGCGCGCCAGTTTGTCGCAGGAAAGGACCGAATATGATGGCCTCTGCGCGGGCGTCGGGTACTCGGCCGTGCCGATGGGCTTCACGCGCACGCGCTCCCCTTGCCCGGAAAGTTCGACAATACGTTGCGCAAATCCGTGCCAGGTGGTAAAGCCCTGGCACGTCATGTGATAGAGTCCGCTGCATTCGCTGCGCAAGACGTTCCCTTCAGTCATCGCGGCTATCATCTGCACGCTTGCGTCCGCAACCAGTCTGGCATACGTTGGCGTTCCTACCTGATCGTCCACCACACGCAGCTCATCGCGTTCACTCGCCAAGCGCAGCATGGTCTTAAAAAAGTTGCGTCCGTAATTCGAGTAA
>JAJXUF010000185.1 GCA_021783175.1 Pseudomonadota bacterium
GGGCACACTGCCGAACCTGATGGCGATCGGCCTCTTCTGGGAGGGCATCAAAGGCCGGGTGCAGTCGCCCCGTGTCAGGCTGGCGGCCGGGTTGCTGGTGGCGCTGTTCGGCGTGTATGGATTGGCCAAGGTCGGGTACACATTTTATACAAACGGATGGAGTGGTAGCTGTCATGTCCCTGCATAAGCTGTTGATGTTCTCATTGCTGTTCCTGCTTGCCGCCTGCGGCGAACAGACCCTGCCTTCCCCGTTCCAGGCCGGCGATGTGAGTGCGAAGTACGCACAAGCGGATTTTCATCTGAACGACGCCTCCGGCAGGCCGGTCAGCCTGGAGGATTTTCGCGGCAAGGTCGTGGTGCTGTTCTTCGGCTATACGCATTGCCCGCAGGTGTGTCCGACCGAGCTCGCCGAGCTGGCGCAGATGATGCGCAAGCTGGGTAAGGATGCAGACAGGGTTCAGGTGCTGTTCATCACGCTCGATCCGGAACGTGATACGCCGGACCTGCTGGCGAAATATCCGTCGGCGTTCTATCCGACTTTCAAAGGGCTGTCCGGCGATAGTGCGGCGACCGCACAGGCGGCGAAGGCATTCGGCGTGACGTACGAGAAACACGCGAACAAGAACGGCGGATACGATCTGGACCATTCGGCCGGGACCTATTTCATCGCGCCCAGAGGCCGGCCGATCCTGTTGTCGCCCTTCTGGCAGCATTCCGATACGTGGGTGCAGGACGTCAGGCTATTGCTGGCATTCAGATGAGTTCGTTGATCGACCTGTTGCGGTTCGAGCTGGACGAAAAGAATCTGCAGATACGCGCGGAGCAGGTGCGGGCCCGCATCGACAGCTATCCGCTGATGCTGGTTGCGGAACTCGTGCTGGCGCCGATGCTGGTGATGCTGATGTGGGACAGGATTGCGCACACCACGTTGCAGATATGGCTGGGGGCGGTCTATGTCGTGCATGCCATCGAGTATTATTTCTGGCGCCGCCGCCGCACGCTCACTAAAACCGTTTTGCAGAACCTCGACTGGGATCGCACGTTCAGGCGCTTGACCGGGCTGGTCGCAATCGTCTGGGGCAGTGCGGGCGTGCTGATGTTCGTGCCCGGCGATCTGGCCTACCAGGCGCTGCTGATCTGCGTGGTGATGGGCATGTCGGCCGGCGCGGCGACCAGCAATCCGTTCCATCCTCCCTCAATGTTCATCTATCTGACGATCATGATCCTGCCGCTGCTGGGGCGGCTCGCATGGGAGAACGATGCGACGCACTGGATATTGTTCGGCATGTTGATCATGTTCTTCATTTTCGTTCTCAAGTCTTCATTCGAGCTGATCCGCACCTTTGAACAGTCGCAGCGGCGCAGGTTCGAGAATGAGCTTCTGGTGGGCGCCTTGCTGGAACGGAAGAGGGATGCGGAAGCTTCGCGCCAGGTCGCGGAGCAGGCCAATCAGGCGAAATCGAAATTCCTCGCGACGGCCAGCCACGACTTGCGCCAGCCTTTGCAGGCATTGCGGCTGTTTTCCGATGCCTTGCAGGATACGGCCAGGGAAAAGAATACGGTCCGCCTTGCCGAGCAGATCGGCAAATCGGTCAATGCCCTGGTCGACATGTTCGACGACCTGCTGGATGTCTCGCGCCTGGATGCGGGCATCGTCGAGCCGCGCAAGCAGCATTTCATGCTGGGATCGCTGTTCGACCGGATATACGGCGATTTTGCGCCGCTCGCACAGGCAAAAGGATTGAGATTTCAGTTGCCCCTCTGTAGCGGCAACGAGTGCGGCGTCCAGAACATTTGCGATGTGGTGGTCCATAGCGATCCCTTCCTGCTTGAGCGCATGCTGCGCAACCTGGTCTCCAATGCCATTCGCTATACCGATACCGGCGGCGTAGTCGTTCGCTGCACCTGCGGGACCGGCGTGGTCGGCCTGGAAGTCGCCGATACCGGTATTGGCATCCCGGCGGCGACCCTGCCGCACATCTTCGAGGAATACTATCAGGCCGACAATCCGCACCGGGACCGGCGTAAAGGACTGGGGCTGGGCTTGTCCATCGTGCGACGGATCGAAAGCCTGCTGGAATGCAAAGTGCGGGTCAGTTCAAAGCCGGGAGTCGGGTCGACGTTCAGTTTCGAGGTTCCGATGGGCAATGCCGAAAATCTGGTACAGCCCTTCGTTATCGCACATTCGCAATATGACCTGAGCGGCCGCGTCGTCGCGCTGGTGGAAGACGATCCTGATATCCGCGATGTGACTGTCGACCTCGTGGAGCAATGGGGATGCAAAGTGACGGCTGGCGAGTATGCAGAAGACGTTATGCGCAAACTGGATATCGCCGGGTCGAAGCCCGATCTGCTGGTGTGCGATTTCCGCCTGCCCTACGGCATGACGGCCATCCATGTCATCAAAATGATGCGCGAAAAATGGGGAGATGACTTGCCTGCAGTGGTGCTGACCGGGGATACCGCCAGCTCGACCCTGCAAGAGATACACGACAGCAACGCGATCTTGCTGCACAAGCCGATCGCGCCGATGCGTTTGCGGGCGATGATGCATTTCGCCCTGCAAGGTGAATTCCAGAAGGCATTGCGGGGAGTGGTATGATTGCGGGCAGGGATTCAAAGATCGCTTTTCTCGTTTGTCCTCTCGCCCGCTTGTGGGGGAGAGTTGGAGAGGGGCTTTCTTGCTACGAAAAAATGAGGTAGGGATATGAAAATCAAAGTCCTGATGGCGGATGACCATGCATTGTTCCGCGATGGCATGCACTATGTGCTGCAACAGCTTGCCGACGAAGTCGAGATCCTGGACTCGGGGAATTTCCAGGAGGCGCTGCAACTGGTACATGACAATACCGACGTCGATCTCGCTCTGCTCGATCTGAACATGCCGGGGAGCGAGGGCGTTCCTTCCATACAATTCTTCCATCTGCGCTACCCCGAAATCCCGCTGGTGGTCGTATCCGGCTCCGATCATCGTGACGACATCGAGAGTGTGATGGAATCCGGCGCAATGGGATTCATCTCCAAGATGTCGTCCAGCAAGATCATGCTGTCCGCGTTGCGCATGGTGCTGGAGGGCGGCGTCTATCTGCCGCCGCAACTCCTGCAGCAAGCGATGAACAGCGTCGACCAGGGCGAGACGCAGGTCAGCAAGCGTTCGCAACGCGCCGCCAAGTTCGGCCTCACCTCGCGTCAGCTAGAAGTGCTGACCTATCTTGCCTCGGGCCTGGCGAACAAGGAGATATCCAAAAAGATGAACCTGGCCGAGGGCACAGTCAAGATACACACGGCGGCTGTCTATCAGGCACTGCATGTCAACTCGCGGCTGGAAGCAGTCAGCGCTGCACGACGTCTGGGATTCCTGCCGCCCGCCCCCAACGACGCCGAGGGAATTTGATGGCGCCACCCGAAAGCCCCCGCCCGCCGTTGCCGGAAAGGCTGCTCGGCCTGTTGCGGGAATCGCGCTGGCTGCTGCTGGTGGCGGTGGCGCTCTACCTGATTCTCATCCTGGTCGGCTATGACCGCGCCGACCCCTCCTGGTCGCATAGCGCGAGCGCGGCGATCACCCGCAATCCCGGCGGTGTGATCGGTGCCTGGCTGGCGGATGTGCTGCTCTACCTGTTCGGTTTTTCCGCCTGGTGGTGGGTCACGCTGATGTTGCAGCGCGTTTGGGCGGGCTATCACCGCATCCGCGCCGACAGCATTTTCGACAAGCGCGCGCTCTGGGTCTCACTGCTGGGTTTTCTGGTGCTGCTGTTTGCCAGCAGCGCCCTGGAGGCCTTGCGCCTCTATACATGGAAGGTTGCATTGCCGCAGGCGCCCGGCGGCATGCTGGGCGCAGTGATGGGCAGCGGCCTTGCGCACGCGGTGGGATTCACCGGCGCGACCCTGTTCCTGCTGGCGTTGATGGTGGTCAGCTTCAGTCTTTATACCGGCTTGTCCTGGTTGCGTTTTGCCGACTGGCTGGGTTCGATACTGGAAGATGCATGGTTCCGGGCGCGAGATGCCTGGCAGACCCGGCAGGATAAGCGCATCGGCACCCAGGCGATGCAGGAACGCAGCGTGGTGGTGGAAGAGGAAAAGAAGCGCGTGGAAGAGCACGAGCCCATTCACATCGAGATGCCTGTGTACGAAGTGCCGCGCTCGGCGCGCGTGCAAAAAGAGAAGCAGGTCTCGCTGTTTGCCGATATGCCGGATTCGGATCTGCCGCCGTTGCATCTGCTGGATGAGGCGAAGCAGCAGGTCGAAGTGGTCTCCGCCGAGACGCTGGAATTCACTTCGCGCCTGATCGAGCGCAAGCTCAAGGATTTCGGCGTCGAGGTCAAAGTGGTCGGTGCCTATCCGGGTCCCGTCATCACACGCTACGAGATCGATCCTGCCGTCGGCGTAAAAGGCAGCCAGATCACCAATCTGGTGCGCGATCTGGCGCGCGCCTTGTCCGTGGTCAGCATCCGCGTGGTCGAGACCATACCCGGCAAGAGCTACATGGCGCTGGAACTGCCCAACCCGAAACGCCAGATCGTACATCTCTCGGAGATACTCGGCTCCCAGGTCTATGCCGACATGCATTCTCCGTTGACCATGGCGATGGGCAAGGACATTTCCGGCAAGCCGGTGGTCGCCGACCTGGGCAAGATGCCGCATGTGCTGGTGGCAGGCACCACCGGTTCCGGCAAGTCGGTGGCGATCAATGCCATGATCCTGAGCCTGCTGTATAAATCCACGCCGCAGCAGGTGCGCCTGCTGCTGGTCGACCCGAAGATGCTGGAGCTGTCAGTGTACGAAGGCATTCCGCACTTGCTGGCGCCGGTGGTCACCGACATGCGTCAGGCCGCGTCCGC
Source organism: Pseudomonadota bacterium (assembly GCA_021783175.1). Next base: position 4,839 of record JAJXUF010000185.1, read on the forward strand.
ACTCAACTGGGGCGTACAGGAAATGGACAAGCGCTACAAGCTGATGTCCGCGCTCGGCGTGCGCAATATCGCCGGTTACAACCAGCAGGTGCGCGATGCGGTCAAAGCCGGAAAGCCGCTGACCAACCCGTTCACGATCACGCCGGAGAATCCGGAAGCACTGGAAGAATTGCCGTTCATCGTGATCTTCATCGACGAACTCGCGGACCTGATGATGGTGGTGGGCAAGAAGGTGGAAGAGCTGATCGCTCGCCTGGCGCAGAAAGCCCGCGCGGCAGGCATCCATCTGGTGCTTGCGACGCAGCGCCCATCGGTCGATGTGATCACCGGGCTGATCAAGGCCAACGTGCCGACGCGCGTCGCATTCCAGGTATCGAGCAAGATCGACTCGCGCACCATCCTCGACCAGATGGGTGCGGAAGCGCTGCTGGGTCAGGGCGACATGCTCTACCTGCCGCCGGGCAGCGGCTATCCGCAGCGCGTGCATGGCGCGTTCGTGTCCGACCAGGAAGTGCATCGCGTCGCCGAACATCTCAAGGCGCAAGGCCAGCCGAACTATGTCGAAGGTGTTCTGACGTCGCTGGATGAAGCGGCCGAGGGCGAATACGATGGCGGAGGAGGCGAAGCTGAGGCCGATGCACTGTACGACCAGGCCGTGGAGATCGTGCTGAAGACGCGCCGACCTTCCATTTCGCTCGTGCAGCGCCATTTGCGCATCGGTTACAACCGCGCGGCGCGCCTGATCGAGGCGATGGAAAAAGCCGGGCTGGTTTCGCCCATGCAGGGCAACGGCAACCGCGAAGTGATTGCTCCCAATCGGGAAGGGTAAAGGGAGAAGGGGGAAGGGTAAAACCCGTGGTGCCACTGGTTTGACCCTTCTCTCTTCCCTCTTCTCCCTTATCCATTAACTCACAGGTTTGGAACATGTTAAGAAAATCGCTCATCACACTTTTATTGCTTGCATCGACAACCGCGCATGCGAGTGCCATCCAGAGGCTCCATACCTTCGTCGTGTCGACGCATTCG
>JAJXUF010000186.1 GCA_021783175.1 Pseudomonadota bacterium
CAGTGCAATCATGGACCACCACATCACACTGAAATCACCATTCTGCATTGCGTCTATGCGGTCGCGCTCATCTCCGAGGTTGCCGTACCAGATCGTCAGGTATTGCGCGAAGAAGGTATACATCCACAGCAAGGTGAACGCCAGCATCATTTGCGCCAGGTAGTTGTAAATGAATTCGTCCACCCGTTTCACCAGCGCGTCACGGGTGTTCAGCACATAGATCCAGATCAACAGGAAAGCCAGGAACATGCCGAAGTTGCTGACCAGGTTCTGCATGCCGTAGATTGCACTGTGCCAGGAAGGCTTCAACGTCATCTCGAAGTCCCACGCGATCATGGTGGCATACAGCACGGTGAAGAACGGGACCCAGCAGGCCACATGATGGAACTTCGCGCGATCCCGATCGCTACGCTCGGCGACTTCCTGGCGCTTGATGAAGGTACGCCACACGAACATGATCACCAGCATGCCGATCACTTCGCGCGCAGCCAACAGCGGCAGCGTGTACCAGCCCGGCATGTGCACATTCTCTCCATGCGAAACGTGACCGATCCAGGGGAAAGTCTGGTTTCCGCCAATCAGCAAAACCACCAGCATGGCGAAAGCCATCGGAAACAAGGAATACAGGGACACTGCCAAATCGCGCACCTGAAAACGCCACTTGGCGCCAACCAGGTACAGCACCGAACACAAGGCCACGCCACTCAACGCCAGGTAAGTGACCACCATAAAACTGGCGGTCAAGACCGACCAATTACTATAAGAAAGCATACTCAATTCCCCCTTGGTTACCGGCCGTTAACGTTGGCCTGCACGGTTCCACCCTGTTGCAGCACCTTGCGCACGTAGTTGACCACATTCCAGCGCTCGGTCGGCGACAGGTCGTTGGCATAAGACGGCATCACCGCCCCGCCGAACGTCATCATTCCCCAGATATAGCCGTCGCTGACTTCCTTGGCGTGATCGGCGGTCAGGTTGTAGGGCTGCAATACCAGCTTCTGCCCCACCAATCCGTCACCCTTGCCGGCGTAGCCGTGGCACGGTGTGCAATAGATACCGAACAGCCTGCCCCCGAACTCCATCGATTTCTGATTGGCCACCACCGGATTTTTCTGCTTGTCGGCGGCATCCATATCCTTCACGAAACTGGTCGTGCCGGGAATTGGCACCGAACGCTCCGGATAGGTCGCCATGCCCGGATGACTCGGATCCACGCTTTCCTGCGGCTTGACGCTGATTTGTTCCGACATATCCCTGGACCAGGGCCATGCTTGCGCCACCGCAGGCGCGATCAGCAAAACGATTGCTAAAGTAGTTTTTTTCATCTGCCTGCCTCTTCCTGAATTTCCAATGCCTTGTGCCTGGTAAAAATCTCCCTGAGTGTTGCCATAGAACCGTCGTCACCCTTCACCAGGATGCCGATCTGATCTTCCGACACCTTGGCGCTGTAAAGTGGCGAACGTTTTGCCGGCAACCCGGCGCAGATCAGGAAACCCAGTACGGAGATGTACACCCCCCCCAGGATGAACATCTCATAGGTCAATACCAGATCCGGGGGGATCGGCACGATCGGCTTGCCGCCTTTCATCTGGGAATAGAAACTGGCCTGCGATCCCGCAATCAGCGAGAAAGCCAGCAATCCGCCGGTAAGGGCCCCGCCCAACGTAAACCACTGCACCTTGACCGATTTTTCGCCGAGGAACTCCTCGACTTCCGGGTGCTCGATCGGCGATTTGACCACCAGGTCGTCGGCCGCACTAAAGCCCTTGATCTCGGAGTTGCGCAACTCGCGCACGACTGCTTCGGCTTCGTCGAAATTGTTGTACAGGGCCAGCAAGTAACGTTTGCTCATTTAGTGGGCTCCCTTCACTGCGAGTTCTTCCTGCGCGGCCTGCTCTTCTTTCTTTGTCGCCAGACTGCGGTGATAGACCATCTCCTTCACTTCATACATGGAAACGGACGGCACGATCTTGCAGAACACCATGAACAGCAGGGTGAACCAGCCGAAGCTGCCGAACACGATGCCCCATTGCACCATGCTGGGCCACATGTGTTCGTCCCAAGTCCACGGGTAATACCCGTGCGAGAAGGTCGGCGCAACGATCATCCAGCGCTCCAGCCACATGCCCAGGTTCAGCAGCAGCGACACCGCGAACATCACCGGGATATTGGTCTGCCATTTCTTGACCATCAGGGCGAACGGCAGCACGGAACCGCAGAAGATCATGCCCCAGAAGAACGGTGCAAAGCGGCCGGTTGCTTTCTCGATCAACACAGCCTTGGCTGCCGTGTCATGGCTGTACCACGTTGCGGCGAATTCGATGCAGTTCAGGTAAGTCCACACCATGGCGATGGCGAAAGTCAGGCGCACCGTCTTCTTCAGGATCGGTAGCGTCATGTATTCCTCGAACCTGAACACGTAGCGCAGGATGATGAACAGCGTGATGATCGCCGCACAACCGGAATACAGCGCGCCAGCCACGAAATACGGCGGGAACGACGTGATGTGCCAGCCCGGTTGCTGCGACATGGCGAAGTCGGACGCCACGATGGAGTGCACCGACACCGCGAGCGGAATCAGGAAGCACGCGATGGTCAGGTAGGTCACGCGGAAATTGCGCCACTGCCGGTCGGTGCCTTCCCAGCCCAACGCGAGCAGGGTGTACAGCTTCTTGCGCCAGCCCTGATGGATATTGTCGCGGCAGATCGCCAGATCCGGGATCGAGCCGATGTACAGGAACAGGACGGACGAACTCAGGTAAGTGAAGATTGCCATCGCATCCCACAGCAACGGGGACTGGAAGTTCGGCCAAACCCAGCGTTCACTCGGGTAGGGCAGCGCATAGTAGACCTGCCACAGACGCCCCAGGTGCACCATTACAAACAGTCCCGCCGTCATCAGCGAGAACGTGGTCATCGCCTCGGCAAAACGGTAGATCGGTTTGCGCCAGTCCGCATGCATCAGGTGCAGGATCGCCGACAGCAACGTCCCGGAGTGGCTCATGCCGATCCAGAAGATGAAGGTGGCGATGTACAGACCCCAGACATTGGGATTATCAAAATTGCCCACCCCTAGTCCGACGTTGTATTGGTAAATCTCGCAGCCCACCGCCACACCCACCATGGCAATGGCCACCAGCAAAATCACCCAATACAGTTTGCGAGGCGACTCCAAGCTCTTGAGCACATCCTTGTTGATCTGTGCCCAGGCGATGTCTTCGCGGATATCTTTTCCCATTTTCTTATTTCCCCCTTGTGCCTTACACAGCGCTTTCGCGCACCCGCTCCAGATACATCACCGAAGGATAGGGACGCAGTTCTTCCAGGATGCGGTAACCGCGCAAACGGTTGCCTTCCTTCTCGTCCTTCTCCTGCACGTCTTTGATCAAATCGACCTGCTGACTCTGCCACTGTTGGGCGACCCTGGATTCCGGGTCGTGCAGATTGCCGAAAGAAATCGCACCAACCGGGCACGCTTCCTGGCACGCAGTCTGCACATCGCCATCGCGTACCGGACGTCCTTCGGTCTTCGCATTGTTGCGGGCGGTATAGGTGCGTTGCTTGCAGAACGTGCATTTTTCCATGACACCTTTGGTACGCACGGTCAGATCCGGATTGAGCTGCTGGTTCAACGGTGCTGGCCAGGCATTTTCTTGCTCCGGATAGTTGTACCAGTTGAAATAACGGACCTTGTACGGACAGTTCGCCGAACAATAGCGAGAACCGATGCAGCGGTTGTAGATCTGCGAGTTCAGGCCGTCTTCCGTATGGTTGGTGGCGCCGACCGGACACACCGTTTCACACGGTGCCGCCTCGCATTGCTGGCACATCATCGGCAGGAAACGCGCACCCTGCTCGGCCTGGAAGCCGTTGTCGCCCTCGTCCCAATAACGCTCGATGCGCATCCAGTGCATGGCCTGGCCGTGCGAATATTTCTCCTTGCCCACCACCGGCAGGTTGTTCTCGGCATAGCAGGCCACGCTGCAGGCGTTGCAACCGGTGCAGGCATCGAGATCAATAGCCATTGCCCATTTGATGTCGGATGGATAGGCCTCCCAATCGGGGATCCCCTTGTCATCGACCGGATGGGTATGGCGAAACTTCGACCAGTTTTCTAACAGATTGGAAACTGACATGCTTTAGACCTCCTTCGAAAGATCGACTTTGTCTGCCGATACTTGAACCGCAATTTTCGGTTTGCCCGCCTGGCTGCCGCCTACCGGACCTTCTTCCTTGACGATGATGACGCGCTGACCGGTCTTGCTGATCTTCACGCTGGTTTCATTGAGGGCCAGTTCGCCGGTTTCCTTGTCGAACACTGCATCCAGCATGCCGAACACATTGGCGCCAACGCCTCTGGCATAGCGCCCCATCGCTTCGTGGCCGTAGCCGACCGGCACGGAAACCGCATCGGGGTGGATGCCCGGGAACAGGTAAGCCTGCGTCTTGATGGAACCGCTTTTGGAAGCGATCTCGACGATATCGCCTTCAACGATCCCCAGCTTGGCGGCTGTCTTGGGATTAATCTCGACCCAGGAATCCCACACGATGGTGGTCAAGGGATCGGGCGATTCCTGCAGCCACGGCTCGTTGGCATTGCGCCCGTCGCGCATGCTAGCCGAGACGGCCGGGATCAGGCGCAGCGGATAGGAAGGATCGGCATCGGCCGCGACCGGCAATTTCAGCCCCGCCGCGGATGCCTTGGCCGACACCGAGCCGGCGATGCCTTTAAGCGGCACGATGCCTTTGCTCAGGGTTTCGTTCCAGAACACTTCGTCGTCATCCCCAGCCTTGCCACCAAGCGCCACCTTGTTCTTCAGCACGGCGCTGCGCAAATAGGAATAGAAGTCCTCGAAATCCTTGTATTTGTCCGCCTGGCGCTGCTTGAGCAAGACCAGCAGGATGTCGCCCACGCCGCGCGTATCCGGGAACACCTTCTCCATCAAGGGCTGGCGGAAACTCATTTGCGCATACACGTTTGAGCCCGCCTCTTCCGGTGCAGCCATGTATTCCGGCACCACGGTCGCCCAGTCCTCCATCGCGGAATCCAGCGGCAGGATCAGGTCGGCTGCCAGCGCGGTTTCGTCCATGTAGTGAGCAAACGCAACCTTGAAATCCGCCTTGGCGAAGTTGTCCTTGAATTTCATCGAAGACGGCGCACTGAACACCGGATTGACGCCGTAGCTGAACACCACCTTGTATTTGCCTGCGGCCAGACCGTCGTTGAGACCGGTCAGCGAGGAGCGGTTGCCCACGGTCGGCGCGATCTGCGGGAACGGCACGCTGGCAGACGCTTCAACAGTCTTGCCGACGTTGCCCAGCACCCGGTTGAGCAGCGCGATGGCCGCCGCATTCTGCGAACCGTGCGCGTAACCTTCTGCCGCACCGCCGACCAACACCAGGCTCGGGGTGCGCTCCTTCAGCAGCGCCGCCAGTTTCTCGATCTGCTCGGCGGAGACATCGGTCTCCTTGCTCGTGCGCTCTGCCGTATATTCATTGCTGACGGCGGCGATATCCGCAGGGATGGACATACCGGCCTTGCCCAGGGCATTGATGATGCCCAGTGCCAGCGCACCTTCCGTGCCCGGGCGAACCGCGATCCAGCGATCCGCGTTTGCTCCGGTCAGCGTCATCTTCGGCTCGATCTGCACCAGCACGCCGCGGCCTTCCGGACGGGTGCCCTTGCGGAACTGCGCGTACTGCTGCGAGAAGTGCACCGGAGAAACCCACGCGCCGAGGAAGTCGGCGCCGAACGACACCACGACTTTGGCCTTGTCGATGCGGTAGCGCGGCATCGACATACCGTAGGCTTTCTTGTTGGCTGCACGCA
>JAJXUF010000042.1 GCA_021783175.1 Pseudomonadota bacterium
GTTTTTTCAAGAATGCTCATAACAAAATCTCACTTACGCAACAAAATCTCACTTACGCAGGCCTCATTGAATAAAAAAAAGGACCAACACATTACATGTTAGTCCTTTTTTCCCGCAAATAGAATCCTGGCTTTCAACAACAAGCCACTATTTGCTTAGTGCGACCCTTCTGCTTTCAGTTTAGCCAGGTCTTTGTCCTCGAGGTCACCGACTAGGTGATACAGAGGAGCTTTTTCCATGGTGTACTCGCCCGTCTTTGGGTCACGACGAGAGACCGTCAGTACGTGCCAGTTCTTGTCATCCAGCTTCATGGCGTCACCACGGTAGTAGTAACCCGGCCAACGGGTTTCCTTACGGAACAAGGTATGGTGGAACACGGCTTCTGACGTCAGGAAGCGATGCTTCAGTTCCCATGCACGCAGCAGTTCATGGATATCGGAAGCAGCCACTTTTTCCAGATCTTCGCCCAGAATCGCCATCTTCTTCAGACCGATGTTCAGCAGCTTGTCGTTGGTCATGTAGTTCACACCGAAACCACCGCAGTACTCATCCATCAGCTTCTGCAGACGATCCAGACCCTGCCGCGGATTGATGAAGTTCGGGTTGACGGTACCGGCAACGACTTCGTTGCCGTACACACGGTAGGTTTCGAGCGGCTTGTAAATCTCTTCCTTACGCTTCTGAATCTGTCCTTCGGAAACACGGATACCTTCAGCCTTGCCATCATCGATGTACTTACACGCAGCCTTGGCGGCCAGACGACCTTCCGTGAAGGAACCGGATGAGAATGCATGTGGTGTACCACCTGCCGCGTCACCGCAACCGAACAGACCTTCAACAGTCGTCATGCGGTTGTAGCCCCAGAAGTATTCTGACGGAGAGATGTCTTCCGGTCCCGACACCCATGCACCGCAACCGGTCGCATGTGAACCCATCACATAAGGTTCAGACGTCGTCAGTTCGGGGTTTTCGTACTTCGGATCAACGTCAGTCGCTGCCCACAGTACGGCCTGACCCACGGTCATACCGAGGAAGTTGTGCCAGCCGATCTCTTCCAGATGCGGATCCTGGAAGGCTTCCATTGTCACCATGTGAATCGGACCGCGACCGGCGTTCACTTCCTGAATGATGGCGTGGTTGCGCAAGCAGGTCGGAATCGGACGATGAGTGCGGTGAGACGCTTCCGGATCCAGGTATTCCTTGCCTACCAGCTTTTGCAGTTCAGGGAACCACTTTGATTCGTACTCTTCACCATAGGCGTTCTGGGTGTAAGTCTTCAGATGCAGGAAGTAGGCGCCGACCGGGCCGTAACCATCTTTGAAACGGGCCAGTACGATACGGTTCTCCATTTGCGTCATTTTCGCGCCTGCGCCGATCATCAGACCGTAAGCTGAACCCGATGACCATGGTGCATACCATACACGGCCTGCACCTTCACCGACTGAACGTGGCTTGAAGATGTTAGAGGCACCACCAGCACCGCAGATAACGGTCTTGGCCTTGAATACGTGGTAGTTACCGGTACGGACGTTGAAACCCACGGCACCCGCTACGCGGTTTTCCTTGGATTCGTCCATCAGCAGATGAGTGACGCAGACGCGGTTGTAGACCTTGTCGGCCGACTTCTTGGCGGCTTCGGCCACAATCGGCTTGTAGGATTCACCGTGAATCATGATCTGCCAGCGACCTTCACGCAGATACGCGCCGGTCTTCTCGTTACGCATAATTGGCAGACCCCATTCCTCGAACTGGTGAACAGCCGAATCGACGTGGCGCGCCATATCGAATGCCAAGTCTTCACGCACCATGCCCATCAGGTCGATACGCGCATAACGCACGTGATCTTCCGGCTTGTTCTCACCGAAACGGGTACCCATGTAGCAGTTGATCGCGTACAGACCCTGGGCTACTGCACCAGAGCGGTCGATGTTGGCTTTTTCAGCAATGACAATCTTCTTGTTCTTGCCCCAATATCTGGCTTCGAACGCAGCACCGGTACCACCAAGGCCCGCGCCTGCAACGAGGATATCGATATTGTCTTCAACTATAGTCTTGTAGCCCATTAGTAGTACACCCCTTCTTTAAGTGACAAGCCATTGGACTCAAGGGTATTTAAACCACCATCATCCATACGTACATACTTCGGCTCGTTAAACAGCAGTTCGCTGTCAATCATGCCCTTACTTGGTGCAGCGGCTTCAGCCAGTTTTGGAATCGCTGTACCCCAAGGCTTGGTCGTAATGGGCGCCAGCAGCTGCAAGTCTTTTTTGCCATTGCGGAACTTGATGTGCCATGCAATAACACCCTTCTCTTCATCGCGGTGCACGCGCACCGAGTGACCCAGTGGCGCGAAGTCGGCATAACCACGCACGTCAATGGCGTGGTGCGGGCAGGCCTTCACGCAGGAATAGCATTCCCAGCACATGCTGGGTTCGATGTTGTAGGCGCGGCGAAGGCCCTTGTCGATGTGCATGATGTCTGACGGGCAGATATCTACGCACTGCCCGCAACCATCGCAACGAGTCATATATACGAATGTTGGCATTGTGATCTCTCTCTACTTGGGTAATGGTGAATTAAGCGCTTAGTAGTGCTTCGCGGGCTCGCGCCGGATGCCGCGCCCCATGTTGGGCGGATTCTTGCCCATGTACATCGGGACGTCCGGAAACAGTTTGTGCACTTCGGGGCTCGACAGATCATAATCAGGGGGCAAGCTTTCTCTTGAGCCATCAGCAACGGTTACGCGCTTCTGGAAAGCGGCAGCCGGCTTGAAGAACATGTGAGCGAACTTCGACCAGTACACGCCGCCGAACAGCACGACGCCGGAGGCCGCGAACAGGATCAGGAACAGCGTCGACCAGCCGGCGAAACCGTGAGATTGGGTATAGGACCAGATCAAGGCGAAGGTCGCGGTCGCGAGCAGGGACAGAATAAACAGGTCCGCACGTTCAAAGCGAAACCAGCTCAGACCTTCCGCCGACACGTCCACGCGGATGAAGAACCAGAACCAGTAGCCACCCACGGCGAGCATGATCGCGCCAATGTGCCAGAGCTGCGGCAGGATGGCCGGAGCGGGCGTCGCTGCGGTCGGATAACCAAAGATCAGAATCGCGGTCGTCGCCACAAAAATAACGGTGCCCCACATGGTCAGCAGGTGGGAAAGACGGCGCTTCACATTTTTGAATTCGCCGGAGGTTGCCACTTCGACCACCAGCACCTTGGTGGCAATGGCAATTTTTTCTCCCGCGCCGACTTCACGCTTGGCATTCTTCTTGGCTTTTTCCGCATTCAGGAAAAAGTATTTCGCACTCTTTTTGTGCATCATGTCGAGTATGGTTCCGATGACCACAAACGCGACCATCAAAACGACATACCCTTGCATGACGGCAACGGGTATTTGTGTCGAAAGTTCGGCGAACGGATTGCTCATGAACATTTAGAATATCCTCGTAATTGTCTACTTAAATTTTAGTGTCTTAAAGATTAAATCTTTGTGCCGCCCTTACGCCTGTCGACCAGCGTTCCCACAGCGATGACGATGATCATTCGGACGGTGTACACCTGCATGAAGCGAGGCGGAAAAACCATCAGCTTGGCGGCGAACATATGACCATGAGCCGAATGGTGTGCCTCCCTAACTCTTCAAAAATTAGACTACTGGGCGGAATGCCCGGAAAGCTTGACTTCAACCTTTTCGGTGAGGCTGGCATAGTACTTCTGCAGCACCTTGGCCACTTCCGGGCGGCTGAACTGGATCGGCAGGTCTTTGCCTTCTGACAGCATGGCGCGGACCTTGGTGCCGGAGAGCAGGATGCGGTCATCCTTGGTGTGCGGGCAGGTGCGCTGCGAAGCCATGCCGCCGCACTTGTTGCACCAGAAGGTCCAGTCGATGTTCAGATTCACGGTTTCGAGCGAGCCCTTCGGGATCTCGTCGAATATCTTCTGCGCATCGAACGCGCCGTAATAGTCGCCAACGCCGGCGTGGTCGCGCCCCACGATCAGGTGGGAGCAGCCGTAGTTCTGGCGGAACAGCGCATGCAGCAGCGCCTCGCGCGGACCGGCGTAACGCATGTCCAGCGGGTAGCCGGCCTGGATGACGGTGTTAGGCGCGAAATAATTTTTGACAAGTACGCCGATGGCTTCGGAGCGGACTTCGGCCGGGATGTCGCCCGGTTTCAGCGCGCCAAGCAGGGAGTGAATGAGCACGCCGTCCATGGTCTCGATGGCGATCTTGGCGAGATACTCATGGCTGCGATGCATCGGGTTGCGAGTCTGGAACGCAGCGACCCGGGACCAGCCCATCTTCTCGAACGCGGCGCGGGTTTCGGCCGGCGTCATGAACTGATCGCCGTATTCCTTCTTGAAGTTGCCGACCGACAGCACCTTCACCGGACCGGCGAGATTCACTTCGCCCTGCTCCATTACCATCTTGACGCCGGGGTGTTCCATGTCGGTGGTCTTGAACACCATCATGCACTCGTGCGCCTTGTCGATGGTGTATTTCTCGGTGACCTTCATGGTCGCCATGGTTTCGCCGGATTCCTTGTCGACCAGAGCAATGTCAGAACCGGTCTTGACGCTGTCGGCGGTGGCCTTGTCAGTGGATAGGGTGATCGGAATCGGCCAGAACAGGCCATTCACGAGTTTCATGCCGTCGCAAACGCCTTCCCAATCGGCCCGGGTCATGAATCCGTCTAGCGGCGTGAAGCCGCCAATGCCCAGCATGATCAGGTCGCCGCTTTCGCGGGAGGAAATCTTTACTTTCGGTAGTGTCTTGGCTCGTTCCTGCTCGGCCTTGAGTGCAGCACCCTCCAGAAGCAGAGGTTTAAGGACGTCGCTGCCGTGGGGTTTTACCAGTGTTGCCATATTATCGTTTCCTCACTTGTTACAGTGCTAACAGTGCAAGTTACCAAGGCGCTCTTGCCGCCGACAGGGGAAATCCGGAGAAGAGCCTCCTCTCCCGGATTACACCGCGCACGGGGCGCAGGGTTTCAGCCGGAGGCGAAAAAAAACAGCCCAATGTATAGCTTGAAAATGCGTAAAACTAATCAGTATTACTGCGGTCGTGCATAAGTCACACTTATTTATAGTTATTACAGACTTGCGATAGTTTGCGGCGTTTTCGACCGGGCCCCATCCCCAACACCCGGCCTTGTAAAAACGCGCAGTTTAGCGCATTTTCATTACCTCGGTAACAGGGGAAAGTTCACCGCCACTTTAGCCCCCGAAGACCCCACGCAGCCCATGGTATTTGCCAAGATGAAAGTGATTACAGTGCGTTATTTTGCAAGCATCCGCGAGCAGCTGGGACGTGGGTCGGACGAGCTTGATCCCGGAGGCATTATTAACGCCGCCGACGTATGGCAAAAGGCCGCTGGAAGTCCGGCGCCGTCGCGCATACTGGTGGCAATCAACCAGGAATATGCAAGCCTCGACCAGACTGTGGCCCCGGGTGATGAAGTCGCTTTCTTTCCGCCAGTGACGGGAGGTTGAAGTGATTCGCGTGCAATCCGAAGCGTTTGACCCCTGGGGTGAGGCGGCCGCTTACCAGGCCGCGCATCCCCAATGGTCCGGCAAAATTGGGGCCGCGACGATTTTTGTGGGTACCTTGCGGGACTTCAATCAGGGTCAGACTGTGTCGAGTATGACCCTGGAGCACTATGCCGGCATGACTGAAAAGCACCTCGACATGGTGAGCGCCGAGGCGAAGGCCAGGTGGGATATCGTGGACACGCTGGTGATCCATCGCTACGGACCTCTGGCGCCGAACGATCCCATTGTTCTGGTCGCAGTCTGGTCAGCCCATCGCGACGCTGCCTTCCAGGCTTGCCGCTACATTATTGATGAACTTAAGACCCGCGCACCGTTTTGGAAGCTCGAGCAGACCGGGTCAGGCAATCGTTGGGTCGCCCCTGAAGCCGGATAAGCGGTCAACCCGTGGGTTCCCTCTAAGGGGTCGTTGTAGCGGAAGGGGTGGTTGTGCCGGCGCCTGCCGCAGCAGGCTGCGGGGGCTTCTTTTCGAGTTCCCGATAACGGGCCAGGTCGGCAGCGGCCTGTTTGCGGATCGTATCTTCCTCTTGGCGTTTTTCCTTTATGGACGCCTCATGTGTCGCAATCTGCGATTGCGTATTGGCAATAATTGTGGCCGTGGTGCCGGCGTAAGCCTTGTTACTGGTTTGTTGCTGGCGTTCCTGCTTCTGCAGCCGTACTAGCGTTGCGTTTAGCGATTTCACTGTTTCTTCCGAGGCCCGGATCTGCGATTCGACATCAGCGATTTTCCGGTCGCGGACATAGGTGATATCGCTTTCGCTTGCGTACATAGACCGAAGCAATTGGTCCTTTTCGGCCTGTTTCTCCTGCTTTTTCGCTGCAGCCTGCTGCGCTGCCCGCTCCTTGAGCTGAGCCGCCGTTAGGGGTCCTGCGATTTCCTTGGTCTCTACTCCAGAATTGTTAATTTCAATTATCTTGGACTTAGCGCAGTCAACATCGGCAGTATCACCGTAATGCCATTCGCCGTTAGCGTCCTGACACTTCTCGATGGTAAACCCCGAGTCAGCAATTGCGGGCAGGGAACAAAGCCCGGCGATCAGGAACCAGGTTACCAGTATGGTATGTTTGCGCGCCATGGACACATCCACTCTCTCAATGTCTTGTGTTTCAAGACTAGGGCTACGCGCCAAAATGTCAACGCCGGCCCGACAAAAATTATCAAGTCTCGATAATCGGTTACTGAGCGGTTTGACTCGGAGTTGGGGACGACTTTTGCAATCTCAGCGCACGGGTCTACTAACCCAATGACCCCTTGGCTGCAGCAAATTACCTTGTTTCTGGTGGCGCTCGCGGCCAATGGATTTTCCGCTTTTGCCGGCGGCGGAGCCGGCTTGCTGCAGCTTCCAGCCTTGATCTTCCTGGGTCTCCCCTTCGGAGTGGCACTCGCAACCCATAAGGTTGCCACGGTGGCCTTGGGTATTGGCGCCACGCTACGGCATATGCGTGACCGTTCTCTCGACTGGGGTTTTTCACTTGTCATACTCAGTTTCGGCATGCCTGGAGTTGCTCTGGGGGCGATTTCGATCCTGCAAATTCCGGAGCATCTAGCGCAAATAATGCTAGGGGTGCTGACCGTTGGTCTCGGAGTCTATTCGGTCTTGAATCGCCATCTTGGACAGGAGCATGTCCCGAACAATCGTCACTTGCGCGGTTATGTCACTGGCGGCTTAGGGCTCTTCGTTATCGGCTTTCTGAACGGCTCTCTCGCCTCCGGGACCGGTCTGTTCTGCACGCTCTGGCTCATCCGCTGGTTCGGTCTGGATTACAAACGGGCGGTTGCCTATACGCTGGTGCTGGTTGGAGTATTCTGGAACGGGACCGGAGCCATTACCCTGGGCATTCTTGGCCACATTCGGTGGGCCTGGGTGCCGGCGCTGTTGGCGGGTTCGCTACTTGGTGGCTACCTGGGAGCGCATTGGGCCATCGCCAAAGGGAACTTTTGGATCAAGCGGGCATTCGAAGCAGTCACGATTATTGTCGGGGTCAAGCTTTTAGTATGAAGATGATTGCGCGAGCCGACGGCGCGTTGCGTTCGTGCTGATTTACCCTTAACCTTGGCCGCGTCTCAACCCAACCTTTCAAGTAGGCGAAATCGACTAATGCTGGGATCGCTATTTATTTGGCGCCGCGCGCGACGGCGACGTACGCTGGATGGTGCCGGGACGTTCCGTAACGCCATCGGAACCGGCGTGGTTTTCCACGGCCGCCTCAGCGGTAGCGAAAACAGCATCATCTATGGCCAGGTAGAGGGCGACAGTGATCTGCAGGCAAGCATCGTGCTTGCACCGGGCTCGCGTTGGAAGGGCGTGATTTCTGCCCGAAATGTGCTCATTGCTGGCCACGTGGAAGGCAATGTCGTGGCGTTAGAAAAGCTCGAGCTCGCTCCGAGCGCTCATATCGTCGGCAATCTGACAAGTCCACGCATCGCAATTGCAGAAGGCGCGGTTTATGAAGGTGTTATTCATGCGCCGCGAGGTGCCGTCACCACTCATTTCCGTGAGCGCCGCCAACGCGACTGACGTTGAAGGACCATACAGCGCGCAGATCTTCGGTCAGTTGTGCCTCATCAATTCAATCGGTATCCTGGGCGGAAACCGGTGCAGCGGGCGATCTTCACGTGCCAGGCGTGAAGTGTAAATTATAAATAAGCGGGGGAGTAAAGGCGGTGACCAAGCGCAGAGTGCTGGACAGCGTTACGACGCTTCCGGCTACAATTCGTCATGACGTGGTGCATATCGGCAATCTCAAGGGACGGGATAATTATGTTGTGCATGGAGAGGTGCAGGGTAATGCGGATATAGACGGCATGGTCATGCTCGGCCCAAGCTGCAAATGGTGCGGCAACATCATCGCGGATGTCGTTGTGGTAAAGGGTCTAGTAGTGGGCAATATCACCGCTCGATTTAAGGTGGAACTACGTGGTTCTGCGCAGGTCCAGGGTGACCTGCAAAGTCCTCTGATTGCTGTCGCGGAGGGGGCTGTCGTGCAGGGACACATTAGTCAGGACAGCGTGATCACACACTTTCAGGATCGGCGTTCTCATTAGCGCAAGCGTCGGCGTTCCGGTCCGCTCAGGCGCCATAGCTATCGCGGTAGGCGCGCACCGCCTGCAGATGTGGCAGCGTTTCATGATTCCCGGAAAGATATGTGATCAGCGTTTCAAGAGTAACGATGCTCGCGACTCGTATGTCATAGCGTGCTTCGACTTCTGCTACGGCAGAGACATTTCCAGTTCCGCGCTCCTGGCGGTTCAGTGCGATAACCACCCCGGCCATGCTTGCGCCGGCGCGTTTGATGATGTCAGCAGACTCGCCGATTGACAGTCCTGCAGAGATGACATCGTCGACGACTAGTACCCGTCCGTTCAAGGCGGAACCTACAATGATCCCCCCCTCGGCGTGGTCCTTCGCTTCCTTGCGATTGAAGGCGTAAGGGACGTCGCGCCCATGCTGGTCGGCCAGCGCGATGGCCGTCGCTGCGACTAGCGGAATGCCCTTATATGCGGGTCCGTAAAGCATGTCGAACTCAAGACCGGAATCCACAATTGCATGGGCATAGAAACGGCCGAGCTGCGCCAACCGTCCGCCAGTATTGAAGAGTCCGGTATTAAAGAAATACGGACTGCGGCGACCTGATTTCAGCGTGAAATCGCCAAAACGTAGTGCGCCGGCGCCGATAGCAAAATCCAAGAATTCCTTTTGGTAGCTGCGGATCATTTGACCTCATTGGCAACATGCATAGATTTGCTGGTGCCTGGCGATTATAACCAGTCGCCGATCCAAATTATCAGAAGAAAAACGGGGAAGAGTCGATATCTAGGGTGCCGGCAATCCGGCCGTCGGGTCGTTGCAAAGCCAGGATGACATCTTTGTATCGGCACTGTAGGGGAATGAAGGCGAAATCGGCCGCCTTCTTGCCGTGATCTTTAAGAAAAGCGTCCAAAAGCTTCGCGTTTTTCGGCGCCCAGCGAATCATCTCTTCTGGTTTTATCGCGTGCTTGAATACAATTTGCATATTTGACTGCGTGAGCGGCTCGTACCGATTGCCGAGCATGTACAGTAGCCTGCCGGAGAAGGCTGCTCGCGTTTCGAATCGGATGCGCGTCTTCTTGTTTTTCGGGAGGCGAACAAAGGCATAGGCGGGCGAAGAAGTAGCGTGTTGCAGGAACTGTTTGGCCCCCTCTCCGGCAAGAACCGTCTCGGGGCTGCTCAATGAATAAAAGGCGCTATCGGCGTAAACTATCAGCGCCGGGCGTTGGCTGTGGACAATCCAAGTCCCCCAGCTGAGAGCGACAAGCTGCAAGGCGGCGATAATGCCAAGATCCAGCTTAAGGCCGCGTTTTCCGGGTCGGAAGATGATGAGCGTGAGCACCGGCCCAAGCACAATGTCGACGCCGGTTATTATCCTTATCCCCTGCCAGCCCCCGTCCGCCGCGAAGAATGGTTGTGGGTACCAGACAAATATGACTAGGTAGAGCAACGCGATGTAAATTGCGGCGCTAATACCGAAATGTATCAGGAATGCTTTTAATCGGGTCATGTTGTCCAGTTGAGTGATATCTGAAAATTACCTGACTCTCTTTATAAAATTAGAATGAAAATTATCAGCGTCAATGTCAACGGAATCCGATCTGCGGCCAACAAGGGCTTTTTCACCTGGTTGTCACGCCAGGGCGCAGACGTCGTCTGCATACAAGAGGTGAAAGCCCAGGACGAGCAGTTGACCGATGCAATGCGCTCACCGCAAAGGTTTCACGGTTTGTTCAGCTTTGCGGAAAAGAAGGGCTACGCAGGGGTGGGCCTATATGCACGAAAGGCGCCCGATAGAGTGCATAAGGGTTTTGGCTCAGGTGAACACGATGGCGAGGGCCGCTACGTGCAGGCTGACTTCGGCAAGCTCAGTATTGTTTCTCTCTATCTTCCTTCCGGTTCTGCGGGTCCCCATCGGCAGGATTCGAAATACCGCTTCATGGATCTCTTCCTGCCGCATCTGCGCAAGCTTCGGCGCGATGGGCGCGAATATATTCTGTGCGGAGACTGGAATATCGCGCACAAGGAAATTGATCTCAAGAATTGGCGCAGCAACCAGAAAAACTCAGGGTTCCTTCCGCAAGAACGGGCATGGCTTTCTCAGGTTTTTGACGAGCTCGGGTGGGTGGATGTTTTCCGCACGCTCAATGCCAAGCCTGATCAATATACCTGGTGGTCGAACCGTGGTCAGGCGTGGGCCAAAAACGTCGGGTGGCGCATCGATTATCAAATTGCCACGCCGGGAATTGCAGGCAGGGCATACAAGGAGCGCATCTATAAAGACAGGCGCTTTTCTGATCATGCCCCGCTGATCATCGATTACGATTTCAACTTTTGATCGCCACTTTGCATTGACTCCGCCATCCGCCAGGAAACTGGATGCGGACGTGCAGATAAGCTTGTCGACGCCGGCGTCCGGCCAGGAGACCGCGGTGCCGCAATTGGTTGGTGGCCTATCACCAGGAGTAATCCGGTGACATTCCTGGAATAGCCTCGCAGAGGTTATAATGCAGCTGTTTCTTCAGACATGTTGCAGACCAGCATATAGGAATTCACATGACGCGCGTCAAAGTTTACAGCACTGGCACCTGTCCGATCTGCGAAAAGGCGAAAGGCGCACTCAAGCGGTGGAACGTGCCCTTTGAAGAGGTGCGTATCGATCTGGACGGAAGTGCCATGCGCGAGTTTTCGCGGGTGACTAACGGCGCACGCACCGTCCCGCAAATCATCATCGACGGCAAGTGCATCGGCGGTTTTAGCGAATTGACCGAGCTCCACATGGATGGTGAACTGCATGCACTTGTGGCGCAGGAAGGCGGCGAGTCAGCTCACTGACCGGCGATGGGCAGGTATGGTACGGCCGAAGCTTGCCAGCCAGTCACTTCGCAGGACTCTTGGCAGATAACGATTACCGATCCCCGGCGCACGGGCAGTTGGCTGGTAGCGCTGTTTTTAGGAAATGGGCTTCGAGTTTTGCGGTGTCTGCCGTGCGCGCGCCACCCCGATGGCTGCAACGGCCAGTCCTGCAAGTACGGCGAAGATCGTGACGCCAAGCAACTCGATCCAGTCCCCGATTTCATGCGGCTGAAAGACGCTGATTAGCGGGCTAACGAGTTGGAAGCCGGTTCCAGGCCTATGGTGCATGGAGGCGAAGGCTTCCAGAGTGGCCACAGATAGAGCTGCCAGCGCAAATGCGAACAGTCCGCCGCCTAGGGCGCGCACAATGATCGCAGGTTTACCGAGAGCGCGTGCCGGAGCGGATGCAAGCGCTTCCAGGTCCGGTTCGCGCAAACCCAGTGGCGAGATACGTTGCAGCAACAGCAGTCCGGGAATGCCGACCAAAATCGTGAACAGAAAGAAATCGCGCCAGCCTAGGGCGTCAACCATGACCCCGGTGACCGGCCCTGCAAGGATGCGCGGTAAAGCGAACAGGCTGGAAAATAGCGCGTACTGCGTCGCAGAATACTGTTTTTGTGTCATTCGCAGCAGTAATACGCTGAACGCACCCGCGGCCATTCCCGTAGCAAGGCTTTCGAAGCCCATGGCCCCGTACATTGCCCAGCGATTCACGCCCAGCATTGCTACCAGGACGTAGCCGAAGTTAGATAGCAGCTGCACAATGCCGAATAGCCAGAGCGCATTGCCGAGGCCCAGCACCGTGGTTAGCGTTCCTCCAAGAAAGGTTCCGGTGAGGGTGGCGCCAAGCCCGATGGATGCGGTTGCTACGCCCACGTCGAAATCGTTGAATCCAACCTGAACAAGGAAAGGTCGCACCAATGCACCGGCAAGATTGTCGGCAAGTTTGTAAAATATCAGGAATGCCAGCAGCTCCACCGCGCGCTGTCTTGCCAGGAATCCCAGGAGCGGCTCCCACGCCGCGGCGCGCAGGGACCGCGGTTCGCGGGTTGTGTCCACATGCGGTGTCGGCGCAAGCCAGGTAATGGCCATCATTGGCAAATACAGTGCGGCAACGACGCAGAACATAACTGACCAAGACCAAAGTCCGGCAAGCGTGATGGTCAGGCCACCGGCCACGAACATGGCGGCTCGGTATATGGCGATACGTGCTCCGACCGCAATTCCCTGTTCCTCGGGGCGAAGCACCTCCACAGCGTAGGCGTCGATTGCGATATCCTGGCTTGCAGATGCGAAGGCGATAGCGAGCGTCAGCGCGCCGATCATCCACATCACTTCCGGGTGAGTGGCGACCCCGCCAAGAGCCAGTGTGGCCAACAGCAGCGCCACTTGCCATAGCAACGTCCACCCCAGCTTGTGACCCAGCCTCGTAATCGGCAGATGGTAACGGTCAATGAGAGGGGACCACAGAAATTTGAAGCTCCACGGTGCCTGCGCGAGCGTAAAAAGACCGATGATTTTGATGTCGACGCCTTCGCGCGCAAGCCAGGTGGGAATTGCGATCCATACCAGGCCAAGCGGCAGCCCGGAAGAGAAGGACAGCAGGCCCACTGCGGCGGTTCTGCGGCTGCGCAGTGCCAGCCACACGGCGCGCAAGGCGCGCGGTCGATCAGCCATGGGTGATCAGCAGAGGCTGAGTGGCGTTCGCGACGCTATAGTTTGTGGCATGAGTGCCAGAACTGCGCGGTCGGTTCTTATAGCTCATGTGGGTCCGGAGGAAAAACAAGGTGTTTTGTACCATTCGTGCCCTGCCAAGTAAATTGGCCGGCGAGAGTGACGGGTCGCCGAACGACTGCCTCATGGGTTAGCGCATGAGCAAGAGAGACGTCTTTTGCGCGGCGGCTGGCATCGCGCACGACGAACCCGGTCGGCCACTGCCCTGGACAAAGCCCCCAAGTTAATTGCCCTCTGGGTAAAGCCATGCCAAGGCGTTTCAGCGGCCGAGTTCTTGTTCCAGCTAGCGTTCCTCTCGGATGACATGAGCAGGATTGCCTTGATCTCCTTGTTCGCTGGCTGACGATCAAATCGAGTCGTCCAGCACAAAGTGCACCTGGACGAAGCCGGTGTCTTTCGTGATCGTTTGCCAAAGGATCTGTATCGGTGGCGTGCTTGAGAGTCCCGTGTTGACCCTGGCCGCCGGAGCACCGGAAACGCGAGCCGTCGATTTGCGCCAAAGCTACTTGCTGAGCGTGGGTAGTACCGAGTATCGGATGGTCTTGTTCGCTTGTTTGTATCGTCTCGCTCTATTCCAGGAAGCAGAACCGGGTGCGCCGCGGACAGCAATATTCCCGCCGCCAAGGCTGCGTTTGGCATGACCCTTGCTTCCCTTTAGATCGAAGCGATTTCGATGCTGTTTCATCGAAGCGGGGGACTTATGAGCCTGACTAAGAATCCAATGTGTGTAACTACTTACTCACGGTTAAAGCAACTGTTGTCGACCGCCGGCGCTATCAGTTTCGACCTATTTCTGGTGCTGGGGCTGACTCTGACTCTAGGTAGTCCTGTGGTACGGGCATCCGATGGACCACTCATGTCTGGCAGCGTCACGTTGCCTGTGGCGACCTTCAATCTGTCGGGTAACGCCGGACTCGATGAACAAGCGCTCGTCGAATTTAATCACGGTCATCACGATCGGGCGGCACAGCTGTGGCGTGTGCTGGCGGAGGACGGGGATAGGGATGCTCAATACGCGCTCGGGTCTTTGTACTTTAGTGGCGACATTCAAGCCGGCGTAGACCGCAACCTGGAAACCGCTGCAACCTGGTACAGACGGGCCGCCAGACAGGGACATATTGCCGCCCAGTACAATCTGGGGATCCTGTATGCCAGTGGCATGGGAGTGCCGCACGATATGGGCCAAGCCGCCTACTGGTGGCGGCTCGCCGCGATTCAGGGGCACACCCAGGCTCAATTCAATTTGGGGCTGTTGTACGCTCAGGGCAGCGGCGTGGCCGTCAATCCGGCGGAGGCGGTGCGCTGGTGGGGAGTGGCGGCCGAGCATGGTTACGCGCCGGCCCAGTTTAATTTGGGCCTCATGTATATGATGGGAGATGGTGTCAGAGAAAGCCGGATCGAGGCCGTCCGACTGTGGCAGCTGTCTGCCAAGCAGGGTTTTGGTCAGGCGATTCAAGTTCTGGCAACTATGAAAGGCACGGAATAATCGGGATTCGTCGTCAATCTGTCTGGCTTTACGCGTAAAAACAATAAGTTAAATCCTGTTCTTAACCTTTCCATCCGGCAGTGGTGCATGTGCACCACTGCCGGACGGCCTTGCCTGCACCTTTTTTCGGGTTGCGGTTCTTCGCGGTTCGCAGCAAAATGAGGCGCGCTACTAGAAAAGACGACAATTACGTCTGCGCATCTTCCATTCAAATTAGCTTTCCACCGAATAACTTAGTGAGGAGAAGGAAATGACAATTAAGCCTATTACGCGATACGGCGCAGTATTCGCCGTCGCGCTTGCCATCTTGGGGTGGTGCACAAACGCGGTAGCGTCCGAGAAGTACGGTGTCTTCGAACGCATTCTCGACGCCTCGGGCACCTTTGATCAGACGACGGCGGCGCTTGAGCAAAGCCTAGCCGGATCGAATTTTGTGCTGCACGCCAAGGAAGACTTGGCGGTACCGGGCAATGTTCAACAGGCGCGGGTGTACATCCTGACCTCTCCGACATACGAAGATGCGGCCAAGGATATGGCTCCAAACACGATCTCCGCGCAGATTCTGCGTGTTGCCGTCTACACCTATGGCCCTGGGAGAAAGACCCAAATCGACATGGCAAACCCCGTCGCACTCGCGATGGTGTACTACGCCGGCACAAAGCAGTATCCGCAATTGATTGCGGCGGCCAAGACGGTTTCGCAGCAAATCCAGGACGTCGTTGCCAAGATTCCCGGCACGCCCGTGACTGTACAGCTTCCGCCTACGCGCTCTGAGAGTGATCTGAATAGCTTCGACGGTGATGGTCCGGCCAAGATGATGGCCAAGTGGCGCAACTGGAGTGAAAGCCAAGATACCGTCTACAAGACCAATGCCGACGATTTCGCGGCGACCGTGGCCAAGGTGGAAGCCTCGCTAAAGGCAAGCAAGGACAAGGGGTCGGATAATCCGTCCGGCTGGCGCCTGGTTGCCAAGATCCCCGTAGGTACTAACGCGGTATGGTTCGGAATCACCAACACCTATACCGAAAGCAAGTGCATCCGTATCAATTCCGATTTCCGTAGCACGGGCAAGTCCAAGGATGCGCCTTATCCGGGTGTGGACCATGCACCGGCGCTGCCACTTGAGGTGCTGGTCATCAACAATGGCAAGCATGTACAGGTGGCGCAGTACGGCGAGATGTGGCGCATGCAGCTCTACTTCTGGGATTCGGGCTATCTAGCATTTGCCAAGAATACGCTGATCCCCAATACCATTTTCGGATCAATCGATACCGCATTGACGGCCTCAAGCAAGTAAGCTGTCGGCGACTAGCTGCATCTTTAAAATTGAGGGCCGGAGAGAAAACTCTCCGGCCCTTTTATTTTGGCGCAATGTTTGGTGCGCGGCTTGGCTGCAGCCGGTAATTCGCCGGCAGTGGAGGCGCAGGCTTGCCATATCAGGGATGCTGCGATCGATGTCCGACAAGATCGTAGCGCTGCGGTTATTTCGCGTCGGCTATAGGTAAGTTGATCTTCTCAAGCATTGCGCGCGTCGTGCGCTGCTGATTTTGGAGCATCTGGCGCGCCGCTTCCAGTTCAGTGATGCGCTCACCGAGATTATCAAGATTGTCGCGTACTCTCTTCAGGTTCTGCAGGCGGCGCTCCATTAGCGTCTTATGTTCGCGGATCTGGCTCATCATAGGCGCCATCACTGCCTTGCTCCATGCTTTGGCGCCGCCGTTGCATTCTTCGAATATGCCACGTGCCCGGCTGACCAAAGTAATGAAGAATTTCTTGATGACGAAGTGCTGTTCTGTCATCAGCATGATTGGGCTGGTGCGGAATACCTCGGCTTCATCTTGCAGCCGTTGCAAATCACTGCGGTAACTCAGAACCGAGAAACCCACTGGCTTGAGTCTGGCGACTCCATGTTCGGCGTCGAACTTCTTGTAAATTGCGTCGGCTAACCCCTTAATCTGGTGTGTCTGCTTGTTTACCTTGTCCATCATTTCCGCGGCGCCGCGGAAAAAGCTGGTAATGCCATGTTTGAGGCCGTGCGTCGTCCAGCTGTCCTGCATGTCCTGACGGGTTTTGCTTATCAGTCGATCGAAGTTTTCCAGGCTCAGGTAATCAAGAAGGATATTGATCTGGTCCGACATCACTAATCGCGTTGACTGAAAGCTCTCGAGTTTTTTGTCGTAGGCCTCTTTTTCGGTCTGGAGGCGCACCTCTAGCTCCTGGATGACATCCCGGCTCTTGCCGCCAAGCCCTCTAAGCTCCTTAAGCTGACTATTTGTTGCAGCGAGGCGCGCCCCGACCACAGCCTCCGTACTTTCGACCATGCCGCCAATTTCGCGCGCTACCTTGTCTTGAAGAAAATGCTGCTTTGCGGGGATCAGATCCTCCGAAAGACTGACTTCGAGTGCCAACAGACCGCTCTTTTCCACCATGGCGTGGTCCGCTTTTATCTTGCCAAGCAGACCCTTCTGTGCCGAGACGGGAAACACCTTGTTGCGGTCTATTCCCAGGGTGCGTGCGGCATCCTGCGCTTGGCGCGAGATGGTGGCAGCTACATTCTCTTCCCCCTGCAATTCGTCCCACAAAATATCGATCTTGTTGAGCAAGGCGAGACATCCGTTCTGCCTCCTGCCTCTTGCGACACGCACATGGCTGTTCCAAACTTCCAGATCTGACCTGGTAACCCCCGCATCTGCCGCGAGCACGAACAGGATGACCTGCGCTTTGGACAGCATGCTCATGGTTAGCTCTGGCTCGGTTCCCAGCGAATTCAGGCCCGGTGTATCGAGAATGACCAGTCCCTGCTTGAGTAAAGGGTGCGGGTAATTAACAACGGCATGTCGCCAAACGGGAATTTCCACTTTGCCCTCGCCGTTGACCTTGCCCGCCTCTTGGCCGCCTATGGGGCGGTGGAGACCTAAGTCCTGCGCTTCACGCACACTCACGTTTTTGGTCTTGACGATTTCCCTGAGTGTCTCCGCCATCTTTTTTGCAGATCCCAGTTCGAGTGGCAACGTTGTCCACTGAATGGGAGTGCGCTTGTATTCCGCTATGGTTAGCGAGGAGGATCGTGTCTCAATGGGCAGCAGCTTGATGCAGGGTGGTAGGCGCTCGTCGTATTGAAGCTCGGTCGGGCACATCGTGGTGCGCCCCGCCTCCGATGGGAGGAGGCGCTGTTTGTAGTCGGCGAAAAATATGGCATTGATGAGCTCTGACTTTCCGCGCGAGAATTCGGCCACCAAAGCCACGGTAAGTTTGTCCGTTCGCAGACTGTCCAGAAGCTCATAAATCCGCAGATCATCTTCGCCATTTCCCAGACCCTGCTGTTCCACCCAGTTCTGGTAACCGCTGATGGCAACGATAATATCTTCGCGCCACTTACGGTAGCTGGCCAATCGTCTGGAAAAGGTACTCGCGGCAGTCATGGAACCAAATCCCCCCAGGTCCGTGGCGCAAACATCTGGGTCGGTTAGGATTATTGCAAAGAATGTTCCGAAAAACACGGGCGACATTCGCTCGGTTTTTGCGTGCCGTCAGCTGGGTTGCGTTATGACCAGATATCAGGCAATTCAAGTATAGAAAATTGCCGAAGTGTCCGGCGGGCGCAGTCAAATCAAACCCATTGCGGCAGCACGGTCGGCGCGACAATGCGCACCAGTTTGGTTCTACCGCCGTGACCGTGCAGCAAAGTGACGCGGTTTTTCGGCACACCGAAGCACTCAGCTAGCAGCGATATGAGGCCGGCGTTAGCTAGGCCTTCCACCGCCGGTGCGCTGACGCGCACGCGAATGCTGTCGCCATGCACTCCTACAATCCCGTCGCTGCGGGCACGCGGTTGAACCCGGAGCCTCAGAATTAGATCGGATCCATCCCAACGCACCGCGGCAACTTCGCGCTCCACCAAGCAGGCATCCGCTCACAGTATTGATTGTGCGATGCTCAAAGTTCCATGTTCCACGAGCATGATAGCCAACTCCAACAAGATGAGCACCGCAATCGGTGACAGATCAAGGCCCCCGACCGGCGGAATGATACGGCGCGCGGGTCGGAGCAGCGGTTCGGTCAGGTTCACGAGAAGATGCATCACAGCGTTGCGCGGATATGGCGCAACCCAGCTGAGTATGGCTCGCGCCAGAATGGTGAAGAGAAAGACGTAGAGCACGAGTTCAACAATCTGTGAAGTCACCAGGACCAGCAGAGCCAGCGCGGTGATTCCGAATCCACGCAACAAGGCAAGAACATACTGCTCCACTGCCTCGAGGGCCAAAAGAAGCACAACGGAGGCGAGATCAATGCCCCAAAGCCCGGGAATAATGCGGCGCAACGGAAGTAACGGCGGATTGGTGACAATGACCAGAAACTGCGCAACCGGATTGTAGAAATCTGCCCGTACCATCTGGAGCATTAAGCGCAACAGAACCGCCAGTATGTACATACCGAACAGGGTGTTTATTAGGAAAGCGCCCGCCTGCGAGAAAAATCCGTCCATTACTCTTTTCCGAGCATCTCCGCCAGTTCGCGCGAGCGCGCGATGGCGGCTGCTACAGCCGTATCGAACAATTGACGCAACTGCCCCTGCTCCAGCACCTGAATTGCACGCTCTGTCGTTCCTCCCGGTGACGTAACCCGGCGGCGCAATTCTGCCGGCTCCGCTCCTCCCTCAAGCGCCATCTTGGCGGCGCCATAGGCCGTTTCCATCGACAGCAGGCGTGCCGTGGTTTTGTCAAGACCATGTGCGATCGCGGCGCGTTCGAGCGCCTCAATCACGAGAAAAAAGTACGCCGGCCCACTGCCGGATACGGCGGTGACGACGTCCATGAGAGCTTCGTTTTCCAGCCAAACGGTTACCCCGACTGCGCGCAGGATTGACTCGGCCTCATCACGCTGCGCCGGGGTAACCTCGGCATTGGCATAGAGTCCGGTCGCACCGGAGCCAATGAGCGCCGGGGTATTAGGCATGACCCGTACGATAGCTGTCCCGCCGCCCAGCCAGCGTTGGATATCTCCCACTCGAATTCCCGCGGCGACCGATACAACGAGAGGTTTCTTCTTCCGTACCGCATCGGCGATGCCGGCCAGCACGTTACGTAACGCTTGTGGTTTGACCGCTAGCACCAGTACGTCGGCGTGAGCGGCAAGCTTCTCGTTGTCTTCATAGGCGGCAAGTCCAAGCGCATCTTTTGCGGCCTGCCGCTGGTTCTCATCGGGATCGGCAAAAACAAGGTTCTGTTTCTGCCATCCGTTATTGAGCAGCCCACCGGCCAGGCTGCGCGCCATATTGCCGGCTCCTATGAAACCGATGATGTGATGTTTTGTAGTCATTCCTGGTGAAATCGGGCTCCCGGACGTCAGTGTAGAACGACACGGTAGCCAAGTGAAAGCCTTTGGGGCTATCGGACCCGTGAAATATCGCATGCCAGGCAGTTTGAAGCTATTCACTAGCTACACGGAAACGCCGCCCGAGCGGGCAACCGGGCCGTATTTATAATAGTTCGCTGGTCGACTGCCACCGACCGGCGGGGTTACCCGGGTTCTTGAGCAACCTTGTTTGTCAGTATTGGCCCGTTATACTAGAAATAGCCTAGTTTTGAAGACCCGCCGACAGGAGATCATTAATGGATATCGCCGAGCTTCTGGCGTTTGCCTACAAGCAGAACGCCTCGGATCTGCATTTATCTGCCGGCCTGCCGCCGCTCATTCGTATCGACGGCGATGTCAAGCGTATAAACGTGGACCCCCTGGACGATCGGACCGTCCACAACATGATTTACGATATCATGACGGACAAGCAGCAGAAGGATTACGAGGAGTTCCTGGAAACAGACTTCTCCTTCGATCTGCCAAACATCTCACGCTTCCGCGTAAATGCTTTTAACCAGCAGCGCGGACCTGGCGCGGTATTCCGTACTATCCCTTCCAAGGTTCTAACTCTGGAACAGCTCGGCTGTCCGCCAAGTTTCAAGGAAATCTGCGACCAGCCGCGTGGCATCGTGTTGGTGACAGGTCCTACCGGCTCGGGTAAGTCCACGACGCTCGCGGCGATGATCAACTATGTAAACGAGAATCGCCACGAACATATACTGACTATTGAGGATCCGATTGAATTCGTCCATGTCAGCAAGAACTGCCTGATCAATCAGCGCGAAGTCGGTCGCGACACTCTGGGGTTCAACAACGCGCTGCGCTCAGCTCTGCGCGAGGACCCCGACGTGATCCTGGTCGGCGAATTGCGAGATCTCGAAACCATACGCCTGGCGCTGACAGCGGCAGAAACCGGACACTTGGTATTCGGGACCCTGCATACCAGTTCGGCTGCCAAGACTGTGGATCGTGTGGTCGACGTTTTTCCGGCAGCGGAAAAGGACATGGTGCGCGCGATGCTTTCCGAAAGTCTGCGCGCCGTGATTTCGCAGAGCCTATTAAAGAAGCCTAGCGGCGGACGAGTCGCAGCACATGAAATCATGATCGGCACGCCGGCAATTCGCAATCTGATCCGCGAGAACAAGATTGCGCAAATGTACTCAGCCATGCAAACCAGCCAGTCTTTGGGAATGCAGACGTTGGATCAGTGCCTCATGGAGATGGTGCGGAATCGCCTGGTCCACGTCGAAGAGGCGCGCTCGTACGCGGTAAATAAAGACAACTTCGGAAGTGGCATGTCGAGCGCAAGTGGCGCGGCAGCAACTGGAGGCAAGAAGTAAATGGTTTTCAGCGATCTATTGAAACTCATGGTCCACAAGAAAGCGTCAGACCTGTTTATTACCGCGGGTGTCCCGCCATCAATCAAGATCGACGGCAAAGTGACCCCGGTCACCAAGCAGGCGCTGACACCGGAACAGTCGCGTGCCTTTGCCTACGGCATCATGACAGAAGAGCAGCGGCGGCAGTTCGAGGCGAGTAACGAGTGCAATTTCTCTATTAGCCCAAAAGAAATTGGCCGTTTCCGCGTTAACATTTTTATGCAACAGAGTTGTGTCGGCATGGTGTTGCGTACCATCGAAAGCAAGATTCCACGATTTGACGAACTTAACCTGCCGAAGGTATTGGCGGACGTTGCGCTGACAAAGCGCGGACTCGTGATTTTCGTTGGCGCCACCGGGTCGGGTAAAACTACCTCGCTGGCAGCCATGATCGGGTACCGCAACGAATATAGCTACGGGCATATAATCACGATAGAAGACCCGATTGAGTTTGTGCATGATCCGCGTAACTGCATTATCACCCAGCGCGAAGTCGGGGTGGACACGGAATCTTTTGATGCTGCGCTCAAGAACACACTGCGGCAGGCGCCAGATGTCATCCTTATTGGCGAAATTCGGTCGCGCGAAACCATGGATTTCGCCATTGTTTTTGCCGAAACCGGCCACTTGTGCCTCGCGACATTGCATGCCAACAGCGCAAACCAGGCGCTTGACCGAATCATAAACTTCTTCCCGGAAGATCGACGGAACCAGCTTCTCATGGATTTGTCGCTGAACCTCAAGGCGGTCATATCACAGCGCCTCATACCAATGAAGACTGGAAAGGGAAGGGTGCCGGCGGTGGAAGTGATGATCAATTCGCCGCTTATCGCCGACCTTATTCTCAAAGGGGAAGTTCATGGCATCAAGGAACTTATGGCAAAGTCGACGGAGGCGGGCATGCAGACTTTCGATCAGTCGCTGTTCAACCTTTACGAAAGCGGACTTATTAGCTACGACGATGCCCTGCGCAATGCTGACTCGGTCAACGATCTGCGACTGCGCATCAAGCTGGAGGGTAAGGACGCAAAGGGGCAGTCATTAGGCGACTCCATGCGCAATGTGACCTTCTGAATGGAGCTTTCGCGGCCGGCGCGGCGTGTTACGGGCCGAGACGCCGTGCCGCACGCCGCGGACGAGCTGGTGGCGGCATAGTAGTATTGTTGTCGACAATCCGTCCGCCGGATGGGCTTTCCGCTTGAGAGGCGTTTTGGCTCCCGAACAAGAGCAACGTTTAGCAGTCCTTCCCAAGCTTACTCATTTTCAAATGCGAGCTTACCGCCGACCAATGTGTGGGTCACGGCACCGCGGAATTCCCAGCCAAGAAACGGGCTGTTATGGCCGCGACTCACGAATCGGTCTACCGAAAGGGTCCAGACCGCGCCTGGATCAAAAATGCAGATGTCCGCGGTGGCCCCAACGCCAAGCTGACCTGCTTCGATTCCAAGGATCTCCGCCGGTTTGCTGGTAAGCAGGGCTATTGCCTCCGACAGATTCAGAACTTTCTCCTCCACCAGCCTCAGGGTAAGCGGCAACAGCGTCTCGAGGCCGGAAATGCCAGGTTCGGACTCGGCAAACGGCGCCAGTTTGGCGTCGGGCTCATGCGGCTGATGGTCGGAGCATATCGCTGTAATGACGCCACTTTTTATGGCTGCCCGCAGACTGTCGCGATCGCGACTCGCGCGCAGCGGCGGCAGGACATGACACTGGGTGTTGAAAAAGCCGATATCGTGCTCGGTAAGATGAAGGTGATGCGTGGTAACGTCTGCGCTTACCGGCAGGCCTTGCTGCTGCGCGGCCGCAATCATACTTATTGCCCGCGAACTTGAAAGTTGGCAGAAGTGGGCACGCACTCCTGTCTGCTCGACCAGAGCAAGGTCGCGCGCGATTCCGGCCGTTTCTGCCGCCTCGGGAATTCCGGGCAAGCCGAGGCGTGTGCTGACCTCACCTTCATGCATACAGCCCCCATTTCGAAGCCATGGGTCCTCGGCGTGCAGAAAGACTGTCAAATCGAAGGTCGCTGCGTATTCCATTGCGCGACGCATTACCAGCGTGTCAGTCACCGGTTCAATGGCGTTGCTGAACCCGACGCAGCCTGCTTCGTCGAGTGCCGCCATGTCCGTCAGCAGCTTGCCCTGCAGGCCCTGTGTCAACGCGCCCAGAGGATGCACAAATGCCAACCCGAAGCGCCAGGCGCGCTGCTGGATCATCTGAGCCATTGCCGGGGTGTCGATAACAGGGTAGGTGTCTGGTGGGCAGCATAGCGTGGTGATGCCGGCGCAGACCGCGGCCCGCGTTTCGCTCTCGATTGTGGCCTTGTATTCGAGGCCTGGTTCGCGCAGACGTGCACGCAAATCAATTAGGCCCGGAAATACCAGCTTGCCGCGTGCGTCAATGGTGCGTTCAGGCTTAAAACCGCTCGGCGCAGATCCAACTCCAACAATGAATCCCTGATCATCAACGTAGAGATTCTGCTGGCCATCCACGCCATTGGCGGGATCAATCAGTCGCCCACCGGTAATAGCTAAATTCATTCGGCATTTCTCCCGTCGGGTGGCGTTGCACCTGCCACGGGGCCACCCATGATGAGAGCCATGATCGCCATGCGAACGGCTATGCCGTTGGTAACCTGCGGCAGGATGACTGAGTGCGGTCCATCGGCAACGGCAGAATCAATCTCAAGACCGCGGTTCATCGGTCCTGGGTGCATGATGATCACGTCCGGTCTGGCATAGGAAAGCTTTTTCGGGGTGAGTCCGTAAAGATTGAAGTACTCCTGCTCGCTTGGAATCAGGGCACCATTCATGCGCTCGCGTTGTAAGCGCAGCATGATGATGACATCGACGCCATCGAGTCCGGCACGTATATCCGTATACACCTGTACTCCGAGTCTTTCTACTGCAGTCGGCAGTAGCGTCAAGGGCGACACCACCCGCACCTCGGCGGCGCCCAAAGTCGTGAGAGCATGGATCTGGGAGCGCGCGACGCGCGAATGCAGAATGTCTCCGACAATTGCAATTCTCAGCTTTTCAAGCTGGCCTTTGTAGCGACGTATTGTGAAGACATCGAGCAGACCCTGGGTCGGATGCGCATGGCGGCCGTCGCCGGCATTGATGATGTGGACGTGCGGAGGTACATGCTGGGCTATAAGATGAGCGGCGCCCGATTCCCTGTGGCGTACTACGAACAAATCAGTATGCATTGCCTCCAAATTGCGCAC
>JAJXUF010000187.1 GCA_021783175.1 Pseudomonadota bacterium
TACGGCGACGGGCGGGGACATTCTGCTTATCGAGGATGGTGTCTATGCGGCGGCGCGAGGCAATGCTTCCGAAGCCAAACTCCGGGCTGCCATGGGACGCTTCAAGGTACATGTTCTGATGCCGGATCTAGAAGCACGCGGCTTGGGCGACCGGCTCATCGAAGGTGTTTCACCAGTCGATTATGGCGGTTTCGTCGATCTGACTAGCAGTAACAAAACCTGCCAATCCTGGCTTTAATCAGTAACAAACAGAAGGAGAAATAGCATGTCAACAATCGAAGTAGGCGGCAAAAGCTACGAAACTGACGAAGAAGGTTATCTGACCAATCTGGCCGATTGGAACACCGAGGTCGCGAATTACATCGCACAGACTGAGAACGTCACCATGACCGAGCAGCACTGGGAAGTCGTCAACTTCCTGCGCGAGTATTTCGAGGAATACCAGATCGCTCCGGCAGTGCGCGTCCTGACCAAAGCCATCGGCAAGAAACTCGGTGCGGAAAAAGGCAACAGCGAGTACCTGTATGGCCTGTTCCCGTACGGTCCAGGCAAACAGGCATGCAAGATCGCCGGTCTGCCCAAGCCCACAGGTTGCGTTTGATCCAGGTCAGGTTATAGGGACTCTCTCATGGCGAGCATCGTTTTTGCGATCCTGTTTTATCTCGCGACGCTGTTGCTTGTCGTAGGGCTGCTCTATCGTATCAGCACCTACGCCCGCACCCCGGCTCCGCTAAAGATACCGACGACACCTGCGCCTACCACAACCGGTGGCGTGGTGTTGCGCATGACGCGCGAGGTGGTGTTCTTCGAAAGCCTGTTCAAGGCCAATTTGTGGATATGGGGTCTGGGCTGGTTGTTCCATGCCAGTCTGTTATTGGTGATCCTGCGTCATCTGCGCTATTTCACCGAACCGGTTTGGGGATTGGTCGCATTCATCCAGCCGTTCGGGATGTATGCAGGAATAACCATGCTGCTGGGATTGTGCGGACTGTGGGCGCGACGCATGTTTGTCGAGCGCATCCGTTACATCTCGACCCCCTCTGATCACTT
Organism: Pseudomonadota bacterium; assembly: GCA_021783175.1. Next base: position 1,051 of record JAJXUF010000187.1, read on the forward strand.
GATGCTGCTGTTGCTTATCGGTATAGCCGCTTCAGGTTTGATGATGAAGTTCGCTGCACACACCGATGTGATTGCAGTGAAGACATATTTCCTTGGCTTGATGCATTTTGAAGTTGGAATGCTTCCTGCCGATCTGTTGTTAATGGTTCATCTGTCGTTAGTTGTGTCACTCCTGGTCGTGTTCCCCAACAGCAAACTGCTGCATGCGCCAGGAGTCTTTTTTTCGCCGACACGCAACCAGAAAGACGACTCGCGGGAGAAGCGCCATCTGAGCGCTTGGGCTGCCAAGTTGGAATCGGAGAAATAGCATGGCGGACATAACAGCACCGGCCTATCGCGTCTTTCCCATCATCCCCGCATTGAAGCCGGGAGCGATGGAAGGAAAAGGGCCATTTGTTGCAGGCGAAAAGCTGAATGAAGCCCTCGGTTTTCCCGGCCAACTGGTGGAAGACTGGCATGACCGTGCCATCGCGAAGATGGGCGATCTGCTGTCCAAATACCGTTCGCTCAAAGTATTCATGGATGCCTGCGTGCATTGCGGCGCCTGCTCCGACAAATGCCATTATTTCATCGGCACGCAAGACCCGAAGAACATGCCGGTGGCGCGTCAGGACCTGCTGCGCAGTGTCTATCGCCGCTACTTCACCTTGCCCGGCAAGCTGTTCCCTAAACTGGTCGGCGCGCGCGACCTGACGCGCGAAGTGCTGGACGAGTGGTACAACTATTTCAATCAGTGTTCCGAATGCCGCCGCTGCTCGGTATTCTGTCCCTATGGCATCGACACTGCCGAAATCACCATGGCCGCGCGCGAGATACTCGACACCGTCGGTTACGGACAGAAATATTCCAACGAGATCATCGGCAAGGTACACAAGATCGGCAACAATCTCGGCCTGCCCGGCCCGGCGTTGCTCGATACGCTGGAAGGTCTGGAAGAGGACGTCAAGGATGCCACCGGCATCGATGTCCGCTTCCCGATGGATGTGAAGGGTGCGGAAGTATTGCTTATCACGCCGTCCGCCGACTTTTTCGCCGAGCCGCATATCGACAGCCTGATCGGTTATGCAAAGGTATTCCATGCCACCGGCACCAGCTGGACGCTATCGTCGATGTCGTCCGAGGCAGGCAATTTCGGCATGTTCATCGGCAATTACGATCAACTGCGCACCATTGCACTGCGCATCCGCCAAGCCGCACTGGAACTCGGCGTAAAACGCATCGTGGTCGGAGAATGCGGCCATGCGTGGCGCGTGGCGTACAGCTTCTGGAATACCCTGACCGGAGTCGGGGAAGGGGCCGATGCCAATGACCACTTTGCCCAGATGCTGCAAAAACAATTGGATCATCGCTACAAGCAGCCAGCCCATATCTGCGAGTTCACCTGGGACATGATTCAGGATAACCGTCTGACCTTCGACAAGTCGGCGAACGATAAACACATCATCACATTCCACGATTCCTGCAATGTGGCGCGGGGCTCGCGCATGGGCGATCTGCCCGGCGGCCAATTCGAAATCCCGCGCAACATCATCCGGGCGGTCGCCAACAATTTCATCGAGATGGCGCCGAATACCACGCGCGAACAGACCTTCTGTTGCGGCGGCGGCGGCGGATTGCTGACCGACGATCTGCTTGACCTGCGCGTAAAAGGCGCGTTGCCGCGAATGGAAGTATTGCAACAGGCCGTAGATGAACACGGAGTGAATTTCATGGCAACCATCTGTGCAATTTGCAAAGCACAATTTACCAAAATCATGCCCATCTATGGATTCGATAGAAAGATGGTGGGCGGCGTGCATCAACTGGTTAGCAATGCGATCCAGTTAGGACCGAAATAAAGAGGAGATAGGAAAATGTCAGTAGTGAGCGAAACCCCACAGAAGATCACGTTCCGTCGTTACAAGGATGGCGATAACAAAGCACGTCGTTTTAACGAACAAATCTTTCAGGCCAGTTATACCTATAAATGCCCGACCTACATCCAGTCCACGCCACCCTGCCAGGGCAGCTGCCCTGCGGGTGAAGATATTCGCGGCTATCTGGCCATCGTGCGCGGCACCGAAAAGCCGCCCGTTGGTGCTGACGGCAAGCCGAGCATGCCGTGGCAGGAATACGCATGGCGTCGTTTGACCGAAGCCAATCCGTTCCCTTCGGTGATGGGACGCGTCTGCCCGGCTCCGTGCGAGACGGGTTGCAACCGCAACGAAGTGGAAGACCATGTCGGCATCAATTCGGTCGAGCATTTCCTGGGCGAATATGCGATCGCCAACAAGCTCAAATTCAATAAGCCTGCTCAAACGACAGGAAAGAAAGTTGCCATCCTCGGTGCTGGCCCGGCCGGTTTATCCTGCGCCTATCAATTGGCGTTGAAAGGACACGAAGTTACCGTGTTCGACGAACATGAATTCCTGGGCGGAATGATGCGCTACGGTATTCCCGGCTTCCGTACCCCGCGCGATGTACTGGATGCGGAAATCCAGCGGATTCTCGATCTGGGTGTGAAAACACGCATGAAGACTCGCGTAGGTACCGATATCACCATGGAACAGATCCGCAAGGATTTCGACGCAGTGTTCCTGGGCATGGGGGCTCAGGCCGGCCGTGCCTTGCCTATCGCAGACAGTGCGGCACCCAACGTGGTCACGGCGACAGCTTTCCTGAAGGCCTTTAACGACGGGCGCCTGCAGCATGTAGGCAAACGAGTGGTAGTGGTTGGCGGTGGCGATACTTCCATCGACGTGGCGACAGTAGCGCGCCGTCTCGGTCATATCGAGCATGCCAAACCGACCGATGCCGAACTCGCCATTGCCGGCAGACTGGCACACGATGTCGCTGATATTTCCGCCAAACAAGGTGCTGAAGTCACGCTGACCTCGATTTTCAACATCGACAAGATGCAGGCCAACAAGCACGAAATCGAGCAGGCACTGGCCGAGGGTATTCATATCATCGGCAGTCTGGCGCCTGTTGGCCTCGTGCGGGACGCTAACGGTCGTGCGACGGCACTGCGAGTGGTGAAGTGCGAAGCCAAGATGGCGGGCGGCAAGCTGGAGATCAAGAACATCGAAGGCAGCGAACACGACATCGAAGCCGACCTGATCGTTTCTGCGATCGGCCAGGCGGTCGATTTCACCGGACTGGAACAATTCAACAACGGCAAGGGTGCTGTGTCGACCGACCGCAATTATGTGGTGAACGGACAACCCGGCGTATTCGCCGGCGGAGACGTGATCCGGCCGCATCTGCTGACTACGGCTATCGGACACGGTTCCATCGCGGCCGACGGTATCCATCACTATATGAATGGACAAGAACTGGAAAAACGTCCGAAGATCGACGCGCACCAATTCGATCTGATCAGGAAATTGGCTGAAAAAGGTCTCGAGCCTAAAGAAAATCACGAGCCGATGCGTGGCACATGCAATTCCAACGCCGCGGTACATAATTTCGATAACCGTTCCGACCGCTACATCATTCCGCATGACAAGCTGTTCCTCGGGCACTTCTCTTATGTGGCTCGCAACCAGCGAGCAGTGACCACACTGGACAAGGAAAGTGCATTGGGCAACTTCCAGGATCGTTTGGGCGTGCTGGATGAGAAGCAGACCGTTGCCGAAGCCAAGCGTTGCATGAGCTGCGGCATGTGTTTCGAGTGCGACAACTGTGTCGTGTATTGCCCGCAGACTGCCGTGTATCGCGTCAAGAAGACCGAGTCTACATTGGGGCGTTACGTTGCTACCGACTATGACAAGTGCATCGGCTGCCACATTTGCGCAGACGTATGTCCGACTGGCTATATCCAAATGGGCTTGGGCGAATAATGAAGCTGCTCGTAACGCTATTGCTTTGCCTTTGCATCCCGTTGGCATGGGCTACCGAGGCGAATGCGCCCAAGCTGGATATCGGCAAGGGCGGGCAGTGCGTACGAGATCCGCAGTGGATGCGCAAGAACCATATGCACCTGCTTATACATCAACGCGACGAAGCGGTGCGCAAAGGGATACGCGACGAACAGATCAGCCTGAAAAACTGCGTGGATTGCCATGCCAGCTTGAAAGACGACAGCGTGATCGCGCGGGAGGACAGCTTCTGTGCAGGTTGCCACCGTTACGAGGCGGTTAAAATCGATTGCTTCGAATGCCACGCCAGCAAACGCAGTGTGGCGCTCGTCACGAAGGATGGGAAATGAGCGATCACGACACACAACGCAGACAATTCCTGAAGACATCCCTGGGAGCTGCGGCGGTAGCCATCGCGCCGGGCATGTTGTTGTTCGATACGGCACATGGCAAAACGGAAGCGGCCAGCAGCAAGGTGCGCTGGGGCATGCTGATCGATACTGCACAATGCAAGACCGGCTGCAACGATTGCGTCACGGCTTGCAACAAGGAAAATGGATTGTCGGGAGGAACGTTACCTACCGATTCTCAATGGATGCGCAAGATCGATATCAAGGACATCAGTAGCGGCCGCGAAACGTCGCTGCCGATGATGTGCCAGCATTGCGAGGAACCGCCCTGCGTGGACGTTTGTCCGACCGGTGCTTCGTTCAAGCGTGCAGACGGAATCGTGCTGGTGGACAAGCATCGCTGCATCGGCTGCCGCTATTGCATGATGGCCTGTCCGTACAAGGCCCGCTCTTTTGTGCACGAGCCGCTGCATGACCAGAAGCCGGACGTGCCGCGCGGCAAGGGC
>JAJXUF010000188.1:0-4057 GCA_021783175.1 Pseudomonadota bacterium
CTCTATTCGCGCCAGCACCGAATCCAGGTCCTGCACATCCAATCCTTCGATTTTCTGCACTTCTCCCGGACCGGACAGCAGCACGTGGCGCAGGTTGACCGCATCGTGCAACTGGTCCTTGAGCGTGGCCCATGCCGCCTTGTCGGTGACCAGCACTGCAGCGCCCGAGTCCTGCGAGAGGTAGACCACTTCCTCCCCCGTCAGCAAAGTGGAGGTCGGCACGGAAATGGCACCGCATTTCATCGCACCCAGAAATGCGGTCGGATAGTCCAGGGAGTTGGGAAGCCGGATCAGGATGCGCTCGCCGGGGCCCACCCCGAGATTCCGCAATATCTGGGCGAAGCGGCTGGTGCGTTCGGACAATTGCGAGAAGGTGATCTGCGACGTGCCCAACTTGTCGTCTTCCACGATCATCGCGATGTTTTCCGCGGCAGGCGTATGCAGATGTGCGTCGGTACAGGCCACACCGATGTTGAAATGTTCGGGGATCTGCCATGTCCAGGGCGCGAATGGTTTGAAATTTGTCATGGTTGCTCCTACAAAATTACGCCGTATGGCCAGTTTTCACGGATGACTTGTGCAGGCATCAGCTGCAGCACCGTCATGGCGAATTCGGTGTCTGCGGGCGTGAGAGATCGCAGCGCATGCGCCCGCAACAGTGTCTGCAGGGCCTTGCCGAACATGGGCGGATCAAGCATCTCGCCCTCGAACTTGATGGCTCCGCCCAACAGCGCATCCGCCTCGATGGCCGCCTTCAGTATCCGGATCTTTTGCGATACTTCGGTAGGCGACGGGGTGTACGCCACCTTGCACAGATGGATATGCGCCGGATGGATGACCTGCTTCCCGGTCAACCCGTTTGCCGCTTCCTGGCAGGCATGCTTGTAGACGATGTGCGATTCGTTTTCGCCGTGCAAATCCAGCCAGCGCCGCACATCGTGCGGCTCGACGAAGTTCTCCGGCATGCTGCTGGAACCGATCAGCGTTTCCACCCCGCCGATCACGCCCTTACCTGCGATGCGCGCCTCAAACATGATCTGGTTGAGAAAATATTTAAGCTCTTCGGTCCAGTGCTCGGGCGTGATCTGGATACCCATCGCCTTCGAAAAGTCGTGGATGCCGAACACCACATGCTTGACCGTACTGTATTGCATCAGGTCGGGTGCAATCTTCAGCGATTTGGGATGTTCTATGATGGGTTGTATGCTGATTGGATGATTCAGGCCCACCAGGAAATTGGACAAATCCCGGACTTCCGGCGCGCCGTAGGCCTCCCCCGCCTTTGCCAGCATCACCACATCGATATGCTCGGCCAGATCCTTGACCAGTTTCATGTCGAGCTCGTACTCCTCGGTGCGGAAGGGGTTCACCCGGATGGCAATGGCGACTTCATGCCTGCGTTTGAACTTGGGCAATTCCTGCCTGAGCAACGTCCGGCTCATTTCCTTCTGGCGGCAACCGTCTTCCAGGTCGAAGATCAGGGTGTGCGCGTGCGTCTGGTGCGCATGCTTCTTCATGCGCTGCGCCGCCGCTTCGAGGTCTTCGTAGATGCCCAGCGAAGGCGCATATTTGACCGGCGGATAGTACAGCTGGATTCCCGGCCAGAAGCCGCCCAGCACACTTGCGTCCGCACTGCCGGACGAGCCCTTGCCGGCGACATGTTCATTTTGATTTTTTACCATGATCCCTCCCCCAGCCTCTATTTCATTTCACTTCACCGGACATCCCGATCCGGCCATCCTTACTCAAGGTGATTCAGATAATAATGATCATCCGTCAGGCATAAACCCAGGCGCCATTCCATCGGCTTGTCGCCATAGGTAAAGGACACGCGCTCTATGCTCAGCAGCGGCGCTCCGGATTTGAGATTCAGCGCCGCTGCGATTTCCGCATCTGCCGCCACAGCAGTCAGACGCTCCTCGGACCTCACCATGTGTATGCCCAGCAGCGTTTCGTACATGCGGTACATCGAACCGTTGAAAGCCTCGATCCGTTCGGTGTTGATTCCCTTGAACGCTGCGGCAGGCAGAATGATGCGATCCAGAATTTGCGGTTTGCCCGAAAACAGCAACAGCCGTTTGATTTCTATCACCGCACTGCCGGTCTTGATATCCAGCATCCGCGCAATATTGGCCGGAGCCTTGGCGCGCTCGCAGCTCAGCAGCTTGTTATCCAGCAACTCCTTGCTGCCGTCGGCCGCTACCAGCCGCAGGAACCTGAGTTTCACGGTCTCCTCGGAGTGGGTCGCCACATAGGTGCCCTTGCCTTGCCGCCGCACCACGATGTTTTCCGCAGCCAGCTCGTCAATCGCCTTCCTGACCGTTCCCTGGCTCACCCCGAATCGCGCCGCCAATTCCATCTCGCTGGGGATGGCGGCCCCGGGGCCCCATTCGCCCGAGATCAGGCTTTGCGTGATGAGCGCCTTGATCTGCTGGTACAACGGCTGAAATATCGGAGATCCCATCGCTTCATTCCTGTCGGTGCCGGTCGTCATTAGGTGGAGGGAATTTATCACGCCAATTTCCCTTAATCAAGTGTTATATATCTTATATAAGACATAAGAATTTTGTTGACACTGAATTTTGCCCCCGATAGAATCAACTGACGATTTCTTGATAACGATCAAATAGAACATGACACTTCAACAGGGGGAATCATGAACAAGCACTTTCGACCGCGCCGCTCCATGCTGTACGTGCCGGGTTGCAACACACGCTACCTGGAAAAGGCGAAGGGCCTGCCGGCGGACTCCGTAATCCTGGATCTCGGCGACCCGATACTGATCGCCGCCAAGGAAGATTCGCGCCGGAATGTGGTGAACGCCGTCAACAAGGGCGGGTATGGCGCGCGCGAAGTGGTCATCCGCGTCAACGACCTCGAATCGCCCTGGGGGCATGAAGACATCAAGGCCGTCGCGAAGATAGGCGCCGACGCGATCCTTTTCACCAATATCGAAAGCCGGGACGACGTGCTGACCGCGCTCGATGCACTGGACAGTGCAGGCGGGCAGGACACGCCGGTGATGGTGATGATAGAAAGTCCCTTGGCTGTCCTTCATGCCGAAGAGATCGCCAGTGCATCGGATCGGATCGCATGCATGATCATGGCCACGTCCGACCTGATTTCGCAGATGCATGCCCACAGCACAAAGGATCGCTTCCCGTTGTTGACCAGTCTTTCCATGGTAATCCTGGCCGCCAAAGCCTATAACCGCGGCGTGGTCGACGGCATCAACAGCCATATAAAGAACATGGAGGCCTTCGAGTATGCGTGCCGACTGGGTCGGGACATGGGCTTCGACGGCAAGTCGCTGGTGCATCCTTTGCAGCTCGCCTATGCCAACGACGCCTTCACCCCCAAGACGGCCGAAGTGAACACCGCACGGGAAATCATCAGCGCACTGTCCGCAGCCAACGCGGCCGGACGCGGCACGGTAGTCGTGAACGACCGCCTGGTGGAACACCACCACGTCAAGGCGGCACAACGCCTGTTGAACCTGAGCGAAATGATCGCAAAACTGGAAAGCTCCTATGCCTGAACAAACCCGCAAGCACGAACCCGGTCGCGGCAACTATTTTGAAGACTTTCACATAGGCCAGGTATTCCGGCACGCCACGCCGCGCACCGTCACGGAAGGCGATTGCGCTTTCTACATCGCGCTCACCGGGAGTCGCCATATCCTGCACTGCGCGCAGCCGGTGGCCCATGCCATGGGCTATCGCGACCGCACCGTGGACGACCTGCTGGCGTTCCACATCGCCTTCGGGAAGACCGTGCCGGACATCTCGGTCAATGCCGTCGCCAACCTCGGTTATGCCGATATTCGATTCCTGTCGCCTGTCTATCCAGGCGACACCCTGCACACGTCGTCCACGGTCATCGGGCTGAAGCAGAATTCCAGCGGCAGCAATGGCGTGGTGTACGTGCATTCGGTGTCGCACAACCAGAACCATGAGCCCGTGCTCGAATGGAAACGCTGGGTCATGGTGCACAAGCAGGACCTCACCCGCCCCGCCCCCGCTACAGTCATTCCCGAACTGCCTGCCGTGGTGCCGGT
>JAJXUF010000188.1:4067-5705 GCA_021783175.1 Pseudomonadota bacterium
ATATTCCCAAATTCGTGGATGCCAGCCGGTTCGAGACCGCCCTGACCGGCGGACAGAAACTATGGGATGACTATGCGCCCGGCGAACGCATCAACCACCCGGCCGGCATGACGGTGGACGACAGCGACCACACGCTGGCGACCAAGCTCTACCAGAACAATGCGCGCCTGCACTTCGATGCGCAGATGATGAAGGGCACCCCGTTCGGCCGCAGGCTCATGTACGGCGGCCATGTCATCTCCGTCTGCCGCGCGCTCTCCTACGACGGGCTGGAGAACGCGCTGTGGATCGCTGCCATCAATGCCGGCACCCACAGCAATCCGGCTTTCGGCGGCGACACCTTCTACACCTGGACCGAAGTGCTGGAACGCTGGGAATTGCCGGGCAGAAAAGACCTGGGTGCGCTACGCCTGCGCATGGTCGGCCTGAAAAACCTGCCTGCCAAGGAATTGCCCGATACCCATATCGAGCAGAACGGCAAGAAGGTCTACCACCCCAACGTTGTGCTCGATCTCGATTACACAATCTTAATGCCGCGCAAATAAGGAAAACATCATGTCTACAGCCGTACACCCAAACCAGGCCCTTTTCGGGGGAGAGAAACCGTTCCCCGTCATTCCAAGCTGCGAGCATTTCGCGGGCAGCGAAAAACTCATACTCAAGGCGCTCGCATTGCAGGACACCCTGGGACCGATCTTCGACATCACCTGCGATTGCGAGGACGGCGCCGCAGCCGGACAGGAGCGCGAACATGCCGAGATGATCGTCCGTGTCCTGAATTCCGATGCCAACAAACATCGCATGGCAGGCGCGCGCATACACGATTACACACACGCTTCATGGAAGCAGGATGTGGATATCCTGGTGGGGGGCGCCGGATTGGTGCTGGCCTACATCACCATCCCCAAATCCACTCGCGCATCGCAGACGGCGGAAATGATCGCCTACATCCAGAAGGTCGCAGCTTCCCGCGGCATCAGCCGCGAGATTCCCGTCCATGCGCTGATCGAGACGCACGGCGCCCTGCACGATGCCTATGAAATCGCCGCACTGCCCTGGGTGCAGGTGCTGGATTTCGGGCTGATGGATTTCGTCAGCGGTCACCACGGGGCGATCCCCGCCACGGCCATGCGCAGCCCGGGACAGTTCGAACACCGGCTGCTGGCGCGCGCCAAGGCCGAGGTGGTCGCGGCCGCTCTGGCGCATGGCGTGGTGCCCGCACACAACGTCACGCTAGACCTGAAAAATACCGAGACCACGTTCGCCGATGCCAGCCGCGCACGCAATGAATTCGGCTTCATGCGCATGTGGAGCATCTATCCGACCCAGATCCAGGCCATCGTGGACGCGATGAAGCCGAACTACCACGAGGTGACGGACGCGAGCAACATCCTGCTTGCCGCCCAGGCAGCCGGATGGGGACCCATACAGTACGACGGCGAATTGCACGACCGCGCGACCTATCGCTACTTCTGGGAAGTGCTGCAGAAGGCCAAGCTCACCCGGGTCGAGATACCTGCCCAGGCAGACGCCGCGTTTTTCGGTTAAGGACGGGAGGGATGGCCGGCAACGACCCGGCCAGCATCCCGCCACCTCAAAGCCTGACCTCCAACGTCACCCGCAATTGGCGCGGTTCCC
>JAJXUF010000189.1 GCA_021783175.1 Pseudomonadota bacterium
GATTTCCATTCTCGAACGCTCGCACGAAAGCGGTTGCGGACGCAGCGACTCGGATCAAACGGCTCGGCTACGCCTTTTCGATCCGCTCAGGCCGATACCAGCTCAGGGCTGAGAGTATCGAAAATATCGTCGGCGAAATTTGGAAATGCCTCCATCGCCTAGGCTGTCTCAATGCGCTGGCGAATATCATGCAGGCGGCCCTTCAGACCCAAGATTACGCCTACGAGCAAATTCTATTCGGCAGGAAATATGCCGGCGGCCTTGGCGATAGGCCCCCAGCGTTGCCGACCGGGCTGCTCTATAACATTGCTGTCAAGCTGCCTGCCCGAGGATCCAACGAACGCAATGCCAAGTCCTTTTGGGAAAAGGCTGTCTGCCTAGCGCGCGATCTCGTGGCGATGCTCGACCTCGAACCCTATTCACAATTTGCGTTTCTAGGATTGAATGCCCAATCCTTGGAGGATGGATTGCGAGAGGTTGCTCACTACGACCACTGCTTCTCTCTTCGTCAGTGGCATCTCAGCTTCACGCCTCAGTTTCTCACCGGTTTTTTCGGCAACGGCTTCGATGCCGATATGAAGCAGCGGCTCGGCTGGAATGTTGCGGATGCGGTACAGCTGGCCCAGGTTCTTAGAGCTCATGCCAGACCGGGAACTCAGGTAGTACCGATCCAGTTGGTTGAAAACAGCCTCGACCATGGAGTCTTTAAATCCATGTTGCCGTTCTTTGCGCACAGTGAGGGAGAGGCCAATAAAAACTATCGTTCCCCTTTCGGGGCCGAGGGACCAGACGCAATCTTCAAGCCGCTCATTCTGCTCAAGGGAAACAGTGTCGTTTTGCCAGCGGCCTCGGTGCTGGGCCCAGCTCTGTTCGAAGCCACATTCGCAGCCTGGAGAGCCAACAAGACCAATCAGGAAATCTCCCGCCTGAGAGGCGATGCGGCAGAGCGGCTGACAAAACACCTATTCGCCAAGCACGGCTTTCAACCGTGCTTCGAGAACGCAAGCTACGATCTGGGTGAAATTGGTGCCGGCGAGTGCGATTTCGTATTCGAGGATGAGGAAAATATCATCCTTGTCGAGTGCAAAGCGAAGGCGCTGACCCGGGGCGCCATGACGGGCACGCAGGGCGATGCGCTACTCGATTTTGCGGGTGGCCTGTTTGCGTCTCAAGCTCAGGCACTCAGGCATGAGCGTATTTTGCGGAGTTCAGGCGCGATACATTTCCCTGACGGGACGAGGCTGGAGTTTCGAGACCGGCACATCACGCGCCTCACCGTGACTCTGTTGGACCACGGCGCGCTCCAGGATCGTTGGATGCTCAGGAACGTCTATAACGCTTTGTTGTCGGTCCAATTCACATGCGATTCAGGCTATGCAAAAAAAAAGCAAGTCGAGGAATTCAACACCAATCTGCGCTTGTTTCAGGAAGAGACACGCCTGCTTGAGGCGTCAGGCCAACACATCAACGCTCATCCGCTCAATGCCGCTTCCGCGAGCGTGGCCCAGCTCGACGTCCTATTGGAAAGCGTGCAATCGCTTAGCGAGGTGAGGACGAGGCTATCCGCTCCCGTGACGTATTCGACCTTAAATGTGCTACTGGAGCACTTTCATCAACAGAAGATGCGCAGCCAACGTCAGCCTTCTTAACGTCGGTATTGGCCGAGATTGAGATCGAAGCTGAGCATGTCCGAAAAACTGTGAAAGCGGCTTTTGTTTTCCAAGTTCTTGTGACCGGTTTGGTTAAGGGTTGTCGGACGCCAGCCCGTCACCGCTGCTCGATCAGGATGCAGCAGACCGATCCGGGCAGGCGTCGGATAACCGCTCCAGGTAGGAAACCGCGTGAGGTGCTGCGACACTCAAATCGACGTGCCGGCTATGGGGATTTGATGGGGTTGGTTTTGTCCTGACAGTTCCATCCGTCCGATCAGCATGCGTGAAACGTCGTTCAGGCAGTCTATGCCGAGATTTTTTAGCCCAATGTATGCGCTGCGTACCGGGGTAAATGCATCGTTATGGTCCCGCAAGGCAAAGCAGCAGCTTGTCGGCTTGTGCCGGCAAAGTGTTGCCTGACAATAAACAACGCGCGTCATCATGGTGGTCCTCGCAGATGGGTCGGTGCGCGTATGGGTTGTATGCATGCCAGGGTTTCAATGATCAGCATCGCCGCCCCGCAGTGCGGACAGACGAAGGTGGGCTGAACGGATTTGACGGTTGCATCGGTGGTATCGGATTCAGTCGCGACGACAGGCGTGACGTGTAACAGCTCGCGAGCCCGCGCAAGATATTCTTTGCGCCCGCCGTTGGCGATCAACCCGTAGTGACGGATACGATGAAAGCCGCAGGGCAACACGTGCAACAGGAAGCGGCGCATGAATTCACCGGCATCGAGCGTCATGGTCTTGTGTTTTGCATTTCCCTTGGCCCGATAATCCTTCCATTTGAACGTCACCCCGCGTTCGTCCATGGCAAGCAGCCGACTGTTTGAAATGGCGACGCGATGCGTATAGCGCGACAGATAAGCCAGCACTGCCGCAGGCCCGGCAAAGGGACGTTTGGCATAAACTACCCATTCGCATTGTTTCAAGGGCGCGAGCCAGTCGATGAAGTGTGTCGCATCTGCAAGATGGCTCTGCTCTCCGAAGAAGTGCAACTGTCCGGCACGATACGCACGGTCGAGCGCTTCGAGGAAGCGTCGCCGGAACAGGCGCGACAGCACGCGTACCGGCAGAAAGAAACCGGGCTTGCAGGCGATCCAGCGCTCGCCATCGAAAGACAGGCCGCCGCCAGGCACGATGCCGTGCACATGGGGATGGTGCGTCAGCGCCGATCCCCAGGTGTGCAGCACCAGCGTCGCTCCGATGCGCGCACCGAGATGCTTGGGATCGGCGGCAATGGTGCGCAGCGTTTCCGCGGCAACCTCGAACAGCAGGCGATAGATCACCGCCTTGTTGCTATAGGCGAGCGCGCTGACCGGTTCCGGCAGGGTGAACACCACATGGTAATAATCCACCGGCAGCAGTTCGGTCTGGCGCGCTTCGAGCCAACGTTTGGCGGCACTGGCCTGGCACTTCGGGCAATGCCGGTTGCGGCAGGAGTTATAGGCAATCTCGGTATCGCCGCAGTCAGGGCAGCACAGCACATGACCGCCCAGCGCCGCACTGCGGCATTGTTCGATGGCCGACATCACCTTGAGCTGAGCCAGGCTCAGGTGGCCGTGCAGGCTGTGCCGAAAGGCAGGCCCGTGGCTGCGGAACACATCCGCAACCTCCAGGCGTGGGCGTTCCATGACTGCACGCTACAGGGGCGGCAGGATTTCCAGCGGACTGATCACCTCGCGCAGCAGGTCGGTGGCAACCTGAGCGTAGCGCGCAGTGGTTTCCAGCTTGCGGTGCCCGAGCAGCACCTGAATCACGCGTATATCGACCTTCTGCTCCAGCAGGTGGGTCGCGAAACTGTGGCGCAGCGTGTGCATCGAGACGCGCTTGTCGATCTTCGCCGCGTCCGCTGCCGCATGAATGGCGCGGTTGAGCTGTCGCTTGCTGAGCGGGTCGATCGGATCGAGTCCGGGAAACAGCCAGCCGCCTTCCCGCATCTTGCCCTGCGCATGGGCGTACTGCCACCAGACGCGCAACCGTTCAAGCAGCACCGGCGAGAGCATGGCGTACCTATCCTTGCTGCCTTTGCCCTGTTCGATGCGCAGCGCCATGCGCTGGCTATCGACATCGCTGATTCTGAGCGAGCACACTTCATTGACACGCAGACCGGCGCCGTAGGCGACCGACAAGGCGGTCTGATGTTTCAGGTTGCCGCATGCCGCGAGCAGCCGCGCCACCTCGTCGCGGCTCAACACCACCGGCAACTTGTGAGGAAGCGGGACGGATTGCATTTTACGCATAAGCTCGGGGCGATCGAGAGTGTGCTCGCAGAAGAACTTCAACCCGCTCAGCGCACAGTTGATTGACGCTGCCGACGTGCCGCGATCGACCAGGTGTAGCTGATAGAGCCGCAGGTCTTCGGCAGTGGCGGTGTCGGGCGAGCGCTTGAGATACTCCGCAAACTGCCGTACTGAACGGATGTAACCGATTTGCGTCATGGGATTGAGTTTGCGCATCCGCATGTCGTCCAGCATGCGTTGGCGTAACGGGGAGATGGGTTGGGTCGATGAAGTCATGATCATGCTCCTGTTGGTAATGAGGCGGATTGCCTCAGCACCAACATGGGAGCAGAACCAGGGTTTCAACAATCGTTCAGGTTACCCCAGGCAGCAAATCGGAGCACCCATACCGCGGAGCGGTTTAGTACATGGCCGAACATCGGACAATGTCTGTCATATGAAATCTGGACTTCTACAAATTATCTTCTACAAATTCCGCGACTGCGCTTCAGTTTCTTGGCCAACCGCTCAGCATCCTGATGGTTATATCGTTTCAATATCTGGAGGGTGCGATGGCCAGAGACGGCGGCCATTTCCAACATAGAGAAGTCTCCCCTCTCACTCAGTCTGCTGAGCGATTCGTGGCGCAAATCATGGAACGTGAAATCTTTTATTCCTGCCCTTACGACAGCCGCGTGGAAGACGTGATAGAGCGTCATCCGCTGAAGTGGAATTACCTCCTTTTTGTTTTCGATCTTGCGCAGCAAAGTCTTAAAGATATTAATCGCGCGAGGTGTAAGTGGCACGATCCGCCCCTGCACTTCATCATTGTCGTTTTTGCTCTCGCGTATAGTTGCAATACTCCTGCCCAGATCCACATCCTTCCAATTCAGAGCAAGAATCTCTCCCTGCCTCATGGCCAGCTCGATGGCCAGTTCCACGGCAGGTAGCAGGTAGGTGTTTCGACTTGCTTTGCACTCAGCCAGGATTTTTTTCATTTCATCTTTGGTAAGGCGTCTGTCGCGGCCTTTACTCTCACCTGGCTTGCTAATTTTCTCCACGGGATTGCCACGTGGCAATGTGATGTTCTCCTCTTTTTCGGCGTACGAAAACAGTTTGGATAACATGAAAATCTCCTTGCGGATGGTGCTGTCCTTTATTTTTTCACCACGCCACAACGTATTGCCGCGATCAGTACGATATTTTCTGATGAGCTTTTGATCGATGACGGCCAATGAATATTGGCCAAGAGCATTTTTGAGATGCTGCAGTTGGAAGCGCCAAGCTTCCTTCTTGTCTTCGCGCTGCTTATAATTTTCCGGCTTCTCCGCGTAGTCGGTAATGAAGCGGTCGATGAGGTCGCCAAGTGTTGTGCGCTCAGCGTCTGATGCAGAAACAAAAACTCCTTCAGCCATTTTTGCTTCTATCTTCTTTGCCCAGTCTTTCGCCGCAGACTTTGTCGCAAATGTTTTAGATTGTGCCGGATATCCTTTCCGACGAACTTTTGCCTGCCACCAACCAGATTCTCTCAATTCAAAAGTTGCCATAAAGTGTCCCCGTTTTGTCCCGGAAATTAACTTTTGCAACTATATAGTGAGCTATAAGTACCGTCAAATATACACTTTAAGATATTATGACCGCACGCCTGGAAAGCGTGTTTGGGATAATATCCCAACGGGGGTTCGAATCCCCCCCTCTCCGCCAAATCAATGAGTTAAGGTTACTTAACCTTACTTTGAATTACCTGAGCCTACCTAGAAAATTG
>JAJXUF010000190.1 GCA_021783175.1 Pseudomonadota bacterium
TGCGCCCTCGCGCCGACGATCGGCAACGCCGTTACGAGCGCCGCCGCGCCGAACGCCTTGGCGAACTGCAGCATGAATCGCCGTCGCTCCACGACATCGGCGATCGAGGAATCGGCGGCCTCGAAGTTGGCATTCCGCCAGGAAAACGCAACGAGATGCGCGATCCAAAGTGCCGTCAAGCCGGCTGCGGCCACGGCGAATGCGTCAGCCGCAACGGATGGGCCCAGCGACAGGTAGGCAAGGCCGGCGGCACCCAGTGAGCCCGCGGCGAAGGCGAATGAAATCCGCATACAGCGGCGGCAGGTGCCGAGACGATTGAGCGAAGTGATCGGAAGGTATCGGCTGAAGGACATTGGGCACCTCGATTGATTTCCTCGTGCGGACCATAGTCATCGCGACGCTCGCGTCGTGTTCGTCCCGGATGTTGCCACGGGCGCCCGGCATGGGTGACACCCGTTAGGGTGACAAAAGCCGCTCCTGCGCACCCGGTCACATTACCGGTCCGCGCGGTTCAAAAGCGCGCGAAACCTTGATACGGTTGAAAACCGAGCGGGAATCGAGCACGCCGGCCCTGCAGGGCGCGCCCGGAGGAGAGTTCATGAACACCAAGGCCATCGTCTGTTGCACGGTCGCCGCGCTGGCGTGCGCGACCCCGGCGGCGCATGCCCGGACGATCGACATCGCTTGCGCTCACATCATACCGGCGGGGTTTCGCGCCGAGGCGCGCATACGCGTCGATCTGGATGCGAAAACCGTCACGACGACGGAGACGGTGCATTTCCCGCGCGGCCCATTCTCCTCGGGTCCCGAGGTCGATCCGATCACCGCGATGACGGATCAATATATCTATTGGAGCGCGCCGATCCGTGGCTGCCAGATGCTGAATGGTCACCGCAACAACTACCACTTCAGAATGGACCGCTCAACTCTGGTTGTGTCGGACCAAGGCGGCGCGGCGGGACCCGCCCCTCCCCAATGGACCGACTTTTTTGGCAGCGGTCAATGCCACATTCTCGAGAGACAATTTTGAACACTCAAAGCGTTAAAGAATGACAAGAGCGAATGGCTGTCTGGCAGGCTTGAATTCAACGGACCTTATCAGGAGTGCCGGGCTTCTGGGATTGATCATGCTGGCCCTCGCCGGGTGCGCCACGATGAGCACGCCCGCCCCGGTGGTGAACCCCGTGGCGATCAGTCAGCTGCCCGGCGGCACGCAGATCATTCCCGGGCAGCGCGTTGGGCCGATCCGGTTCGGGGAGAGCATTGACGACACAGCCCGCTTGCTGGGTCCGGGTGAAGTCGTGGCCTGGAATACCAACCCCGGCTACCCCAACAACCATTTATACAAGGGACGCTTTCGGGGGCAGTACGGTCTCGCGGCGTATTACAACCCGACGGATGCCTATGGCCGGGTCGAGTTTGTGGAGATATCGGCAGCCGAATGGCAAACGCCCAACGGCCTGCATTTCGGCATGCCCTTCAACGAGGCGCTGCGGCTCATCAATCCGCAATACCCGCCGCAATGCCGTGACCAGTCGGGCGTGGGGCACTACTGCCTTGCGCTGGACACATCCGGCGTCACGATCCAGAGCCAAAGCCGTACGGGCCCGATACAGTTCCTGCGCATTACCGCGCCGGGGTTTTCATTGTGAGCGGAGCCTAGCGCTTATCAAGCAGATTTAAAACGGATAACCGGCGCTGGTGACGTTGCCAACAGAGGGATCAATTCATGAAAGCTATTTGGATCTTGAGCGTACTGGTGGCAGCTCTGTTTTCAATCGTGGCGCGGGCCGACGATGCAATCCTGGCGCTCGACTGCAGTAATGGCAACACCTATGCCAAGCATATCTGGATTGACTTGAACACTGGCGCAGTGACTGACGATTATGGCATTCCGGCAGGCGTGCCTGTCTCGCCGGCCACTATCACGACGACCACCATCCAATATTTTTCGACGTGGGTCAACGGCATCACCTGGCATGAATTCATCGACCGGACTACTGGCAATATGAGGGAATGGCAGAGCTTTCCGAATGGCACAAAACTAAACGAACATTCAGCCATCTGCGTTAAATCCAGTGCCCCGCTTCCAGCCACCAAGTTTTGAAGTTGTGCCTGAGATCCGCCGTCGATTTTTTTCAACTATCAATGAACAACCGATCATTGCTTCACGCGGAGATGCCGATAATGGATGCGGAAGAATGGGTTCGCAGCGGGTCGCGCCTAGAACGGCGGGCGGACCGAGGAACGACGGCGCCGTCGGTGCTGCTCATCAGCCGCCGACTCGCGGTGCTGTTGATGCTGGCCATCTCGATTGGCGGTTGCGCGACACCTGGCGCGCGAATGTGCCGCGTCGGCGGCAACGTCGGCCTGCCCGGAACCAGGTGCAATGGATATGGCCAGTGCATCGTGCCATGCGTCAATATTCCCGGCCACTGCAATGCGCAGCCGAATTCCAGCGAATGCCAGTACTGCAAAGCCAACCCGAACTCGCCGGATTGCCGCTCGCGTATCTAGCAGTCACTACACAGGTAATCGCCCATGATAAATACGAAACATTCTGGCTTGATGGGAATCATCCTCGCCGTGGCCGTCTCGCTGACGTTCGATTCGATGGTATGCGCCGCGACCGTCGAGCTCAATTGCGGCCAGCCGGCAAAACTGCATCTGTCCGTGGATCTGGCGAAAAGCACGGTACTGTCGCAGACGAAGAATGATCCCAAGCAGTATGGCCCGGGATCCGGGTATCGAGGCGTATGGCAACCGGTCAGCACTTACAGCGCACCCGTGCACATCACTCCGCGATTGTTCCATTGGGTTATTTATAGCGGGACCACGCCGTTTTATTACGACCTAGATCGTACGACCGGCATCCTGACCACGCGTTGGCCTGCCGGCCCGTACTGGAATTCAAGCCATGTGCCTTGCGCGCCGGGCACCATGTCATTTCCATCCGCCAAATTCTGAGGGTAGTCCGATGATGTTCAATCGCGTTGCTTGCACTATAGTGATGGTTCTTGGGGTGGTCGTGCCTTCAAGTCCCCCTGCGGCTCATATAGGCATCCTGGTCTGTTAGAGCGCACCGTGGAACGGTTCGAACTCGAGATACGTAATAGGGTCGCCACTCGCCGCCTCGAATGGCGGAGGATGTGGTGGTGAGCAGTTGTCCGGTCATTCAGTATGATCTGCGCTTGTTGTGAGTATTAACCGCAAGCAGGGTTTTATGCACCGTGGGGCCTGAGCGGAAAAATGAGCGGCGGCGCTTCGGGATTCCCCGGGAGATACCCCGGGCGGCAGCTGCTGGGCCATGGGTTGTGGCCGTGGCGGCCCTGCTGCTTTCAACCCTGACCAGAGCCCAGGATGTGCCGCCAAGTGCGGCGGCGGGGGACTGGCATTGTCCGAACGGCACAGTGTCAGCCACCGTGGCGGGCTGTTACGGCGGCGCGCCGGGCCCTGGGCCAAATATCTATCAGCAGCAGATGATGATGGTGATGCGCGAGCGGGCGATGGCCCAGGCCCGCGCCAATGCCATCGCCGCCGCCCACAATCGGGCCCATGCGCTGAACGAGGAGGCCAACAGCGACTTCACCGCAGGTAATTTCGCCGCGGCGGTCGCGCTTTATCAGCAGGCGCAGCAACTGTGGCCTGAGGATCAGACGATCCGGACCAATCTGATCAATGCCCAGGCCGCGCTGAAACAAAGTCAGGCAATGTCGGCGATCAGTGCCGATCTCAACAGCAAACTCGACGCTTCGGGCAGTGCGGCCAATAGCTCTCTTGATTTTCAAGGGCTGAATGATCCGAATGTGGTTGATCTTCGGGGCACCACCCGCACCTCGCCCAGGTTGCTCAGAGACCCCAATGCCGATGCGCCGCTCACCTTCATGACCGACGCCCCAAAGCCGAAACCCGCTGCCATGCCGCCTTTGAATTTGACCCAGATTCGCACCCGGATCAAAGGGATTGAGGATGCGCTGCGGCGGCTTGATGCGTCACATCGGCTGGATGCCACGGATCGCGCGGAATGGATCAAACAAAGCAATGACGCCACCAAGGACGCCTATAAACTTGGCGCTTCGCTGACCCTTGATCTTGCCGGGCATCTGGCTGACGACCAGATCAAGGCGATTGACGCCAAGATTGATGAGGGCGGCGGCGACGATGTGGTGAATGCGCTGGAGGCGCGTAAAACACAACTGGAGCATCTGAAAGACGGCATCGAAAAAAGTGAGAAGGTGGTGGATATCGCCGACAAGACGGGAGAGGAAGAGAGCAAGTCCCAGCTCGAAAAAATATACGACCTCTGCGAAAAGGGAAATCTGCTGCCCGAGGGCACATCCGAGGCCAAGGACATGATCGATGCCTCCTATGCCGTGGCCCAACAGGCGGTCAGCGTGGAGCGGATCAACCAGTTGAACGACAATGCCGATCGATATCTGGGCGCGGTGGACGCGCTGGGAACCCGCATGAAATCTCTGGTGCGGCTCGAAAAGGCCGTCATCGCGCAACAATCGCACCCTTAAGGACACCCCCGCCATGAGGCTCAGCAGAACCGTTCTGGCCGTAACTTTGATGATTTCGGGATTGGCGGCAGGCCGGGGCTGGGCAGATCAGCCGGTAAAGGCGGTGCCGCCAGCTGCCCGAATGGCCCTGAACCAGGGGTTGGCCGCCGCTGAGGCGCATCAATATGATATTGCGCTCCAGGATTTTAAAAATGCCTTTAATGCCGACCAGGCCGACCCGGAAATCTGGTTCAACCTGGGGCTGGCGTCCTCGAAACTGCCGGGGCGCGAGCTGGACGCCATCACCTATTTCGAGGCTTATCTCCGGAAAGTGTCCGATGCCCCCAACAGACCCGCGATTTTGGACACCATCAATCAATTGGAAGCGGTGGTGCAGGGCAAGCTGGTCGTGATCATCGGCGAGATGGATAAAATGTTGCCCCAGCTGATTAACAAACAAGATTATGGTTATTCCTGCACAGAGCAAAGCTATGTCCGCAAGATCGCCATCTACTATGCCGAGGTTGGCCTGTGGCAGAAGGCCAAAGACCTGTATCAGTCCTCAATCAATTATGACACTCAACCGAATGTATCCTGCAATGGTCCAATTGACTCTTACGGCACAGACCAGGGCCAATTTGCCGAAGCCCTGGCCGACAGCGGCGATGTCGAGGGCGCGGCGCGGCATATGAGAGATTACGTCAGCTACCTGGCAACCCAGAACGGCGACCAGACCTTCACGGAAGCCGAAGCCGGCTTTGCTCTGATGCGGAGTTACGGCGATTGGGGCGCGTTGCCGGAAGCCAAGACGGAATTCGCGGCGCTGGAAAAAGCCCTGACGCTGCCGTCCAAAACGGATTATCCCGGCATGGGCTTGACCAGTCTTGGCCATTGGACCAACGCTGTATGCTTGGCTTGGCACGCGGGTGATGCGGCCACGGCCCGTGATATGCTGCAATGGGAGGCCAGATTGAACGGCTCCGATGCCACATCTGGTCCGAGAATAGGTTTTCGTGATCAAGTGTACATTTTGGTGCAGATTGCCGAACTTCAACAGATGATCGGCGATCATGCAGAGGCCCTGGCGACGATCAACATGCTGCCGCTT
>JAJXUF010000191.1 GCA_021783175.1 Pseudomonadota bacterium
AAACCGTACTACAGCGTCGAAGCTGAGAACGCGAGTTTTCGCGGACTATACACTCCAATTGTGGACACGGACGGACGCGTGGAAGCGATCATCTTTAGCGGCCTTGAGCGTGCCGGCTTTGAGGAGGTAATCACAAACCGCTTGCTGTTATTTTCCGGCATCTCGCTGCTGGGTGTCATTATAGGTGGATTGACCGGACTTCTTCTGAGTCGTCTGGTAGTCCGCCCGGTTGAACATCTGCGCGATGGTGTCATGCAGCTGGCTGCGCAGAATTTCAACGCCACAGTGCCGGTTACCTCCCACGACGAAGTGGGCGATCTGGCCAAGGCCTTTAATGCGATGGCTGTGAGATTGCGCGAGGCACGTGATGAACAGCAGCAAGTATTTCATCGCGACAAGCTTGCTGCTCTAGGAGAGCTTTCGGCGGCAATGGCACATGAAATTCGCAATCCTATAGGCGTGATCAACAGTGCCTCTGCGCTTCTTGAGAAATCCGAGCCGTCAGCGCAGAAAAAAGCCGAACTTCTGCGCATGATTCGCGAGGAAAGTGTCCGTGTCGGCAATCTCGTGCAGGATTTCCTCCAGCTTTCTCGCCACAGATTTCCGGAATCCTTGCGCATCGACCCGCTGGTGCCGATGAAAAACGCCCTCACTGCTACACTCGCAGGCAGAAACAACATTCGGGTACACGAGCGCATTGGACATGGGAGCGCCCGGATCATGGCCGATGCCAGTCTGTTGCATCAGGCTTGGGGGAATATTTTCGCCAATGCCTTGCAGGCAATGGGGGATGCTGGCGGCGATCTCATATTGGTAACGGCAGTTGAAGATGGCGAGGTCGTTCTATCGGTCGAGGACAGTGGCCCGGGCATTTCCGCAGACGTCATGCCGCGCCTGTTCGAGCCTTTCTTTACCACGAAGGAAGGAGGAACCGGCCTTGGTCTTTCCCTGGCATATACGCTGGTTGAGGTAAACGGAGGCAGGCTGCTCGCGCTTGCTCCGGAGAGGAGCGGTGCGCGCTTCGCGATGCGCTTCCCGCTTCACGCTTAAGGACATAAAGATGAAACGAATGGTGCTGGTGGTAGATGACGAACAAAACATGCAAGCCGTTATGCGCATGATTCTGGAGGACGCAGGATATGCGGTACGGGTGGCCGACAGCGGCGAAAGCGGCTTGGCACACGTCGCTAATCCCAATCTCGATGTCGTTCTTTCGGACCTAAAAATGCCTGGGATGGGTGGGGATGAGTTCATTCGCCGCTGCCGGGAGGAACGCCCCGATGTGCCGGTAATAGTTGTTACCGCCCACGGTACAATTCGATCAGCGGTAAGCAGCATACACGCCGGTGCCGCCGATTACCTTGCCAAGCCGTTCGAGCCGGAGGAGCTCGAAATCGCTGTTCACAATGCCGTCAAGCTGCGCGATATCCTGAGGGAAAATCAGCAGCTCAAGGCTACAGTCACCGAATCCATGGGGCGACGCCGCCTCATGGGTGCGAGCCCCGCGGTACAGCGTTTGCTGGAAGAAATCCGGCGTGTCGCACCCTACAAGACCAGCGTGCTGATAACGGGTGAGAGCGGAACCGGTAAGGAGCTGGTGGCGCGCACCATTCACGAATCCAGTCCGCGACACGAACAGCCCTGGGTGGCAATCAACTGTTCCGCCATCCCCCACGACCTCATGGAAAGCGAGCTGTTCGGCTATGTTAAGGGTGCGTTTACCGGAGCTTCCCAGAATCGGTTAGGGCGCCTGGAACAGGCTCAGGGAGGAACATTATTCCTTGATGAGATTGGAGATCTTGATCCAACCCTGCAGGCCAAGCTGTTGCGTGTGTTGCAGGAGCGCGAATTTTCTCCAGTCGGCAGCGACCAGGTGCGCAGCGTTGATGTGCGTTTTCTGGCTGCAACGAACCGCAACTTGAAAGAATTGGTGCGCCAAGGACGCTTTCGTGAAGATCTGCTCTATCGCCTGGATGTTTACAGCATCGTCGTGCCACCTTTGCGCAATCGCGGTGAAGACGTACGACTGCTCGCCGAAAGCTTCCTGCGCGATCTTGCTCAGGAGACAGACAAGCAGGTACACGGATTCTCGCAATCGGCATTGCGTGTGCTGCAGGTTTATCCCTGGCCCGGGAACGTGCGCGAATTGCGCAATGCGGTCGAGCGCTCACTGCTGTCGTGTAAGGGAAGTGAAATCGATGCACAAGATCTTCCCGAAACGATCCGCGCCGATTTCGCACCTCATGCCGCAACTACGGTAAATCCGGATCGTGTAGAGAGTCAGGATCTCGATAGCTGGCTTGCGGATGTCGAGCGGCGCGCAATCCTAAAGGCGCTGGAACAGTGCGGTGGAGTTCAGGCGCATGCGGCCAAGCATCTGGGAATATCCGAACGCAGCCTGTGGCACCGCATAAAGAAATTGAACATACAAATCAATCGAAGCTTCGCTTAGACGCAATATTAGAGTCTTATTTAAGGGTTTTGATGCCGCTCGCAGTTCCCAGAATCAGCACATCTGCCGGGCGGCGCGCAAATAGCCCATTGGTAACTACACCGACAATCTGGTTGAGCTTTTCCTCGAGTTCTACCGGATTTATTAAATTGAGGTTGTGGACGTCCAGAATAAGATTGCCGTTGTCGGTCGTAAATCCCTGACGCAGAACCGGCTCACCACCAAGCTTTACGATTTCGCGCGCCACATAGCTACGCGCCATAGGGATAACCTCTACCGGCAAAGGAAACTTGCCGAGCACATCGACAAGTTTGCTTTCATCAGCCACACACACAAAAACCTCGCTCGCAGCCGCGACAATTTTTTCGCGTGTGAGTGCACCGCCGCCGCCTTTAATGAGATGCAGGTGGTGTGTGGCTTCATCGGCGCCATCGACATAGAGCTTGAGGCCGCCGGTCGCATTCAGGTCAAGCACCGGTATACCGTGTCGCTTGAGCCGTTCCGCCGTCGCATTCGAGCTAGCCACGGTGCCGTCTATTTTGCCTTTGATCGTGGCAAGAGCATCGATAAAGTGGTTCGCGGTAGAACCAGTACCAACGCCGATTATCGAACCGCTTTCGACGTACTCCAGGGCAGCCAGCGCGGCGGCTTTTTTCATCTCATCCTGCATCATCAGTGTTTCCTCGGAAGCGCAACATAAGGTATCGAGGATACCGTTTGTCCTGACAATAAAAAAGGGCCAGCGCCGGCTCGGTGAGGGCTTTACCTCCTGCTTTAGAGCCACCCACGTACTGCGAGCAAAGGCTGTTTCTGGTAGATTAGCCAAATGCCGCAGCATTACCTGGAAAAGATTCTCACTACTCGCGTCTACGAAGTCGCCAAAGAGACAACGCTTGATTTGGCGCCAAACCTGTCGCGTCGGCTGCACAATCAAGTGTGGCTTAAGCGTGAAGACCAGCAGCCGGTTTTCTCGTTCAAGTGTCGAGGCGCGTACAACAAGATGGCCTCCATGTCGCCGGCAACTCTGGCACGCGGAGTCGCCGCCGCATCGGCCGGCAATCATGCCCAAGGGGTTGCATTGGCAGCCGCAAAGCTCGGGGCGCATGCGGTAATCGTAATGCCGGTAACGACCCCGCAAATCAAGGTTGACGCAGTGAGAAACCTTGGGGGCGAGGTAGTGCTGGAAGGGGACAACTACGATGCTGCCTACGCCCACGCATTAAAGCTGTGTGCGGGGCGCAATCTGACTTTCGTTCATCCGTACGACGACCCGGAAGTAATTATTGGTCAGGGTACAATTGCTGTTGAAATACTGAAACAGCACACCCACGACTTGCACGCGGTATTTGTGCCAGTCGGAGGAGGGGGATTGATTGCCGGTATATCCGTCTATATCAAGGCGCTGCGTCCGGATATCAAGGTCATCGGTGTCGAGCCGGAGGAAGCGGATGCGATGGACCGCTCTCTCAAAGCCGGACGGCGCATCATGCTCGATCACGTGGGAATTTTTGCCGACGGTGTTGCCGTACGGCAAGTCGGCGAGGAAACGTTTCGTCTGGCGCAGAAGTTTGTTGACGAGATAGTTTTAGTCAGCAATGACGAAATATGCGCTGCCATCAAGGACATATTCGAAGACACGCGTTCCATACTTGAGCCGGCGGGGGCGCTTGCCGTGGCCGGAATGAAGAAATACGTCGCGCGGGAGTCGTTGCGCGAAAGGCATTTGATCGCCATAGCATCCGGCGCCAACATGAATTTCGATCGGCTTCGCCACGTCGCAGAGCGCGCAGAGATAGGAGAACGGCGCGAGGCCATTCTTGCGGTAACGATACCGGAAACGCCCGGGAGTTTCCGCAGGTTCTGTGCCGCCATCGGTCAGCGTTCGATCACGGAATTCAATTACCGTTACGCCGATCCAAAGAACGCCCATGTTTTCGTAGGACTGCAAATCCACGATGCGCGTGAAACCCGTGAATTGATCGAGACACTTCGTGCCAGCGGCTATGAAACGCTTGATATGACCGATAATGAGATGGCGAAGCTGCATATTCGGCATCTCGTTGGCGGCCATGCGCCAAATGCCGCGCATGAAATCCTCTACCGCTTTGAGTTCCCCGAGCGTCCCGGTGCGCTGCTCAATTTTCTCGACAAGATGGGTCAGATGTGGAACATCAGCCTGTTTCATTACCGTAACCATGGCGCCGACTTCGGACGCGTTCTGGTCGGCATACAGGTGCCGCCTTCAGACAAGACCTCATTCAGCCAGTTCCTGGAGAAGCTAGGTTATGAAAGCGTCGATGAAAGCGAAAATCCGGCGTACAAGTTGTTTCTGAGTTAAGTTGCAAGCGGAACGTCGCGGATACCGAAGTTTTGCCAGTTTGCGTTAGTGCATGGTGGCCGTGCCCGCTGTTCGAACGTCAGCGACCAAATCTCTCCTTCAGTGCCTCGTCGTTGAAGGCCCCGTCAATCGTATGGATAATTTTTTCGACCAGGCGGAAGCCCTCGACCGGGGCATCGTCGCGCATGAAGCGCAAGCGCAGAGGGCCTAGGGAGTTGGTGGCTTGGGCCCGGGAAACCGGAGAATTCTCATCGATGCAATTGGCGCCGGAAAAAAGTGCGCCGATTATTTCGCCCATCAGGGGATCGTGATGTTTCCGATCCTGGGCTTTGGCAATCGTCCGAGTGACATCGCCGTCCAGCACGGCGTAAGTGGAGCGTTCATCCAGATACTGAAGGAGCTGTGCCAGAGTCATAAGCGGTCCCATGCAAAATCCGGTTAGCTGACATTCTTAAGAAAACAAAGATTGTTTACAACCCCGCCGGGCTTTAATTCTACGGCGCCTTCTGGTCTAACAATTTATTGAAATTCGCTATGTTCTCAGGGAACGCGGCCCGTATTCACCGGTCAGAAGGGGCGCAATCGTTTGTATTAAAAGGGGGAACGTGGCGCAGTGCCGACATGATGCAAGGGAGCCTGTGCACCTGGACGCTGTCATCGGGGATACCAGAGAGCACGGGATCCTGCGCCGTTTGCCCAAGCTTCTGGCGCAGACGCCGGCCGGATGGACAGGAGAGGGGCATCCGGCGATCGGAAACAGGCCGCCGAGAACCCCGAAGAGGCCCAAAAACGGCCCTCGCGGGAGGACA
>JAJXUF010000192.1 GCA_021783175.1 Pseudomonadota bacterium
GGAGCCGAGGTACCCAGCTCAAGATCGGAGAAAAAAACATGCGCCGCATGGGCGCTTATGTTAGCCCGACTGCGGCTTTTCATATACGGCCGGCGAAAGAAAAATCTCGCCCAGTTTCAGTCCGTGTGCTTGGCTGGCAACAGAATCAACGCCACCAGAAATGCTGCTCCGGCGGCGAACGCGGCGATGGCAAAGGTGGCGCTTGGGCCAAGCGTTCCCCAAGTCTGTCCGCTGTAGAAGCTGCCCACAGCACCGCCCAGTCCGAAACTGGCGCTGCCGTAGATGGCTTGCCCGCGGTGCTGGTGATGTCCGGTAAAAAAACGGTAGACAAGCTGTATGGCAGTAGCGTGAAAGGCACCAAAAGTCGCGGCGTGCAGGGTCTGGGCCAACACCAGTACCGCAAGATGGCCCGGGAAATACCCAATCAGCAACCAGCGCACAGCCGCCAGCAGAAAGCTCGCGAGCAACACAGGGCGAAGGGGCACCTGCGTCAGAAGTCTGCGCATGGCAAAAAACACTCCAACCTCGCAAAGCACTGCGAACGCCCAAAGCAGTCCGATCAACCCCTTCGAGTAGCCATACCCGGTCAAATAGATCGAGTAAAAGGTGTAATAAGGACCGTGGCTCACCTGCATCAGAAAACAGGCGAGCAGAAACGCGAACACCTCGCGCCGCATTATTACCTTGCGCAAAGGACCTGGACGCTCGAGCCGGCCGCGCACTTCGGCATCCGGCAGCATCAGGCTGGCCAGCCATATTCCTGTCATGAACAGCACCAGGGCCGGCAGAACAGCATGCGAACCGGCATGGTCGATGATCAGTCCGAGCGTCAGTACGCTCAGAATGTACCCTATCGATCCCCAGAGTCTGACTCGTCCGTAGGCCCCGGGATCGGCACGCAGATGGTTCATGGTGGCCACTTCAAGCACCGGCAGGGATGCATTCCAGAAGAAGCTAAACACAAACATGACAACTGCTAGCCACCAGAAACGGTTGTCGAGAAAAACGCCGAGGAAAGTGACGAGTGTGAGAAACGCCGCAAGACGCACAGCTGCCATACGACTTTCGCGATGATCGGCCAACCAGGCCCACACCACGGGCGCGATGATGCGCGAGATCATCAATAGCGCCATGAGGCCGCCGATGTCACGTGGCCCGTAACCCAGCGAGCGCAGATACAGCCCCCAGTACGGAACCAGGACACCCAGCGTGGCGAAGTAGAAAAGATAAAATCCCGAGAGGCGCCAATACGGCATGGATGTTCTGATCAGGTAGGTACTGGTAGCGGGTTATCGATTCAATCGGCCACCCGGCAGCGGTGCCGCATCCGGCGTAAGCTGTGTTACACGCTGCCGGGAATATCCGGTGTGCGCCGCACGACGTCGATGTTCTGGGCACGGTGTCGAAGGACATGATCCATGAGCACCAGTGCAAGCATGGCCTCGGCAATTGGCGTCGCGCGAATACCGACACAGGGGTCGTGACGGCCGGTGGTGATCACTTCGACCGGATCGCCGTCGAGATTCACAGTCCGACCGGGAAGACGGATGCTTGAGGTCGGCTTGAGCGCAATACTCGCCACAATATCCTGGCCCGTGGAAATACCGCCGAGTATTCCGCCAGCATGATTGCTGAGAAACCCTTGCGGCGTGATCTCATCTCGATGCTCGGTACCTTTCTGTTCGACGCTGGCAAAGCCGGCGCCGATTTC
This sequence comes from Pseudomonadota bacterium, assembly GCA_021783175.1. Next base: position 1,712 of record JAJXUF010000192.1, read on the forward strand.
AACGCCCTTGACCGCGTTGATGCCCATCAGGGCAGCCGCAATGTCGGAATCGAGGCGATCAAACACCGGTTCGCCGAGACCGATCGGCACCTTGCTGGCAACCACATTAACCCGCGCACCGACGGAATTACCCTCCTTGCGCAACGCGTCCATATACGCCTCTAGCTCCGTCACCTTGTCCGGATCAGGACAGAAGAACGGATTGCTGTCGACCACATTCCAGTCGCGGAACTCGATGTGCACGGGTCCCAGCTGAGCCAAATAACCGCGTACGCTCGTGCCGAAGCGCTCGCGCAAGTACTTTTTGGCGATAGCGCCGGCGGCGACGCGCATGGCAGTCTCGCGCGCCGAGGAGCGGCCGCCACCGCGATAGTCGCGGAAACCATATTTCTGCTGGTAGGTGTAGTCCGCATGTCCCGGACGAAACCGGTCCATGATCTTGGAATAGTCCTGGGAACGCTGATCGGTATTCTCGATCACCAGACCGATGGGCGTGCCGGTGGTACGGCCCTCGAATACTCCCGAGACGATCTTTACCTGGTCGGCCTCGCGCCGCTGGGTTGTATGGCGCGACTGTCCGGGCTTGCGCCGATCCAGATCGTGCTGCAAATCAGCCTCGGCCAGCGCCATCCCGGGAGGACAGCCGTCCACTATGCAGAGATAAGCCGGCCCGTGGCTTTCGCCACAGCTGGTTACGGTGAACAATTTGCCGAAGCTATTACCTGACATGGCGGCATCGTACCGGATTTGCGCCGGTGCGGACAGAGCAACCGTTGCTTAGAATCCCGCTTTGTGCGTGGCGTTCAGCGTTTCGATCAGCGCATGAAAAGGAATGCGACTTTTCCACTGGCGCACCAGCGGCATGATCGCCAGGTCCTCGCCTTTACCATAGACATGGGAACCATCAGCCACTTCGCCATGGAGCTGTCGCAGTGCAGCCGCCAGCTGCTGGTAGATCGGGATTTGTGAGGCAAATTCCTGTATCCCATCGCCCTCTTCCTCGGCACAGCGCAGCAGATCCTCGACCTCGAATTGCGCCTGCTCGATGAGATTCAGATATTCTTCAGGGGTCTGTGCCTACTGCATGGTGACTCGCGCGAAACGGGGATGATGGAGGAAGTGTAACGACAGGGCGCAGCGAAATCTACGGGCGGCAAACGGCGACCTCGACCCGGTTATGGTTGTCCGTCCACCATGGTGCTCGAGTGCGCAAACACCCACGCCACGCCAAATCCGGCCATGACTGAATTGTGCGTGCGCACCAGCGGGCTGTCCTCAAATACGGCACCGGAAATATTATCGTAACGCACGAATGCACCCACCCATGTGTTTTTGAAGCGCTTGCTCAAGGCAACGGCGAAACGCATACCACCATAGCCGGCACGCGCTTCGTAAGCCGGTCGCGTCGCTGTGGCATAGGCCGGATCGACGCTGTAGTAGTAGTCGTTTTGCTGGTCGGTGGCAAACACCGGACCCAGCGCCGCCCCGAAATTCCAGCGCACCGCCCCTATTCTCAGTCGCTTGTCGTAGTTGATGTTCGGATTAAAGGTCCAGCCGATATAACGCGTATGGTGCAGATCTGTCGCAATCACCGCACGCGCCGGCAGACGAAAGGTCCAGGTGGGCTCGCCATCGCATACCGGGTCCAGACAGACTTCCAGCAGCGGGCCTACTTCGATCGTGGGATATAGATCCGGCATTCCCGCGCGCGCGTCGTTCTGGCTGCTTTTTACCGGGACACCGGCGTTCACACTGAAGTCGATACGCAGCCGATCGCTTTTCAGCACCTTTCCCATTACGCCATGTCGGTCTATGGTAAGCACCTTGCCGCGGTATATCAGGTAGGGCAATGGCAATATATAGGTGCGCTGTTGGTCCGACCCACGGTAATCGGGGATGCTCAAGGGAGCAACACCGAAACCGAGTTCCCACAACGGAAGCTGCGCCGCTCGCGCCGCACCAGCCGTCATCGCCAGCAGCGAACAGGCGAGCACCGCCTGGCGACGCAACGAGCGTTGCTTGGCGGTGCGTCGGCCAGCAGGGAAAATCAGGGCCAGATCCAAGTGCCTAAGGCCTGTCACAAGCGCAAGACGCGCGACCCGCAACGTGCTGCTGCGTCCGATCCGTCGCCGGGACAGCAATTACAAGCTGTCTTGATTTAGAATCCCCTATCACGTCGAAACGATGCACGAGCTCTATTCCTTCACGAATTTATTATAGTATGACTGTCGTGGGCGCGACATTTAACCACATCCGCGCAAAGATGCGCAGCGCGCCTGCATGTCGAGACCGGCCCGCCGACGCCGGGGCAGGCGTCTTTTCTCCCGGATTGGATTATAGTTATTCGCAGGTATCCATAACCAGCCGGCGATCCATGCCCAGACAACCACAACAATGCTCAGGCGGTCCGGGCACCGCCCCCTGCCCTTGAGCCGGCCCGGGAATCCAAGTCAGAAATCCGGCTCCCGCCGGAAGGGTGCGCGAAAAAAAAGCGGCACCAAGCCTGGAGCGCGCCGTGCAGCGGCGCATCGCTGGGCCACCTGGCCGGAAGATCGCCTGCTCGACACGCGGTTGTGCGACCTCGGGTTGGCCATCGAACGAAGTCCGGTGCGAGAGCCGCTTGCCACGTTGTACCGTGAACTCGATGAACGCGGTATTACGTTCCGCCCGCACTGCTGGCTGTCGGACTGCTGGTTCTGTCCGGACGGCGTGACCGGATTCGCCATTCCTTTCTATCTGGCGCACCCGCGCCTGATGCGACTGGAAAAAGCACGCATGCTGGAAATAGAGGGCGGGACGCTCAAGGAATGCCTGCAGCTCATGCGCCATGAAACGGCGCATGCATTGGCCAACGCCTATCGGCTGCATCTCAAGCAGGCTTGGCGTCGACGCTTCGGTCGCGGCAGTCGCTCCTATCCCGACAGTTACCTGCCGCGCCCGCACAGCCGCAACTACGTCATCCATCTTGAAGGCTGGTATGCGCAAAGTCATCCGCACGAGGACTGGGCGGAGACGTTCGCGGTCTGGCTCGATTCCGGCTCGAATTGGCAGGAACGCTACCGCGAGTGGCCGGCGCTAAGGAAGCTCAATTATGTCGACAGCCTCATGCAGGAAATTGCCGACCAGCGACCGCCAGTCCGTAGTCGCCGCCAGGTCGATTCCATCAGTACCTTGCGTCTTACCCTGCGTGAGTATTTTGAGCATAAACAGGCGCTGCTGCGCGAGGACTACCCGCGCTTTCACCGCCAGCAGCTGGAGCGCATTTTCCCTTCCGCCAAGGGGCGGAACAACGAACGCGCTGCACACTTCATACGCCGCTGTCGCAAGGATGCACTGGAAACCGTGTCGCGCTGGACGGCCGCGTCGCGCTATCGCATCAGCCTGACGCTGGACGACATGGTTTTGCGCGCTGATGAACTTGATCTGCATGTTGGTGCCGACACCGATCGTACGCGACTGGCACTCGTGTCCGCCCTGATCATGCTATACATGGGCTCACTGCAGACCGGCAAATCGCGGCTTACCTTATGAGAAAGCTGCGCGTCATGATGCTGGTGCACTACACGCTCGTTCCACCGGACGATCTGCACGCCAAAGACGATCCGCGCATGGCGAAATTCCGCACAGAATACGACGTCAAGACCGCGCTGATTAAACTCGGACACGAAGTCCGCGTCGTCGGTGTATACGATGACCTCGCGCCGATCCGTTCTACGATCGAACAATGGAAACCGCATATCGCATTCAACCTGCTCGAGGAATTCGCCGGCATTGCGGCTTTCGACTACTACGTAGTCAGCTTCCTGGAAATGATGAAGCTGCCCTACACCGGTTGCAATCCGCGCGGTTTGCTGCTGGCACGCG
>JAJXUF010000004.1 GCA_021783175.1 Pseudomonadota bacterium
GCGGCAATGGCGTTTGCCATGCTGGGTGACCGCGAGCGTGCGTGGGAATTGTTCGCCATGCTAAACCCGGTTAATCACGGCGGTACGCCCGTGGAGATCGGACGCTATAAGGTCGAGCCGTATGTCATGAGTGCGGATGTTTACGCTGCAACGCCTCATATCGGCCGTGGCGGTTGGACCTGGTATACCGGGGCGGCAGGCTGGATGTACCGGCTGTCCGTGGAAACTCTGCTTGGTCTGAATCTGGAAGTTGACCATCTGCGCATGACACCGTGCATCCCGGCGCATTGGAAGTCCTACCAGGTCCATTACCGCTATCGCGAGACTTTTTACCACATCACCGTCCAGTGTGGTGGTGCAAATTCGGGGTCTTCGATCCGCGTGACCGTGGACGGTTCGACGGTCAGCGGACCCGGCCACGACGAGGCCGGACGAGCACAGGGCATCATTCCTCTCGTGGACGACCGCCGGGAGCACTATGTCGAAGTAGAGTTGAGCTAAAGCGGTTGCATCGTTCGGGCTTTGTGAAGAAATAATTGGCATGAACCGTACGATGGAGGTCGACACCTGACATGAGAAATCCGGAAGACAAAACGTCACCGGTCGCGGAGACCGACGCAGATCGTCGTCGAGGGATCCTTTCCGGCAACGCGCTGCCGCTGGACAGCGTGTCGCGCTTGCCCGGGACCGGCCCGGTTAGCGTTGCCGAACAGAGGATCCTCGACGAACTTCAGAGAACCTCTAAAAATCCCCCCATTCTAATTCGCCAACAACAAACCACGAGATAACGACGATGCTCCAATCGGGCCTCTTTGATCTCGAGGATCGTTTCAGCAAGCTCAATCAGTTCGGCGACTTCTTGAAGGCGCTGAACGAGGTCGTCGACTGGTCGGAATATGGGCCAATTCTCGCCAAGGGAATGCAGAAGGAGAAGAAGAGCAATGCCGGACGCCCGGGTGTGATCCGCTGCTCATGTTCAAGGCGCTCATCCTGCAAAGCCTCTATAACCTCTCCGTTCGCCAGACCGAGTTCCAGATCCGCGACCGCTTCACGTTCCTGCGTTTCCTAGGCCTCACCCCACACAGGCCGGAGCGCGGGCGGCGCACCTGCTGTATCTCGTCATCAAGAACCACCGGTTTTCCGACGCTAACAGGCGCAGCGGCGCTTTTTTGTTCGCGGACTTTCTCAACCGAAATGCCCGACCGCTGGATGGTAACGGCAACCCGGTGATCAACGACATCGGCTTGGCGGCACTGGCACTGCTGGCGGCGGAGTCCGAACCGGCCCAGAGGGAGACGATGATTCGTCTTGTCATGTATATGCTGGCTTCAGGGGGTAGACCATGAACGAAGCCGAAACCCGCATTGTCGGCGGCAATGCTGCCATCCCGCATCATCGCAAAGAGTACACCGCCGGGCCTTCAGGCAAGGGCGATGATCACCTGGTTGTGCCGTTGGCGCTGGTGGGTCTTGCGCTCGTAGCAGGTCCGGGACACTGGATCGCACAAGGCCGCGAAGGCAGAGAGGAACTGAGCGCGCTTCAAGATTCTGTTCCCTCGCGGGGAGGGATGCTCACTGCGGATGGAACTGCCCCAGAATTCCCTCGGCCGGGCAGGTGGCGTATGCCGGAGTAATCCGGACGATGTCGATCGGACGATGGTGGACACTCTGGTCGACCGTTAGCATCCAGGACAACGGCAGTGCCGACGTGACAAAACAAGCAAGCTTTTCGCAAAAGTGTGAACTGGGTCACAGAAAGATGGGGTGACCACGAATATGCTCGTCTCTGATTTCGCGGTTTCAACGATCGGTCAGGAGTGTGGCTAGCCAAGCCGAGTCGGGTAAGCGGACGGCGCACGCCAAAGTATCAATTTCTCGAAAACTGACCGGATGGCGCTGGCAATCATTTTTTGCAGCGCTTGGTCTTGTGGAGGAGCGCCGGCAGTCTGGTTTTTCGCTGCGGCAAAGATTAGTTCATAAGGGGAAATGACATGTTCTATTTTAACTCGAAATTCCTTCGGATCCCTGTTATCGCGGGTTTTGTCCTGCTCTCCGCCTGCGGCGGCGGAGGAGGAGGCGGAGGCGGTGGTGGCACGACAGCCACCGGTGTCACGGCCACCTACCCGCGCTACGCCTATGTGGCCAACTCCGGTGACAGCAGTGTTTCGGTCTATGCCGTCGACGCTTCGACCGGACGGCTTCACTTTACCGGCAAGGCAGCGGCCGGGGCCACGCCGCAGGCGGTTGCCGTGGATCCGCAGAACCGCTTCGTCTACGTCGCCAACAGCGGCGGAGGCAGTGTTTCGGCCTATGCGATCGACGCCACGAGCGGGACGCTGACAGCGGTACCGGGTTCTCCTTTTAGCCTGGGAGCGAGCCCCAATTCGATTGCCGTCGATCCTTCGGGCCAGTTCGTCTATGTGGCGGCGGGTTCCTCGGTGTATGCCTTCACGATCAACGGCAGCAGCGGTGCCCTTACCGCGGTGCCGGGTTCACCCTTTTCGGCCGGGACCAATCCCGTTGCCCTCACGCTCGATCCCTCGGGCAAGTTTCTCTATGCGGCCGATTACGTCGGCAACAGCGTCTATGCCTTCGCGATCAATTCCAGCAGCGGGGCGCTTTCCGGCGCAGGAAGTATTGCTGCAGGATCATCTCCCATCGCGATTGCGGTCGATCCCGCTGGCAACTTCGTCTACGTAGCCAACAACGGGTCCGGCAACGTCTCCGCTTACAGCATCAATACGACAACCGGGGCGCTTTCGAGCCTGGGCAGCGCGATCGGCGCCGGCAATCATCCGCGCGGCATTGCGGTCGATCATTCCGGCAAGGCCGTCTACGTCACCAATGGCACGGACAACACCGTCTCGCAGTACACGATCGGATCGAACGGCGCACTGACTGCGATGCCTACTGCCACCGTCCCAACGGGAACCTCCCCGCAATCAGTCAGTGTTGATCCCTCCAACCATTATGTTTACGTCGCCAACGCATCATCCAATAACCTTTCGGCCTATGCGATCGATGCCACGAGCGGTGCGCTCACGGCGCTCGCGCCCGCCAGTTTCGCGGGCTATCCAGGAACCACGGCGGTGGCGATGAGCCAGGGGAGTGTCGCACTGCAACCCGTGCCGAAGTATGTTTATGTGACGGCGGGCATTGAGGCCGCGGGGTATACGGTTGACAGCGCGACTGGTGCGCTTACCTTTGTCGGCGGCGCGCCAGCGGGCACGGATGCTGTTTCGGTGGCCATCGATCCCACGGGCCGGTTCGGATATGTGGCGGATACCGGCCTGCACAAAATCTATCCCTTTCAGATCAACACCGCCACGGGTGCACCGAGCAGTATGTCGCCGGTTGCGGAGGCGAATCCGGTGTCCGTTGCGGTCGATCCTTCAGGCAGGTTCCTCGTCGTGGCGGATAACGGCACGAATCCGGGATATGTCTATTCCTACACCATTAATTCCGTGACCGGTGTGATCAGCATGGTCAGCGGTGTCATCCAGAATTCACCGACCCACGTCAGCATAGATCCTTCTGGACGCTATGTCTGGGCTTCGGATGTGAACGGCTACGTCTACGTCTATTCCATTGACCCCACAACCGGCGGCCTCAGCCTGGCGAACACCCTCATTATGTTTCCCGGGAATACACTCGGCGACATAAATATTGACCCATCTGGCAGGTTCGCGTGCGTGGTGTCCGCCAGCATCAATACCATCTCTGCCGAAGTAATCAGCTCAGCGCCGCCGATATTGACGCAAGCGGATGGCATTGGCGGCTACGGTAATCCGGGCACCTGCGCTTATGATCCCTCCGGGACGCATATGTACGTCCCAAACAACAGCGCATCGCCCCACAATAACGTGTCCATCTTTACCGTTGACCAGAGTACCGGTTGGGCCAGCAGCAGCGAAAGTTTCGAAGGTACATCTCCCGCGGATATTGCGATTGATCCATCCGGAAAGTTTGCCTACATGGCGGACAACGGTACGGTACCCGGTATCTATGTCTATAGTATAGACCCGATGAGCGGCGGGCTGACGCAGGTCGGCAGCGTCGTGAACGTCGGTGCCGGAGCTCCCAATTCCGTCCTTACCTTCGGGACATGGCAGTGATATGCGCGCCCCGGTTCAATTGTCCGGCAACAGGGTAAGACGCCTCAGTTGTGCCGGGAGGACTGCCGTCCAATGTGCTGCGCCGGCCGGATCAAGGGGCGTCTGCCGGCGGGGCGGTTAGCGATGTGTGCGTTGAGGATTCTGACATCCGGCGAAACTCCAGGCTTCGCCGGCTTCAGGAGATTTCGCTAGGGACAAGAACGGGGCCGGGCCAAGGCAAAGAAGTGTGATCCAGTTCACAGACAGGCGCGAAGACGGCGGGCATGCTCCTTGTCGACGATTATGCCTCAGCAGTCGGACCCCGACGCAATCGAGCGGGTAGATCCGGTGCAGTCGGTGGATGATCAAGGTTGCGAATGTCGCATTAAGGGGGGAATTGGCATGATTTGCATCGACACGAAGCTTCTGCGTAGCGCTGTCATCCTGGGTATGGCCGGCCTCGCGGGCTGCGGTGGTGGTGGCGGTGGTGGTGGCAACATAACTGCAGGCGGGGTGGCGACCGTCTATCCGCGCTTTGCGTATGTCGCCGACCAGAACGACAACAGCATTTCAGCCTATGCGGTCAGTGCGACGACCGGGCGCCTCACGTTGGTAGGCAAAATCGGGGCCGGGACAAATCCGACTTCTGTCGCCGTCGACCCGAGCGGGAAGTACGTCTACGCGGCGAACCTGAATGGCGGCAATGTTTCTCAATATACGATCGGCGCCGATGGCAGACTCACGTCCATGTCACCAAGCACCGCGACTACGAATGGACTCCCGTGGTTTGTGATCGTCGATCCTAGCGGCAAATATGTCTACGTTGCCGACTACACCTCCGGCGTCGTCGATGAGTTCACGATTGGCAGTAATGGCAGCCTCAAGGCCATGACACCCGCCACCGTGAAAGCGGGGACGAACCCGGTGTCTATCTTTATCGATCCGAACGGCAAGTACGCCTATGTGACGAACTACGGGGGCAACGATGTGTCGGCCTACAGTATCGATGGAACTACTGGCGTACTCACGCAGATCAGTTGCGGGGCGCCAGGGACCACGGGTTGCAGCGGCGCGAGCGCGCCGACCAACTTTGCAGTCGGTAACAATCCCGAATCGGTGACTACGGATCCAGCCGGCAAATATGCTTACGTGGCGAACTATGGGGGGAATGTTTCGCAATTCACGATCAGCAGCAACGGCAGCCTGGCGCCCATGACGGCCGCGACGATCGCGGCAGGTAATGGCCCCTACTGCGTCGCCGTCGACCCCTCCGGAAAATACGCCTACGTGGTGGACAATACCGACGGACACGTTTCTCAATTCACGATCGGCGCGGATGGTAGCCTCGCGCCTATGACGACAGCCCAGGTCAGCACGGGGGCAAGTCCGAATACGATTACTGTCGATCCAACTGGAAAATATGCCTACACGGTGAACTACGGCGACAATGATATCTCATTGTTCACGATTGGCGCCGACGGCAGCCTGACGGCAATTTCCCCTTCCACGCTGGTGGCGCTTCCTGGCGCACGCTCGCTTGCGATGAGTCAGGGTACAAGTCCGGTGGCAGCGGTGCCGAAGTATGCCTATGTGACAAACATTGCCGATTCCACGGTTTCGCAATTCACCATTGGCGGCAACGGCGGTCTTGCGCCCATGACCACCGCGACTGTTGGGACGGGCATCAGTCCCATGGACATTACCGTTGATCCCAGCGGGAGCTACGCTTACGTAGCCGATTCCGGTGATGGCACCGTCGAACAGTACACGGTCGGTGCCAGCGGCGGGCTCACGCCCATGAGCACCGCGACGGTCACGGCGGGGACCCATCCCAACGCTGTCGCAGTCGATCCCAGCGGACAATATGCCTATGTGGCCAATCCTACCGACAGCACTGTTTCGCAATTCACGATCCAAGCCGGCGGCGGTCTCAAGCCGATGACCGCTGCGACGATTACGGCGGGCCTTTATCCGATGGCAGCCGCCGTCGACCCCAGCGGAAGGTTTGTCTACGTCGCGGATTCTAGCGGAAGCAAGGTTTATCAGTTCACCATTGGTGCGGGCGGCGGTCTGGTTGCCATGACGACCGCGGCGGTCAATGCGGGGACGAATCCCCGGTCTGTCGCTGTCGATCCCAGCGGGAGGTACGTGTATGTGGCGAACTATTCGAGTGACGATGTCTCGCAATATTCGGTCAACGCTGACGGCAGTCTTACGTCCATCACTTCGGCGATCGCCGCCGGCGTGAATCCCTATTCGGTCACTGTCGACCCGAGCGGGAAGTACGTCTACGTAACGGACCAGGCCGGCGGTGTCACGGAGTTCACGATCGGCAGCAACGGCGATCTTGCGCTGATGAGTGGCGCCATGCCCGCGGCGGGGGCGAATCCCGAAGGGGTCAGCGTCGATCCCAGTGGTCAATTTGCCTATGTGGCAAATAATGGCGGCGGTGTGTCTGAATACACGATCGGTGGCGACGGGAGTCTCACGCCCATAAGCAATTTCACGGTTGCGGCGGGATCTGGCCCCAGCAGTGTCGCCGTGAGCGGCGGCTACCAGTAATGCCGATCCGAAACCCGGATGAGCTGGTGGCCCGGCAGATTTGCGTGACAAGATGGCTGAGCATTCGCAGTGCGCGTGTGCCGGACCGCCTGATGTCGGGGCGCAGGGAATGAGATGCCATGAAACATCTGTAAGCACATCCCCATCCTTCCTGCGCCGCCGTTTTTTTTAACATCCGTCTGCAGCGCCCGCCTAAGGCGCCCAAGATTGATGCAGGGCACGAGCCGCAACTGCCGGAGGAACATGTAAAGTCGTTTTATGAGCTGTTTAAAAAAGTGGGAAAATGTCAGTTGGGATCGGGGCAATCCTGACCTAATCGGGGCGATCATGGCATCCGAAGTATCTCAGTGTGGAGACGCTGTTTTTGGATGGACCTTGGCCACGTACGGAATCGTCTTGATTTCTATTGAAGTTGGAACGGGATGTCTTTCAGACGTGGTGTCTGTTCGGGCCGGATTTCTTGTTTATTTCCGGATGAGAATAACCGCTCCAAGCCTTTGTGCCGGAGCCTTTGATCATCCTATTTCTGTAGAGCACCTTGGTAGGTTGGCTTCGTATCTGCTAAGATGTGCGAATGGTTTCGCAGTCGAATACCTCAAGCGATCTACGTGTCGCGACCTTGGCGGCCGACCTGCGCATGCTGAGCGGCAAGTTGTCTCGGCGCCTGCGCGAGGAGGGAAATCTCGGCGATTTCACTTGGACACAGATGAAGGTGCTGAGCCGTTTGGAGCGGGACGGCCCCGCGACGGTGACCGCGCTTGCGCAGGCCGAGGGTATGCGTCCGCAATCTATGAGCACAACCATAGCTGCGTTGAAGGCGGCCGGCCTCATCAGCGGCACGGCCGATCCGCATGACGGACGTCAAACCATTCTGAGTCTGACGGCGGCCTGCAGAGATTCGATCAGGGCAGCCCGGGCTGCCCGCGAGGACTGGCTGATGCACGCCATCCGAACAAGGCTCAAGCCGCAGGAGCATGAACAGCTTGCCACCGCCATCGAGCTCCTCGAGCGCCTCACCGGGTCCTAGCCAACCCGCACCGCCCCGCAATCGCCGACCCCAAGGATTGCACTAACACCGAGCCTCAAGCTCCCGGACCATCAACTTCATGCCAAGCCCTTCGCACTACAAGTGGGTGGCGCTGTCCAATACCACCATCGCGGTTCTGCTCGCGACCATCGATTCCTCGATCATGCTGATCGCGATGCCGCAGATCTTTCACGGCATCCATCTCAACCCGCTCGAGCCACGCAACACGCTGTATCTGCTGTGGATGATTCTGGGCTATCAGGTGGTGAGCAGCGTGCTCGTCGCGAGTCTGGGCCGCCTAGGGGATATGTTCGGGCGGGTGAGGATGTACAACCTGGGGTTCATTGTCTACACCGTGGCGTCGCTCGTGCTGACACTGGATCCGTACACCGGACAGCCGGGGGCGCTGTGGCTCGTGATCGGCCGGATCTTCCAGGGGATTGGGGCCGCTTTCCTGATGGCGAACTCGGGGGCTATCCTCACGGATGCGTTCCCGCCCGATCAGCGCGGTCTCGCCCTCGGGATCAACAATGTCGCAGGCATCAGCGGCAGTTTTCTCGGCCTTGTCCTTGGCGGCGTGCTCGCCGCGATTCACTGGCGGCTCATCTTCCTAATATCTGTGCCATTCGGGCTCTTTGGTACGGTCTGGTCATACCTGAAGCTGCGCGAGATTGGGCACCGAGAGCCTACCCCGATCGACTGGGGAGGCAATATCAGCTTTGCAGCCGGACTCACGCTCATCATGATCGGCATCACTTGCGGCATTCAGCCGGCGAACGGCCACGCTATGGGTTGGTCGAGCGCGCTGGTGCTCGCGCTGCTGGCGGCCGGCGTGGCGCTGATGGCTGCATTCGTTATCATTGAATCGCGCGTCGTTGCTCCAATGTTCCGGCTGCCCCTCTTCAGGATCAGGGCGTTTACCTTCGGAACGCTGTCCACGTTCCTCTCGGCCATCGGTCGCGGCGGGCTGATGTTCATGCTCATCATCTGGCTGCAGGGCGTGTGGTTGCCGCTGCATGGTTACAGCTTTGCGGAAACGCCGTTCTGGGCGGGAATCTTCATGCTTCCGCTCAGCCTGGGGTTTCTAATCGCAGGCCCAATCTCGGGGGTTCTATCCGATCGCCTCGGCGCGCGCTACTTCGCCACGGGGGGAATGATCGGAGCTGCCGTGAGCTTCATGCTTCTGATGCTGCTGCCAACCGACTTCAACTACGGGATATTCGCTGCGATTCTGCTCCTCTGCGGGGTGTCCATGGGTGCCTTCGCGGCGCCGAATCGGGCAGCCGTTATGAACAGTCTGCCGGCGCGCGACCGGGGCGTTGGGGGCGGCATGAATGCCACCTTTCAGAGCTCAGCCCAGGTGCTTTCGATCGGGATCTTCTTCTCGCTTATGATCGCGGGTCTTGCGACCACCCTGTCGGCGACACTGAGACAAGGTTTGATCCGGCACGGGGTCTCCGCGGCTGTCGCCGGTCATATCGGCTCGCTGCCGCCGGTCTCCGTGTTGTTCGCGGCATTCCTCGGTTACAACCCCATTCGCACCTTGCTCGACCCCGGTGTTCTGGCGCACCTTTCTGTCGCCAACCAAGCGGCGCTGACCGGACGCTCATTTTTCCCGGAATTGATTGTCGCGCCTTTTCGCGAGGGTCTCACCACAGCGTTCACCTTCGCGATGGCAATGTGTCTGATCGCGGCCGTGGCATCCTGGTCGCGCGGCGCGCGATATTTGCACGAAGATGGCCTCGATCAGGGCCCAACGAGCAAACCGAAAGCGCAGCTGCCACGAACCGAAGCGCCACCCGGCCCAGCTGCACTCGTCTCAATCGACACCGAATCTCTCAAACTTGACTGCTCACAATGCGAGGAAGCCCTAGATGATCGAACGAACCGAAACGCTTGAAATCTCCGACGGCGCCATGGAGGTCTTTATCGCCCATCCGCAGGGAAAGGGGCCGTTCCCGGTCGTCGTGCAAATCATGGACGCGCTCGGCATGCGCGAGGAACTCCGCGATCACGCGCGCCGCGTCGCCCGTTGGGGCTATTATGTTCTTGCGCCGGATCTATTCCATCGCACCGGTCTCAAAGCTCCTCTCGATTTCGCAGATCCCAATGATAGGCAACGGATCATGGCGGCGATGGCGGCGCTTACCAATGCCCTCGTTACGAGCGACATCGTAGCCACCCTCAAGCTCGCCGAGGCCGACAAAGCGGCCGGCACAGGCAAGATCGGCATTTACGGATTTTGCATGGGTGGCCGGCTTACCTTCGTTCTTTGCCAGGCGCTCGGAGAGCGCGTGGCAGCCGCCGCCTCGATCCATCCGGGCGGTCTCGTTACCGACGATCCCAATTCGCCGCATCGCCATCTCGATCGGGTGAGCGCCGAGCTCTATTTCGGCATCGCCGATCAGGACCAATCGGCGACTCCAGAGCAGATGACAGAGCTCGAGAAGGCGCTGAAGGCGCGCAATATCGTGTATCAACTCGAATGGCACCCCGGCGCGCGTCACGGCTTCACGATGCCAAGCCGAAGCAATATCTATTTGCAAGCCGCAGCGGAAAAGGTGTGGGGTCGACTGCAAGCCCTGTTCGCGCGCAAACTGGTATGACGGCAGAGAGCGCGGTCCTACCAATTAGGAAGAGAGAGCTCCAAAGATCGACGGCAGAGGCATGTTTTTCAGTCTCTCTGATGAGATGTCGGTGACAGGGTGCCGACTCTATCGCGCTACCGTGATACAAATATCCGCAGAGCTGGAATTTGTTTTTGCGCACGCCTGGCGGCGATACTCCGCCGCCTCACAAGCCAAGGCTGATCAAATCCGGATGGTCGTCCGGACGGCGGCCCAGCGGCCAGAAGAACTTGCGGTCAGCTTCCTTGATCGGCAAGTCGTTGATGCTCGCGTAGCGGTGCATCATTAAGCCATGTTCATTGAACTCCCAGTTCTCGTTGCCGTAAGAGCGGTACCACTGCCTGGAGTCATCGCGCCATTCGTAGGCGAAGCGCACGGCGATGCGGTTACCGGCACAAGCCCACAGTTCCTTAATTAGACGATAGTCGAGTTCGCGAGCCCACTTGCGTTCGAGGAAGTGCTGCACTTCCTTGCGCCCGACAGGGAATTCGGCGCGATTGCGCCATCGCGTGTCTTCCGTGTACACCAGCACCACGCGCGCGGGATCGCGCGTATTCCACGCATCCTCCGCCAGGCGCACCTTCTGTCTGGCAGTGTCTTCGGTGAAGGGGGGAAGTGGTGGTTTGAGTTCCATGGCGTCTCCTTGGCTAAAGTAGACAGGAAGGTCTACTTTAGCGAAGTCTAGCCATGGTAGACAGACTTGTCTACAATAGGCTGATGGCGCCCCAAAAGCCCGCACTCACGCACACCTCCAGCGCACGTGATCGCATCTTGCGCACCGCGCATGATCTCTTTTACCGCGACGGGATACGTGCGACTGGTATTGACCGCGTTATTGCCGAATCTAGTGTGGCGAAGCTGACTTTCTATCGTCACTTCCCGAGCAAGAACGACTTGATTCGCGCCTACCTGGAATATCGCCATGGGGAATGGACAGCCTGGTTCGTTGGCGCGTTAGCACGCTATGGTGGAAACCCGGGGGCAATTGTGCCGGCGGTGGCAGAATGGTTGCGTAGCCCGACCTATCGCGGTTGTGCCTTCCTTAACAGTGTTGGCGAGCTCGCTGGTGTGTTACCTGATGTCTGTGAGATCACGCGATCGCATAAGGAAGCCATGGCTGCCGCGATTGCCGAAGTGCTACCTCCGTCGCATCAACGAGCAAAGGTCGCGCGGGCAGTCTCGCTAGCTATCGACGGGGCTGCCGTGCGTGCACAATTCGATGTCACCCCGGATGCGGCCTTGGACGCGCTCAAGCGCATTGTTAAATCATTGGTCGACACTTAAACGGCCGCTGGAGCAGGGCCGGAGGCGTGACTTGCGTGCCGGTGCAGCAAGGCAACGGGAAAGTCTGTCTGTTGAATTCCACGTTCAATCGATCCCAAGTTTTTGACTTGTACTTATCCATCGGGTTCGACCGATTGGATCACGTAGTCGTGCTCCATGAGCGGCATTCGAAAAGTATCTTGGCCAGATTCTTTCCACCGACGTTGAAGGTGTTGTTAACCGCCGTAACATCGATTGATTGCCGCTGGTGGCAATTTCCGGCAGCTCGACGTCTAATTCTAGCCACGACAAACAACTTGCGAAAAATCTCTTGGCGCGGCTACCCGTGTTTATCGCCCCCGGGCATGTCCATCGTAGCCGGTGCTGAAACCGAATCGGCAATCCGTCTGTGCTGCCTGAACATGCGTAGTACAAATTGACCTGTTCGCGTCTTCCGAAATTCTTCAACTGTTGCGCATGCCCGAGTCGGTAATTGCTCAGGACGCGGGAGCACGACGCCATACCCGGGCGGCATAATGAAGGGGGCCATCATGCAAGCCAGGGTCAGGTCTGCGGCGCTGAATTTCTCGCCAACCAAAAAGGGGCGCCTATCGGCAAGGAGCGCGTCGGTCGTGGCAACGATTCGAAGGCTCCGCTCCACGCCGGCGTGCACAGTGGTTTTGTGAATTGACAGGCGTCGTGTAATTAATGCACGCATTAATGGGTACGCCAGAGGAGCCAGGGCGCGTTCGATTAAGGGGGTGCCCTGACCGGCGATGCGAAGCGCATCTGCGCGGTGCGGGAGGTACTGAAAATAAATCCAGCGACGGCTCTCAACGCCGAGTACTTCGTCGAACAATTCTTCAAGCTCTTCAACTTGTTTGCGTTGTTCCTCATCCTCAGGGTAGAGGCGCTGATCTAGCGGGGCGCAGCGATCGAGGTATTTGAGAATTGCGGTGGAATCCGAAACCACGTTGGAGCGATCGAGCAGCACGGGCACCATCGGTTTACCGCTTGTCCAGTAAGTGCGCAGGTAGTGAAAGACCTGAAGGTGCGGCTCCTCGATATACGGCCAACCGAGGCGATCTAGCGCCCAGCGCGCCTTCTCGCAATAAGGGCTGATCGGGATTGTAATTAACCGGAATCGCCGCATTTTGCCCTCCGTATTGCGCCATATCACATGTTTACAGTGATTACATCGTAGCTGCAGCTTAAGTTTCAATGTTGCCATTGTCAACAATAGAATTCATAATAGTGTTGTGAGCAAGCGTAAACATGCTGGGAAAGGGCCCTATCACCATGGCGACCTGAGGCGAGCACTTCTTGGTGTCGCAGCCTCGCTGATTTCAGAAAACGGCGTTGCGGACCTCAGCTTGAGAGAAGTGGCCAAGATTGCCGGAGTTAGTCATGCGGCGCCCTACCGCCATTTTCACAACAAGACAGCAATGATCGAGGCGCTCGCCGCTGAAGGTTTTGACCGACTTAAGGATGGGTGCCAAGATGCATGTCGGCGCTATCCGAACGATCCCGCCCGCCAGCTTGTGGAGGCGGGGCTGGCGTATCTTGAATTTGCGATCGAGAAGCCGGCAATTGTTCAACTCATGTTTGGCGGCGTGATTTCCCTTCCCGAATCTGGTGCAGACCTCAAACAACATGCCAGTGTCGCTTTTGGTAGTCTGGTCGACATTGTGAAGGGGGGCCAGGATGCGGAGCTATTCAGGCAAGGCAATCCGTTCGACCTCACGCTCACCGCGTGGTCTACCGTTTATGGATTATCACTGATGATCAGGACTGGGCTAATTCCCGACCGTGCAGGTACAAAACGGCAGATAAAAACACTCGGCAAAACAGTAGCGGCGGTACTCTTGAGCGGAATGCAAAAGCGCTAGGACATCGACAGTGACAAAATGGACAGAATTTAGGGAAGGGTGATCCGCTGATGAGCTTAGACGATAACAAAAATAAATTGAACACTAAGAGGACTCCATCATGGTGCCACGTCGACCGCTGCACCTCCTAACTGCTCTCGCGCTGGCGGCGCTCCTTTCTGGCTGCGCGACTGACCGACTGGCCGCCATCGCCTCGATGCCGCTCGTCAAAAATGGCGCCGAGGCAATGAACCGCGAAACAGACCCCGCCCTCGCGCGCGCGGCTATCCCCGCCCAGCTCGAGCTCATCCGCAGTCTCATCGCGCAGATGCCTGACAACACGGATCTGCGCCTGCGCGCAGCGCAGGGCTTCTACAACTACGCCTATGGATTCATCGAGGATGAAAACCGGGTGCGGGCCTCCGCGCTTTATCACCGCGCCTTCGATGATGCGCGCATCGCCCTCGCCGAGGATGGCCTTCGGGGCGATCTCATGACGATAAGCGAGACTGACCTCGCCCAGGCGCTCAAGCACCTCCACCGCCGCGCCGTTCCGGCACTCTTCTGGACCGCCATGTGCTGGGCGAAATGGATTAATATGAACCGCGACCGCCCGGCACTCCTCGCCGATATGGGCAATGCGGCGTTGCTGATGCGACGCGCAGATGCATTGGACGGCAATTACTTCTACGGCGGCCCGCACCTCTTTTTCGGCGTCTATTACGGAAGCCTCCCGCCGTTCGCCGGGGGCAACCCCGCCCGGGCCGCACAGGAATTCGCAAAGGCGCGCGCGGTAACCGGTGACAAAATGCTGCTGGTGGACGTATTGGACGCCCAGTATCTGGAACGCCAGACCCGGAATCGGACGGCGTTTCACGCGCTCTTGACCCACGTTCTCGAGGCACCGCCTGACCTCTTTCCGCGGATGGCACTCGCCAACGCCATCGCCAAGGAGAAGGCCCGGCGGCTGCTCGCGCACGAAGAGGAATGGTTCTGATGAGACGACCGCGCATTGGGCTGTTTTTTCTTGTTCTTGCCATGCTGGGACTCATCCCAGGGGCCGCCGCGGCGGCCACCTCGTACGTGCTCAAGTTTGCGACCCTAGCTCCCGAAGGCACAAGCTGGATGAATGTGATCGACGCCTGGGCGACGCAGGTGGCCAAAGCGAGTGGCGGGAGACTCAAGTTCAAGCTCTATCCCGGCGGGGTTATGGGAGATGAGCCAGATATGGTGCGCGAAATCCGCCTTGGCGAACTTCAGGGCGCGGCCTTCACAGGGCACGGCATCGGCGAGATTTATTCGCCAGCACGGGTACTCGAAATTCCGTTCCTGTTCCATAACTACGCCGAGGTCGACTCCGTGCGGGACCAGCTCCTGCCGCAGATCCGCCAGGGCTTCCGCCGCCACGGCTTCGTGCTGCTAGGCTTCATGGACACGGGTTTCATGTATGTCTTCTCGCGCGTGCCGGTCGGGAGTCTTCAGGCGCTCAAGGCCCGCCGTGTGTGGATGTGGGAGGGTGACCCGCTAGAGCGCGCCTTCTTTAAGGTCAGTGGTGTGCCGCCCGTGCCGCTTGGCCTGCCCGATGTCTACACAAGCCTCTCCACAGGCCTGATCGACACGGAAATGGCGCCTCCCTTTGGCGCCATCGCCTTTCAATGGTTCACGAAGACCCCCTTCATGGTCGATATGCCGCTTGCAGACGGCATCGGCGGGCTCATCGTGACGCGCAGTTTCTTCGATCGCCTGCCGGCCGACTTGCAGGCGCTCCTGCGCAACACCGGTGAGGCGGCCGGAAAGGCGATCCTCAAGGCTACGCGCGTCGACAATGCGCGCTCGCTCGCCGTACTCAAAGCGCACGGGGTGACCTTTCTCCCGCCGTGGACCGACACGAGCCCGGCGGCGCTAGCGGCAATGCGCGACAAAGCCGCTCGCTTGCTCGCGACGAGCGGTTACATCCCGGCCGCCACGTATGCGCAAGCGCGGGCGGATCTCGTGACGTATCGCGCCGACCCGAAGCGGGTCAAGTGAGAACTGTCGCCGCGCTCAGCATCCTGCGCGGGCGCTGGGCAATGCGCCTGGAGCACTGGTGTTTCCGTGCCGAAACGTGGCTGGCGGTCTTGAGCCTGGGGTTGCTACTCACGCTGTCGCTGGTGGCAATCGTCGCGCGCGACCTCTTCCATACTGCCATCCCGGACGCGGATCGGCTTCCGCGCTATCTCGTTCTGTGGGTCGGCTTTCTCGGCGCGGCGCTTGCAGTTCCCGGGCGGCACATCACTATCGACGTCGCCTCGATCTGGCTCCCTAAACGCGCCCGACGCCTTCTCGAGCTACCGATCGCGCTTTTCTGCGCCGGCATCTGCGGGGCGCTCGGCTTCGCCGCCCTGGGATTTTTCCGGATGGAATGGCGCTACGCCTTCGGTCCCGGACGTCTGTCAGTACTGCTGTATCTCGTCCTGCCGGTGGGCTTCGGGCTGCTCACCGTGCACTACGCGCTGCGCGCCCTCAACGGTTTCGCGCCCTCGCGACCACCACCATGATGCTTGCCGCGGGCGCGATGCTCGCCTTGGCGGCGTTCTTAGGAGTGCCGCTCTTTGTAGTGCTTGGTGCCTCGGGCCTGCTAGCGGCCTGGCACAGCGGCCTCAATCCGGCGGTGCTGCCGTCGCAGATCTTGCGACTCTCCGAGTCGCCGAATCTCTTGGCGATCCCGCTCTTCACGCTCGCCGGGGTGACGCTTTCCCGGGGCGGTGCGCCAGAGCGTCTGGTGCGTCTCTTTAACAGCACCTTCGGCTGGATGCGCGGCGGATTGGCTATCGTCGCCGTGACTGCGTGCGCTTTCTTTACGGCCTTTTCCGGAGCATCCGGCGTGACGATCCTGGCGCTCGGCGGGCTCTTATACCCGATGCTGCGTCAAGAAAACTACCCGCAGCGTTTCACGCTCGGTCTCCTGACGGCCTCGGGCTCCTCGGGCTTGCTCTTTCCGCCGAGCCTCGTGGTGCTCTTCTATGCGGTCGTGGCGGGGGTGGGTATCGGGCAACTTTTTCTCGCCGGAATCGTGCCGGGCGCGCTTCTGGTTACGTTGTTGTCGCTTTACAGCGTCGCTACCGCACGCAGAAGCGGCGTCGCCAAGGCACCTTTCGCGTGGACCGAAGTGATGTCCGCGCTTCGGGGGGCGGTCTTCGACTTGCTGCTGCCCGTCGGCATCGTCGCCGGGCTCATCGGGGGCTACCTTACTGCGACGGAGGCCGCGAGTAGCGCGGCCGCCTACGCGTTGCTTCTCGAGACAGTGATTCACCGGCGCATCCGCTCGCCCGACGCCCTCATCGAAATCTTCCGCGAGACCGCCGTGCTGGTTGGCAGTCTCCTCGTCATTCTCTTCGTCGCCGTGGGGCTCACAAATCTCATGATCGAAGCGCAGGTGCCGATGCGTCTCCTCGCCGCTCTCGAACACACATTGAATAAGAAGTGGGAGTTCTTGCTGTTGCTCAACGGCTTTCTTCTTTTGGTGGGGTTCTTCATGGACATCTTTTCGGCGACCATGGTGATTGTGCCCCTAATCTTGCCATTGGCGCGCCATTTTGGGGTGGACCCGCTGCAACTTGGGATCATCTTCATGGCCAATCTCGAAGTCGGTTACGTCCATCCGCCGATGGGCATGAACCTCTTCTTCGCGAGCCAGCGCTTCGGGGAACCTGTATGGCGCCTGTTCGGGGCGGTGCTGCCGTTTCTAGTAATCATGATCGCCTGGCTGTTTGCGATCACCTACGTTCCGGAGTTGTCCCTTTGGTGGCGACGATAGGACACCTCGGGGAACCGCGGAGCTCCAGGGCTATTTTTGCGCGTGCATGTTTGAGTTTGTTTTTCACCAAAACCGGCGAATGCTATTTTCAGAACAGCCAACTGACTTCGTACCGCAATATTATGAGTCCAAGGAACAGAATCCCCGAAGTCAGAGAGATAGAAATACTCGGCTTTCAGGGTGGCGAAGAAGCTTTCCATGGCCGCATTGTCGAAGCATTTTTCCTTTCGCGACATGCTTTGCTTCATTCCGTATGGGGCGAGAGCCGCTCTATACGGCTGCATCCGGTAGTGCCAGCCCTGGTCGGAATGGAGCAGAGGCCTATCCATCTCCCTGCATTTCCGTGCGGCTTTCTTTAACATATTCATCACCAGCGAGAAATCGGGCCGTCGGCTGGTCTGGTAAGCGATGATTTCTCCCTTGGAGAGCTCCATGACGGGGGACAGGTACAGCTTCTTCCCGGCGACCCCGAACTCCGTCACATCCGCCACCCACTTCTGGTTCGCTTGCGATGCCGTGAACTTGCGATTGAGGGCGCTAGGAGCAGCCTCCCCGAGCTCGCCCCTATAGGACCGAAACTTCTTTGGGCGCACACGCGACTTCATTCCCATTTCGCTCATGAGCCGCTGTACGGTCTTGTGATTGACCAACCGGCCATCGCCGCGGATAGCCGCCGTAATGCGACAATAGCCATACCAGCCGCGATGTTGCCCATCGACAGCCCGAATCTTCGCTTTATGCTCATCATGCCTATCACTCATGGCCAATACCCTCGCAGCTGCGCCGCATGCAGCCGGTCGGCCAGAGGAAACGCTTTTAGGTACGCGACCTCCGCGCGCAACCGTTGATTCTCCTGGAGTAAGCAGTCCGCCTGCGCTGAGCGCTCAGGCTCCGGAGACCGAGGCGAGGTTTTTTTCTTTCTTGGCACCGAATTATCCAATGGGGAATGTGCCGCGGCAAGCGAAGCCCTCCGCGCTCATGCTGTTGCTGCCACATCGTGATGCTATGCGGATTGCCGATATTGTAAATAGCCGCTAGTTCGCGGCAGGACAGGTTTTCAGCCGCAAGGCGGTGCAGCACTTCCCGCTTGAACGCACACGTGTATCGACCGTGCTGGCGAACAAGGCCGGCGCTGCCATGATGCTGATAGGCCCCGACCCATCTCCTGACCGAGCTGTCCGCAATGTCATACTTGCGAAAGCAATTCTGTGATCGCGCCGAGGTCAAACTGTGCAAGGCGCAGAGCCGCAATCTGTGCGCGGATTACGCGGTTTGCTTTGGCCCTGAGGACGGAAATTATTCGGTACGTTGTCGAACTGCGTTTTATCTTTGCCGACCGCGCCCAGCTGTCACACTTTACTGCGTTCGGATATGTCCGCGCGGCATTAGACGCATCCACGAAATCAACAGCATCGCGGCAAATAGCGTGCCTCCAAAACCGACCAAGACATTGTCAATGGGTGGTCCGTTGCGCATAACGAAAGAATATGCCTCTACTACCACGAAAGTCATCAGGTTTTCGCTGAAGTTTTGAATGGCCAGGGCGTAACCGGTTCCGACAGATAGTGCGCCACTCTTTTGTAGCAGCGCGTTTAGCGGGACGACGAAAGCGCCTGCGCATGCTCCAATGGTAATTGCGAGTGCAAGTGCCATGCCGAATTGTGGTGTTGCTGCAAGCAGTGCGATGAGGATTCCAACTACTAGTCCCGGTGCTAGCGCCCGATTGACGTATTGAATGGGGATCAGTCGTCCGGCGGTCATGGCGCCGACGATGACGCCAAGCGAGGCGGCAGCCATTAGAATCATGGGCGTCTCTTTGTTGTGCGCAGGGAGGACTGCAGGGGCCCAGGCGAGAATTAGCAGTCGCAGCGTAGTACCGGTTGCAAACAGTACACTGGTTCCGACCAGACTAAAGCGCGCCTCTTGGTGAGCGAAAACCCTGGCTACCGCTTGCCCGAAATGCCGCAAAAGGGTTAATGGATTTTCTCCATTTAAGCTGCGTTCCGGCGGGAGTCGCGGGACGGCGAGCGTTAGCAGCGCAGCCATAAAATAGACTCCGATCATGATCTCCATCGACACTGCAGGCGGATTATTGGCGAGCAATCCGCCGACCATCGTTCCGCTGACGGCCATCAGAACTGCCGAGCCTTCCACCAGCGCGTTTGCCATCACCAGTTTTCTGTCGTCGAAAATTGCGTAAAGCGCACTATATTTTGCCGGCGAATATATCGCGGCGCTGATTCCGAGGAGAGCAATCGTCGCTGATGCGCTGACACCGAATGCGAGTCCAGCGCATGCCGCGATCTTGAGAACCGTGGGTAGAAGCAGGATCCGCCGTATAGGGGAGGTGTTTGCAAGCGCTCCAACGAACGGCGCTAGAAGGAGAAATGGCAGTATGTAGAGCTGCTGCACCGCCCCGGCGGCGGAATTTCCTCCAGGTGAGCGCTGCACCGAGATAATTGCAATGAGAAGCAGTGCCGTATCCGCGAAGGTGATAAGAGCCTGGCCTAAGATCAATCCAAATGCCGGGGCGGAACTGAGATTTACGCCCGTGCGGGCTAGCTTCGCCGACATGTCATGCTCCGCTGGTACGTTTCGAGACGGCATCGGGTCGCAGTACTCTGTCAGACCTGTCCAGCACGACACTGCGTGCGTGGTTGGCGAATGCGCCTTTTGTCATGCAGGTGCGTTCTGAGAGCAGCCGCTCGAGTAGCCTTTGACAGCGGCGCACAATGTCCGGATGGGTGGCGTCTGCGGGGTGCAGCACCAGTCGCACTAGCGATGACTGGTTGGCAACGTGCAGTGCGGCCGCGTTATAGCAGTGTGATGCCGTGCGGCGCAAGGCGGAGCGGCTGCTCCAAACAAAGGCCATGCTTGCAATGGGATATTTCTCCGGCAGGAGAAATAGGTGGCGAAGCGTGGTGGTGTAGCGCAGCGGCAGCCCGTCGAGTGCCTGCCAAGCGCCTTTGCCAAGTAGCCAAGCCGGAGGAACGAAACCTTCTGGCTGCCAGCCATTCTGCCGGAACCATGCGAGACCTGCTGCAAGTCGACTGCGTGCGTTAAGGTGATCAAGGACGGCAAACTCCCCTTCGCCAGCCGTATACCATTGTCGCAGAAGGCGGTCATACAGAGTGCGCGGAGGCGGACCATCGTCCTGATGAAAGTAGCCGTGCAGGGCGAGTTCATCTCCTCGATCCCAATGTTCGCGAATTGCTGATATGTAATTCGGATCGGGCGGAATGCGCACTTTATTATGGTAAGAAGGCACGAGGAGCAGCGTGAACGGTATGTCTGCCACGCGACGCATTGCCACGATCAGTCTCTTGCACCTGGTCCATGTGGCGGGTGCAACATCATGGATAGAAACGCAGACAGTATCTGTCAGCCTAGTCGCGAGCATGGGCGATCTCCAGCGGCGTATCGATGGCTGGCAAAGACAGACCTGAGGTCGAGCGCAGATTGCGGTAATGTGCGATAAGCGCAGAAAACACACGGTCCCATGCGTAATGTCTGCAAACGTGCGATCGCGCCAATGTTCCCATGGCGCGCGGGTTGGAGGCGAAAAGTAAGTCGATACCTTGGGCGATTGCTGCACCTCCTTTTTGCTCCACAAGCACTCCGCACCCGGCCGGTACGATCTCCGCTACGCCACCTGACGCCATTCCGACAACGGGAATGCCGCATGCCATGGCCTCGAGCACGGCCAAGCCGAATGTTTCCCTATCGCCGGCGTGAACAAAGGCGTCGCAGCTGGCAAGCAGCATTGCGAGATGTGACGAGTCTGCCATATATGGAAAAATAGTCACGTTGCTAGGACATTTCGAAACATGTTCGCCGCCGACTATGATCAGGTGATACATTGGCCCAAGCAGCCGCAGCGCATCAAATAGCCAGGGAATGTTCTTTTCCCGCGCAAAACGTCCGGCGTAGACCAGCAACTTGCAGTCCGGTGGCAGGTTGAGCCGGGTGCGCAGATCGATGCGAGACCCATATGGATGAAACAAGGCCGTATCAACGCCAAGTGGGTGATGCCGCGCCGCGGATATACCTAACGCATGCAGGCTGGTTACCATTGCGCGGCTTGGGGCGAGTACCAGATCGAATTGCGCATAGAGGCGGGCGACGTAGGTCTCTGCCATTCTTTCACCAAGACGGCCAAATCGTGCACCGAGCAGTCGCGGGAGATCGGAGTGGTAGAAGCCCACCACGGGAACACCAAGTTCGCGACCGGCACGTAGCGCACCCCATGCCAATGTGTAGGGGTCTCCGGCTTCGATTAGGTCCGGTTTCATTGCGCAAAGCTTTTCTGCGGCATCGCTGACAAGCATTGGAAAGCGATAGCCATCCGAGAACGGGATCGGAACACCGCGAATGCGATAAAGAGATTCAGTCGTATCGTCAGTTTTCCCCGGCCCAGGTACCAGGAGGGAATGGCGAATTCCAGATTCACGCATTAGCCATTGTCGCTTGGCAGTCAGGTAGCGTTTAACGCCACCGCTGGTGTCGCAGAAGAACATGGTGGCGTCGACAAGATGCATGCAGTGCAGATATTTTTAACGCGACAGGACGATAGAGAGTGGGGTAAGAATTGTTGCAGCATGCTATATGCATAATCTTGCATTTTTGTTACGGTTTACGCGGCGCGCGTGACTGGGCGCAATAATAAGAGTAGGACCCCGTGCCAGCGCTTGAGTCAGTGTTGAAATAAGAAACCAAGGCCATGACCTTGAGGCGGAAGAGGAAAATGAAGAAATTCCTCGTCATCGCCGGGTCTGTGCTATTTCAATTTGTGCCTGGACGGCGCAAGGGTAGCGCACTGCCCGGTAGTTCGGGTTTGATTCACCGCGCTGGCGGAATTAGAAAATCAATATTGCAGTTTTGCTACAAAAGTAACACCATACTCGCAGGACGATCCTCGCAACTGCAGCAATAATCTGGTGATAGGTGTCGATGTCATCGGCATGAGCCCAGCTATCGAAAATGCGCCCGCGAAACGCGCCAGTGACAACACTGGGCCGCATCGTACCGGTCATCACTGCAATGATCATCAACGACCGCGCGAAAGCGGGGTAAGACTTCCGGATGGACGTCAGTTAGGTTACGCCGAGTATGGTGATCCCCAGGGTTCGCCGGTTTTCTATTTTCATGGCTTCCCCGGTTCGCGATTTGAGGCGGCACCGGCTCATGAGGCGGCCATCGCAGTCAACGCGCACATCTTTGCTTTTGATCGGCCGGGTTATGGACTTTCGGATCCCCAGCCAGGTCGAATGCTTATCGATTGGGCCCGGGACGTCGGGCATGCAGCGGATGCGCTGGGCATTTCTCGCTTTGCGATACTTGGAGTATCGGGGGGAGGTCCGTATGCGCTGGCATGTGCTTACGCGATTCCCCAGCGACTAAGCGCAATTGGTGTGGTCTGCGGGCTGGGCCCGACGGATGACGTGGCGCTTCGTAGTCAGATGAGTTGGCCGCTAAGAGCCGGTCTTTTTCTCGGGCGGCACGCCCCGTGGTTCTATTCATTCCTGCATGTCGTGCTGTTCAGTGTTCTTCGCTGTCGTCCGGAGCAGGTGTTGCGCGTCTTGAGCATTGACGATCCAGAGCCGGACCGTGCTGTCATGCGGCGGTCCGACTTAAGGGAGGCAATTCTGACGTCAATTCGCGAAGCTTTGCGTTGCGGTGCCCGCGGCCTTACGCAGGATGTGCGGCTCTACGCGCGCAGCTGGGGGTTCGCTCTGGAATCCATTTCTGCGCCGGTAAGTCTGTGGCATGGCGAAGCCGACACCACAGTCCCCAGCGTAATGGGACACCAAGTCGCCGCGCGTTTGCCGTATTGCCGACCGCATTTTCTGCGTGGAGAAGGGCACTTCTCTTTGCCGTTCAATCACTCGAGCGATATTCTGCGCGCATTGATCAACCTGGAGTAGCTGGTGGGCGCCTGTCCAGCTGATTCCGCTCTGGTAATGGGGTGAATTGTCGAGCCTGCTGCATGCAGATTCCGATGCCGGGAGCCTCTGGGGCCGATATGGCAAAGTGCGCGATGGCCTCTTTCTCGTGAAGCGAGGTCACGAAGAAACCTGTTCGTGATGTTGCGACTATCGGCTGGTAGCGGGAATACTCCTTTCAGTGGTAATTCCAGTTGTTGGCAGTGGCTGAGTATCGACAAACCGAAATTACTTCTTTCGACACACTAATTCACCCTTGCCAATGGGGACGATAAGCGCATCGACCCGCTCATCGGCCAACGCCCTATCAAGCATTGGCCGCAGCGGCGCTTCATGATTGATTGCGTTGTCGGCAACCAGGATTCCCCCGGATACCATATTCGGTATGACTGCTTCGTAACATTCCCCGTAGATCTCTTTTTCTGCGTCAAGAAAGCAGAATGCTACATCGAGGCAGGTATCGAGATGATCGAGCGCGTTGCCGTGGACGAATTCAACGACATCTTCCACATCCGCCAGCTTGATAGTTTGTCTTGCCAGTTCCGCTTTCTCGTCCAGAATTTCAAACGTCGTAATAGTCCGACCTAGAAGGCGGCAGGCGAGGGAAAGCCAGAGCGTCGAGTAACCGGCACTGGTTCCGATCTCGAGATAACGTCCGGCGGGAGCCATGGCCGCAAGCATGGCAATAAATTTACCCGTTTCCGGCGGGATTTGGCGCAGGCGCTGAGGCCGGGAGGTTCCGTCCACTCGATCCAGGGCGTCGATTCGTTCGAGCTGATCCATTCTTTGACGCAGACACTGCGGCATTTGGTCAAACATTATCCCTCCTTGAATGCCACCATTCTATATATTCCATTCTATCTGTATATACGGACACCCTGGCGGAGTTCCTGCGGGTTCATGGATGTGATATCGCGCAGGGAAATTTCTGCAGCCCACCGATCAATCCGGAAAGCTTGACGCAACTGCTGCAGGACTGGCATCGTTTCAGTGACGGTAAGTGCGAAACTGCGAAATCCGGATCCGGTTAAAAAGTAAAATCTGGTTATTTATGAACATGGCAGGAAAGACCCTTGTGCTAATGCTCTGTTTGTTGGCGACAGTTGTCGTCGCCAACGCTACGCCACCAGCCAAAGCGGTATTGTTTCCGTCTTCCGACGGCGGGATCGTGGATGCAGATCTTTACGGGCATGGTGTCCGTGGAGTTGTACTGGCGCACGGAGCGGCATTTGACAAGAAAAGCTGGGCTCCCCTGGCAAGTCGTCTGGTAGCTCTGGGCTATTCCGTGCTTGCCATTGACTTCCGTGGCTATGGCAGGTCGCGTGGTGGCAACAAGCCCGATGGACTGGATCAGGATGTGATCGGCGCGGTGCGCTGGTTGCATGCGCAAGGCGTAAAACCGGTTTCGGTTCTCGGTGGCAGCATGGGGGGTGGGGCCGCCGCCGAAGCGGCAACAGAGATGAAAAGAGGGGAGCTTGCCAAGCTCATTCTGCTCTCACCGGTTCCGATCAAGGACCCCGAACGCATCAATGCGGCGTCAATTCTGTATATCGCAAGCCGCAATGAAGCCCTTGAGCCAGCAATACTCGATCAGTACGGTCGCGCGCCGAAACCCAAAAAAATCGTTCTGCTTTCTGGCAGCGCGCATGCACAAAACATCTTTGCGACGCCGCAATCCGCACGTCTTACTGCGATTATTCTCCAGTTTCTTTCAGGCAAGCCCGTCCGATAACTTTCGCTGACGCCAGTCGAATTTCACCTTGCAGGTTACAGCGCCCGGCTTCCAGGCAGGCCAGCGCAAGCGAAAATTTTCTTTGCAATAGCATCGCGTCTGGATGCAATTCCGAGTTCTTCGCAAAAAATCAAGTGTTTGATTTCTATGAATTTGTGATAATTGCCCTGGAGTGATATATGGGGAATGCGCAGATTTTGCCAGATGCAGAAGCGCCTTTGGCGCTGGCGACTAAGGCTAAGAAAAAAGATCGACCGCGAATTAATTACTGCGCATAGTGGTGTTGGCAAGCCGGACACCTGGACTGCCAACCCCTGGCAAAAAAGTCTTGTCGCAGTCGAGTCAACCGTTAAAGGGAAATTTGAAATTGTTGAAACCTGATCAACCAGATTGGCGCGACGTCGAAGGCCTTACCGGGTCCGAGGCAGCCGCCCGATTGCGCGCAGAGGGTTACAACGAGCTTCCGGAAGCCCGCCACCGTTCTATCATTGCAATCGCCCTAGAAGTAACACGCGAACCCATGTTTGTGTTGTTGCTCGCCGCCTGCGCAGTTTACTCCTTGCTTGGCGATGTAGGGGAGGCTTTGGTTCTGCTCAGTTTCGTTGTCGTGGTAATGGGGGTCACAATTT
Organism: Pseudomonadota bacterium; assembly: GCA_021783175.1. The sequence goes on from JAJXUF010000004.1 coordinate 25,540, forward strand.
ACCAGGAGCAGCGTACCGAGCGTGTACTCGATGCGTTGCGCGATCTTACCAGCCCGCGAGCACATGTAGTCCGTGACGGACAGCAGCAGCGGATTCCCGGACGTGATGTGGTGCGCGGAGATATACTCTTGCTGGCTGAAGGGGACCGGGTACCCGCGGATGCCGCCGTGCTTGCCTTGCGTAACCTTCAGCTCGATGAATCACTCTTGACCGGCGAATCGGTACCCGTAACCAAATCCTACTGGAATCGAGTAACGCCGATAGCGCGTCCCGGCGGTGAAGGCCAGCCATTCATCTATTCAGGTACTCTGGTCGTTCAGGGAACCGCAATAGCGGAAGTTCTTGCAACCGGTCAGCACAGCGAAATCGGTCGCATCGGCAGGGCCTTGCAAGTTATTGAGATTGAACCAACGCCGCTGCAGCAGCAGACGCGCCGGCTCGTTCGCATGTTCGCCATTATAGGCCTGGTTCTCTGCGCTTTACTGGTCCTTGTTTACGGACTTGCACGCGGCAGCTGGCTGAACGGTCTGCTTGCCGGCATTACGCTTGCGATGGCGACTCTACCCGAGGAGTTTCCTGTTGTTTTGACAGTTTTTCTTGCGCTCGGTGCATGGCGCATTTCCCGACGTCGAGTGCTGACACGCCGTATTCCCGCAGTTGAAACGCTCGGCTCGGCAACGGTCTTGTGTGTCGACAAGACAGGAACGCTGACTCGAAACGAAATGGCGGTGCATACATTAGTCGTGGGAAATGAATTCTTTCGGGTGCCGGACGACCGTGACATCCGGCCGCTGCCCGACGAGTTCCACGAATTGATCGAATTCGGCATTTTGGCGAGCGAGATCGACCCGCTGGATCCGATGGAAAAGGCAATGCACGCCATCGGAAGGCGCTTTCTCGCCGATACTGAGCACTTGCATGCTGACTGGCAGCTAGTGCATGAGTATCCGCTGACCCGTGATATGCGCGCCATTTCGCATGCCTGGCGCGCCACGCGTTCAGACGAATATGTCGTCGCCGCAAAAGGTGCGCCGGAAGCAATCGTTGATTTGTGCCATCTCGATGTCCCCGGTGCGAACCTGATCGCACAACAGATAGATGCGCTTTCCTCCCAGGGGCTGCGCGTACTGGGCGTGGCGGCTGCCAGGTTTTCGGGAAAATCCTGGCCGCCGGTGCAGCATGATTTCGATTTTCGATTATTGGGTCTCATCGCGCTTGCCGACCCATTGCGGGAAACCGTCCCCGACGCGATTGCCCAGTGCAAGTCCGCAGGTGTGCGCGTGGTCATGATTACCGGGGATTATCCCGGGACTGCGTTGGCCGTTGCTCGCGAAGCAGGTCTCGAACCTGGCGAGGTAATGACCGGAGATGAGATCGACAGGCTGTCCGAATCCGGGTTGCGAACCCGCCTGCCGGCGGTGAACGTCTTTGCCCGGGCAGTACCGGATCAGAAACTGAAGCTCGTAAGCGCGTTTAAGGACAACGGCGAGGTGGTGGCCATGACCGGAGACGGCGTCAACGACGCTCCCGCTCTCAGGGCAGCACATATAGGTATCGCTATGGGTGGACGGGGAACGGATGTTGCGCGCGAAGCAGCTTCGCTCGTGCTGCTCGATGACGATTTCGCCTCCATTGTTGACGTTGTGCGCCTCGGTCGACGGGTCTACGACAACCTGCGAAAGGCAATGGCCTATATCCTTGCGATACACGTACCGATCGCGGGCCTGTCGCTGCTGCCAGTCCTGTTTGGCTGGCCGTTGCTCTTCTTTCCGGCCCATATCGCATTTCTCGAACTCATCATAGACCCATCCTGCTCCATTGCCTTCGAGGCAGAGGGTGAAGAGGCCAATGTCATGCAACGCCCGCCACGTCCCGCAGGCGAGTCTTTGTTGACCGGATGGAGTCTCTTTCTCAGTCTGCTGCAGGGTCTCGGCGTGCTTTGTTCAGCGCTTGTTGTTTTTGGTGTGGCGCTGGAACAGGGGTATTCAGCTGATGCGGCCAGGACCCTAGTATTCACCACGCTCGTCATAGCCAACATCGCGCTCATTTTTACCAATCGGTCCTGGGAGCGCAATCTGTTTGCGTCATTGCGCGTACCGAATCGCTCGCTGTGGATAATTTCCGGGGTGGCTGTGATGAGTCTGATCGTTGTGCTGAATGTACCTGCGTTGCGTAAAGTTTTCCGCTTCCAGCACGTTGGCATTGGCGAGCTTCTCTTGGCCGCCGCGATGGGATTTGCCAGTATTGTATGGTTCGAAATCTGGAAAACTTTTCGCAACGGCCGAAGAGCTTGAGTCAGGGCACGGAAGTCGTTGCGCCGATAGCTGGCCGAAGGCATCGCCGCGCCACGCTGACAGCGAGCAGCAGGCATAAAAAATGGGTGGTTGGCGTTACCTTTGATTGCATGGGCAGCTGGGTGCGCTTCCGTCGCGGCGAGATGTGAAGTCCTTGCTGGCAGACGGATATCCAGTGTGTAATGCACGTTTTTTCGAGGAATGTATTGCATGACTGAACCGGCGCAGCTATCCGACTCAACGCTTCAGGGTCTGACCAGCCAGGAGGCGCAACTGCGCTTGCAGCAGTTTGGGGCCAACGCCGTTGCCGCGGAGCGCCGTCATCCACTTCTGACTTTTTTTGCCAAATTCTGGGCGCCCGTGCCATGGATGCTGGAGGCGGCCATCATCCTTCAGGTTTTTCTCGGCAAGCTGGACGAAGCATTGATTATTGCAATCCTGCTTGCCGTCAATGGGGTGTTAAGTTTTGTCCAGGAAAGCAAGGCAAATAGTGCATTGGCGCTGCTCAAAAGCCGCCTTTCCGTGCGCGCGCGGGTACGGCGCGATGGACGTTGGCAGCAACTTCCGGCTGAGGTATTGGTGCCGGGTGATGTCATTCATTTGCGCATGGGCGATCTTGCTCCTGCCGATGTACGTCTGCAACAGGGAAACATATTGCTCGATCAGTCAGCACTCACGGGTGAATCGCTCCCGGTTGAGGCCGCAGCCGGAGCGCAAGCCTACGCCGGTGCAGTGATCAAGCGCGGGGAAGCCACTGGCGAGGTTACTGCCACAGGCGCACGGACATATTTCGGAAAAACCGCCGAGCTTGTGCGTACTGCGCGAACCGTCAGCCACCTGCAAACCATTATCTTCCAAATCGTAAAATACCTTATTGTCCTCGACGCAATTCTTGTTGCTGGTTTGCTGGTGTTTGCGATCTTGAGTCACATGCCGTTGACTCAAGTCGCGCCGTTCGTCCTGATCATGCTTGTGGCCTCGGTCCCCGCTGCTCTTCCCGCGACGTTTACTCTCGCTACGGCCATGGGTGCGCGTGAGCTGGCGCATAATGGCGTCCTCGTCACGCGGCTTTCGGCCATCGAAGAGGCGGCCGCCATGGATGTTTTGGCGAGCGACAAGACTGGCACTATCACTGAAAACAGGATTGCCCTCGCTGCCCTGCAACCTGTCCCGCCATATGCTGAAAAGGACCTGCTGCGACTTGCCGCGCTTGCTTGTGACGAAGCAACTCAAGATCCGATCGACCTGGCCATCTTGGCTGCGGCCAACGCGCGCGGTGCGCTTGCTGAAGTGCCAGTTCGTTTGCAGTTCATTCCGTTCGATCCGGCAACCAAGCGTTCGGAGGCGGTTTTCAGGGAAGGTACGCAAATTTTGCATGTCATAAAGGGAGCGGTGCGAACTGTCATCGGGCTCTGCGCCCACGCTCCAGATATGGAATCGACTGTGGCGCGATTGGCTGCAGAGGGCTATCGTGTGCTTGCGGTGGCCACGGGACAGGAAGGCGCGCTAGCGCTGGCTGGCCTTGTCGCCATGCAGGATCCACCGCGCCCTGATTCGAAAAGCATGATTGAAGACCTGCGAGCACTCGGTGTACGTGTTGTAATGGTAACTGGGGACGGGTTATCTACCGCCCGTGCTGTCGCCTCCCAAGTCGGTTTGGGAGATCGTGCGTGTCCGCCCGAGGTGCTACGCGAAGAAGGCGACGGTGCGCTCGCGCGGTGCGATGTTTTTGCCCGTGTCTTTCCTGAGGACAAGTTCCGCCTAGTGCAAGCACTGCAGCGCGCCGGGCACGTAGTTGGTATGACGGGTGACGGCGTCAATGATGCACCTGCTTTGAAGCAGGCGGAAGTAGGGGTCGCTGTGTCGAATGCGACGGATGTCGCCAAAGCTTCGGCGAGCATGGTGCTGACCAATCCGGGATTAAGTGACGTGCTTGCGGCAGTGAAAGAGAGTCGGCGCATATATCAGCGCATGCTGACCTATACGCTGAACAAGATCATCAAAACGATTGAAATCGCCGTATTTCTAACAGTTGGCGTAATGGTGACTCGTACTTTCATCATTACGCCGCTGCTTATTGTGCTGCTCCTTTTCACTAATGATTTCGTGACAATGTCTATTGCCACGGATCGCGTGGCTTTTTCACGCCAACCTGATCGCTGGCGGATCCGCGCCTTGGTGTTCACTGGAGGCGCGATGGCCGCTCTTGTTCTGATACTGTCGTTTAGCGTGTTTTTTGCGGCTCGCAGCTGGCTGCATCTGCCACTGCAGCAGCTGCAGACGCTGATTTTCCTGATGTTGGTATTTTCCGGGCAAGGAACGGTCTATTTGGTGAGAGAGCGACGCCACTTCTGGAACTCGCGGCCTGGCCGCTGGCTCTTGTTGAGTTCGGCCGCCGACATCATTGTTGTCAGTGTTCTTGCAGCCCGCGGAATCCTGATGGCTGCTATTCCATTGACTCTGGTTCTGGGTCTCTTGTTCTTGGTGATGACCTATCTCGTGCTTGCCGACGTGCTCAAGGTCCGCATTTTCAAGCTATTCGGATGGGTATGAAAGCTTGAAGGCACGACTGCAATCGCGCGCTTAAGGATTTTGTTTATTGCCGAAACCCATTCCCAGGTATGCACGGCAAACCGGTTGCCCGACGCGTACTCCCGTGCGAAATGGACGGGGAGCGCTGTGAACGGGGTTGCATTAGTGGTGCGCCGGCCGGCCCGTGAACTCAAGGCCGGATGCGCGGTAGCGTGTAGCGGTGCTTCAAACCGGCAGCTGTTGAACCAGAGAGCGGCCCCGGCGAACCAGTCGCATGTGCAGGCGATGAATGTTCGCGAAGACGAACATGAGCCACATGCGCAACCTGAGCTTGCGCAGCGATTTCGGGTCGTAGAGGTCGGCGGCCAGCATTGTCGTGATCGCAGATTTCAGGCCAAAGATGTCGCGCGGATAGAAGAACAGGTCAAGAAACGCCGGGTCATACCAGCCTTGGATAAATTTGTAGAATATCGTCTGGGCTCCACGAATGCGCTTCTCGTAATCAGCGAACTGGTGCGACGTGAAATCATTTTCGCGAAAAGCGCGGGAGATGTCCCGCGCAACCAGTTGCGCGGATTTCATGGTCAGAAACACACCGGACGAAAATACCGGATCAAGGAATGCGCCAGCATCGCCTACCATTACATATCCATCTCCCGCATAGCGATCCATGATGTACGAGAAGTTTGCAATGGATCGTACCGGAAACTTCTGGCGTGCGTTCTTCATGCGTGCCGCTACGAATTCGGTGTCCTCAATAGTTTTTCGCAAGAAGGCGTCGTTTATAGTGTCTTCGTATCCGGCAATTGCGGCATTCGATTCATCATGTTTGCCTGGTCCACGCTCATTCGGCCGGCCGGCAGCAATCTGGTTACGAAGCTTGAGGTAATTGTCGGTGACGACCATGCCGACGCTGGTGGTATTGCCCTTGAACGGAATCATCCAGAACCACCCATGGGGAAAAGCAACGATCTGGATATCTCCTTCCTGGTCGCCTTTCTCGCGGCTGACATTCTCGAAGTGCGAGAAGAATGCAGTGCGGGTTTCGAGCGAAATTTCCTTTTTAAGACCCTGGCGGCTGCCAACGAAAGCGGAGCGCCCCGAACAGTCGGCGACCACCTTGCAGTGAACCGTCACCGAACCGCTGCCATCGTTTGACTCAGCACGCACTCCAACCGCCGCGCCCCCCTCGTAAAGGGTTTCGCGAACTGTCCAAGGCATATAGACCTGCGCACCGTGCTTCCTGGCGTTGTCCAGCAGCATGAGATCAAGCTCGGAGCGTTCCACTTCATAGCAATACGGCTGGGATTGATTGAAGGCGTTGGCGAAAGGGTAGCGGTTACGCCGCCGCCCCCATCGATCACAGAAATTGGCGGCGTACTTGCGAATGAAGCGTTTTTCCATTTCTTCTTCCACGCCCAGCTCGCGAAATAGCGGCATGTTATGCGGCAACAGCGATTCACCGATGCGAAAGCGCGGAAATTGTTCACGTTCGAAAATAACGACCTTCTTGCCCTCGCGCGCCAGGTAGGTTGCAAGGGCGCTGCCCGCAGGACCAGCACCGACAATCGCAACGTCAGCCTCGATGACCTGAGGTTCGCGAGCAGTGGGGGGCGCTTGGTTGGACATGGATTTGTATCTCCGTGTATCTGATGATTGATTTGGTGCGATGAAACTGCATCGTGACGCAATGCCCGCACGCATGATAGCTCAAATAACACCCGAATTAACGGCAGGCGACTACCTTTCGGGTGCAAATCTCAACACTTGGAAGCTTGTTTCGTCAAGAAGCGTCTGGAAAGCTGTTCTTGGCCGGGATTTTGGGCTTTATCGATGGGAAAAGCCGCCAAAAAAAGCCAGGAAGGAGGGGCTGCAAGGATCCGTCAGCGCAGATTCTTACCTTGGGTCGGGTCAATTGGATCGGCTGGCGAACTGTCAGTTCGGTAGATCCGTCTAGTTCGGGGATTTAGCGCGAATTCGCGCAGTGCCCCTCGATGCAGGGGTCTCAAAACGAACTCTTGTCAGGCGGTACCCAACGTTGCCGGCAGGCCTTCCAACGATCACGCCAAACCGTTAAGCCATCGACCCTCTCTGCCGCGACAGTGGGCCCGATCCGATCAGCGAAAGGTCATCCAGGATACGAAACCCCCGGTGTGACTCAGGTGATGATGGCCTCGTAAATTGCCAGCAGTATCAGTGCGAATGCCACCGCCTGCGCCACGACACGCGCCGTCATCCACTGAGTGCTGTGCTTCGCGTCGTAGGCGCCGCCATGCGCCATGGAGCCGATGCCCATTGCCAGAATGCCAATTGTAACGATCATGGCCAGGATTGCAGTCACCTTCAGCAAAATCATAGTCGCCTCCTCGGTGCTTGTACGATACCCTGAACTTATTCCACCAAATCCTCGCAACATGCCGTACTGACTATATTTCTTATAGGACAGACAACACTGCCCAACCATGACCCAGATCATGATTTTGAACCGCACCTTAACGTGATGATCATGGCCTGGATCGTTGGGTGGTTCTTGCGCTTCTTGGCAGCTCGGCCAATTAATCTTTATTTTAAGGGCAGGAGTTGTCCTTCCTTGGTGTCCTGAAGACTCGGCAGGACCAGAGGCATGTCTTTGGCTGTCACGAGTCTGACAGGGTGCGCCGAGCCTAGTCACGGTGATGTGCAAACCCATATGAATAGTTGGCGCGAGCAGCGCTAAGGGTTTTGCATGGGGGGGGTGGTTGCCGGTGATTGCTTAGAATGATTGTAAAAGTGGCGTACCACGCGGCCCTCATAACAACGATATTTCGCCAGCCCAACCGGGATCAGTCATAAATCTCGACTTTCATTGATCTAGATCAATGAGTGACCTTTGTCTCCTGTTGCTTACTACGTCGCCAATCAAGAATTAATACAAAGACGAAAACTTTAAGAATATTCGGACGTTGGTCCGCCACTGCTAGGTGAAGTAAGTACGAAATGAACGGCCATCCTGACGCGCGCTGCGTCCTGCATCGCGTGAGTTCCGCTGTAGTGACTTCCGGTTATCTCCAAGCGCGTTCGCGGGCACCGCTTCCGGTGCGCCTCGGCGCTGCATCCATTGCCAGTTCACCAATTCAGGTTGAACGCAAAACCGAAAAATCAGCCCGACGCAATTGCGGCGGCTATAAACGAAAAACTTAACCATTAGGGGGTGTTTAGCATGTCGGCTAGGAGAGTAGTGACTCTATTGTGGGCCCTGGGTCTGGCTGTAGTGGTGCCCGGCGTGGCCTATGCCGGCTATCCGTGGGAATTTCCAACTCCGGTTACCCCGATCGCCCAGGAAACGAACTGGATTCACAACTTGTTCGTGGCGACGATTGTGGTCATTTTCACTTTTAGCATTAGCGTCCTGTTTTATTCGCTGTTTTTCCATCGAAAGAGCCGGGGGCACAAAGCGGCATCTTTTACAGGTCCGAAGAGCAAAATGCAGTACGTGCTCGCCAGTATACCGTTCGTGATACTGATGTTTATCGACTACGTCATCATGGGCATCCCCGCCTACCATGCAATTTTGGCGGTCGCTGACACCCGCACGAATGCAGACATGGTGGTGAAGGTGACGGGCAGTCAGTGGAAATGGGAGTACGAATATCCTGGTAAGAACATCAAGTTCTACAGCAACTCCACCACGCCTATGGCGGAAGTTCACAATCAGGAGCCAAAGGACAAGCACTACCTACGCGAGGTGGATCATCCTCTGGTTCTTCCAGTAGGTGAAAAAATCCGCGTGATCCTGATCTCTAAGGACGTCATTCACGCTTGGTGGGTGCCGGCCCTCGGCGTGAAAGAGGATTCGATTCCCGGATTCCTGCGCGAAACCTGGGTCAAGATCGACAGGCCGGGCGTCTACCGCGGACAGTGTGCCGAGCTTTGTGGTGTTGGCCACGCCTTTATGCCAGTAGTAGTAGACGCCGTTTCAGATGACCAGTTTAACCAATGGGTTACCCAGGAGCAGACTGCCGAAAAGACCGCGCAGGCGCAGGCCGCAGTGGCCGCAGCGACAACTTATACTCAAGCGCAACTCGTAGAGATGGGCAAGAAGGTCTTTAGCACCAACTGCGCCGCCTGCCACCAGCCGAACGGCATGGGGGTCGCAGGCACGTTCCCGCCGATTTCTGCCGGTCATCCGTTCTCGGCCGCACCACAAATGCTTGCGGCTCTTCGAGCGCGCGGCTTCATCACACCGGACAACAAGATCGTCATGGGTCCGGTAGCGAACCACATCAATATCGTGCTCCAAGGCATATCCGGTACGCCGATGCCGTCATTCAGTTCGCTCAGCGACAGCGATATCGCGGCGGTGATCACTTATGAACGCAATGATTTCGGTAATCGCACCGGTGATGTCGTCCAGCCGGCGATGGTGCAGGCAGCGCGTGCTGCCTCCCCGAATCCCTAACAGCCATCATTCATGGAAAAACAAATGAACGCACATCGCTCACAAGACGCGCATCACGATGAGCTCCCGCGGGGAATTTCCCGCTGGTTCTTTACTACGAACCACAAGGACATCGGGCGTCTGTACATGGGTTTCGGCCTGATCATGTTTTTGGTCGGTGGCCTGTTGGCAATGGTAATGCGCGCTGAATTGTTCAAGCCTGGCCTGCAGTTTCTGCAGCCCGAGACTTACAACCAGCTCATCACCGTGCACGGACTGGTTATGGTGTTCGCAGCACTCATGCCTGCCACGGCGGGTCTTGCGAACTATCTTATACCAATCATGATCGGCGCTCCGGATATGGCGCTGCCGAGGTTGAACAACTGGGGATTCTGGCTGCTGCCGCCGGCGGCGGTGCTTCTGGTCATGCCGTTTGTCCTTGCGTTGTTCGGTATCGGCAATGGCGCAATAGATACCGGATGGACAATGTATGCACCGTTGTCAGTGCAGGGCGGCCTTGGTGTGGATTTCGCGATTTTCGCGATCTACCTGCTTGGAGCGTCGTCGTTGCTGTCGTCCATTAACATCGTCGTGACGATATTCAACATGCGCGCAAAGGGTATGACGATGATGAAAATGCCCATTTTTGTCTGGAGCTGGCTGATTACGGCGTTTCTGTTGATTGCCGTGTTTCCGCCACTCGTTGCGGGTGTGACCATGCTATTGGCCGATCGGCATTTCGGCACGCATTTCTTCAATGCAGCCGGCGGTGGCGATCCGGTTCTCTGGGAGCATCTGTTCTGGTTCTTCGGCCATCCGGAAGTGTACATTCTGTTGCTGCCGACCACCGGCATCATGCCGCATATTCTGTCCACGTTCTCGCGTAAGCCGATCTACGGCTACAAGGCGCAGGTTTATTCATTCTGCGCCATCGGCGTGTTGTCAGTGATCGTTTGGGCGCACCACATGTTCACATCCGGAATGCCAGTTGGCGCGCAGCTTTACTTCATGTACAGCACCATGGCCATATCGGTTCCCGTGGCCGTTCTGTTCTTCTGCTGGTTTGGGACAATCTGGAAGGGGGCTGCGACGTTCGAAACACCGATGCTGTTTGCCATCGGTTACATTGTGTTGTTCGGCATTGGCGGGTTAACCGGGCTTGTTCTGTCGGATGCGGTGGCCGATCAGCAGTATCACAACAGCTATTTCCTGGTTGCGCACTTCCACTATGCCTTGTTTGGCGGTCCGATCATGGGCGTCATCGCAGCGTCTTACTATTACCTGCCCAAGATAACCGGGCGGATGTACAACGAGACCGCGGGAAAATTGCACTTTTGGCTGACCATGATCGGATTCAATATCACCTTCATGTCGCAGTTTTTCCTTGGTATTGCTGGAATGCCGCGTCGCATTCCCGATTACGCACTGCAGTTTGCCAATCTCAACATGGTGTCGAGCATCGGTGCATTCATTCTCGGGGCAGCACAGCTTCTATTGATTTACAACGTGATCTATTGCTGGCGCGGCGCCGGGAAAAAAGTCTCGGCCGGCGTGTGGGAAGGTTCCAAGGGTCTGGAATTTATGCTGCCGTCGCCACCCCCTTATCACACCTTTGAAACGCGGCCGGTAGTTCAGTAGCGCAGGGGAAAACCATGCCAGGCGCAGACTCGAACGAAGCAACATCCGACAGCAAGCACCATCGCTGGCTGGTAGTGGTGTTGGCCGTCATAGTGCTTGCCTTCTTCGGATTCGGGTTTGCGCTTGTGCCCTTGTATAACACTTTTTGCAAGCTTACCGGCTTTAACGGAAAGACCGGGGGGCCGGTCAGTGCGGCTGTGGTGGCAGCGCAAAAGGTCGATTCAACGCGCACGCTGCGGGTGGACTTCACCAGCACCATCATGCCCGGTCTGCAATGGAAGGTGCAGCCGCAGCAAGCTGAAATCCAGTTGCACCCGGGAGCCATCACGAAAACCAGTTTTTACGTGCACAACCTGGGCCTCACGTCCTCGACGGCGCAGGCCATCATGAGCGTCAGCCCGAACGCGGCGGCACGCTACCTGCACAAGCTGGAGTGCTTCTGTTTTCACCGCGAAACAATGAAGGCTGGTGAGACACGGAGAATGCCGCTGATTTTCTTCATCAGCCCCGGGCTGCCGAAGGACGTACGTACCGTGACCTTGTCTTACGCGTTTTTTCCCATAAAGAAGAGAACATAAATCAAATTTTGCCAGAAGGAGAATTTCAATGACCGCCGCAACAGAGTCTGGTGGCAAGTATTACCTCCCACGTCCAAGTCCCTATCCGATAATTCTGTCGGCAGCTATTTTCCTGCTGGCCCTCGGCGCAGTGCTGGACATAAATTCTCTGGGTTTCGGACCATGGTCGACTGCCGCGGGCGGGATTCTGTTTGTCGTCGTTCTGTTCGGTTGGTTTGGTAATGTTATTGGCGAGAGCGAAAGCGGACAATACCGTGACTGGGAAGACAGATCATTTCGCCTAGGGATGACCTGGTTCATCATTTCGGAGATTGCCTTCTTTGGTGCCCTGTTCGGCGTGCTGTTTTATGAACGCAATATCTCTGTGCCCGGGCTTGCCTCCTTTGATCCCCATTACACATTTTATCCGGGATTCCAGGCGACTTGGCCATCCAGCGGTCCGCTCGGCAAGACATTTCAAACCGTGCAGCCTTGGGGAATTCCGGCAATCAATACGCTGCTGCTTCTGAGCTCCGGCGTGACAGTCACCTGGGCGCATTGGGGCCTCAAGGCAGATAAGCGCGCTCAGACCATCATCGGGCTGTTTTTGACCGTGGCGCTGGGTGTGGTATTCCTGGGATTTCAGGCGCATGAGTTTCATGATGCGTACACCAAATTAGGCCTAACGCTGGGCACCGGTGTGTACGGCGCAACCTTCTTTCTGCTTACCGGATTTCACGGCCTTCACGTTACGCTCGGGGTCATCATGCTGACCGTGATACTGATGCGCTGCATCAAGGGGCACTTCAAGCCGGATCAGCACTTTGCATTCGAGGCGGTCAGCTGGTACTGGCATTTTGTCGATGTGGTCTGGCTTGCGCTGTTCGTGTTTGTCTACTGGCTCTAAGAGCGTAACCATAAGCCAGTCCAGAGTCGATCTCCGGACTGGCACGACAGCAAACCGTCCATAAGACAGAGGAGATGATGTCTACGCTTGGTGCCACGCTGCGGCGGCAAACCTTCGGCAGCATCAGGGGGTTTTACCTTCTATGCAAGCCTCGGGTTGTTGCTCTGATCGTATTCACTGCGGCGATCGGCGCGCTGCTCGCTCTGCCCCGGGTACCGTCGCTGTCTCTGCTGTTCCTGTCCACGACAGGAATTGCCTTGGTCGCTGCGTCCGCTGCCGCCTTCAATTGCCTGATCGAGCGACATATCGACCTCGTAATGGCGCGCACCCGTCAGCGCCCGCTGCCAACCGGCGAACTGACGGTCAAGCAGGCGCTGGTTTTTGCATGTGTGCTTGCAAGTACCGGTCTATTCATTCTTTATACGTTGGTCAATCCGCTGACGATGTGGCTTACGCTGTTGGCATTCGTGGGATATGCCGGCATCTACACTGCCTTTCTCAAGGCAGCGACACCTATGAATATCGTTATTGGCGGGGTCGCAGGAGCGATGCCACCGGTCCTGGGATGGGCAGCAATGACCGGCCATGTGACAGCTGAATCTGTAGTTCTGTTTGCCATCATCTTCGCCTGGACGCCGCCCCATTTCTGGGCGTTGGCGCTTTATCGGCGGGAAGAATACATGAAGGCCGGTTTGCCGATGCTCCCTGTTACCCATGGAGAGCGTTTCACCCGGCTGCATATCCTGCTGTACACGCTGATTCTTGTTGCTACTTCGCTGGTGCCGTACGTACGTGCGATGAGCGGCTTGCCGTATCTTGCGGTTGCGTTGGTACTCGATGGTGGCTTTCTATATTTCGCGCTGCGGTTGTACCATCGTTATAGCGATGCACTTGCGCGTCGAACCTTTGCTTATTCAATCGTGTATCTATCGGCGCTATTTGCTGCCCTGCTTATTGACCATTACCTGCCTGGCAGTCTGACGCCGTTGCGCTGATTGTCTGCGCGCTGTCATCTGGCGAGTTAGACAAGTACCCGACCCGACGGGCGTTCTAGCGGCCACGGCCGCGAATGCGCAGCTGTTCGATAGAGCGCAGCAGTGCCGCTTCAATCTGCAATTCGGCCTTGAAGTGGTTGTAATCTGCTTCGCCTACGCCAAGTTTCATCTCTTCTTCCTTGCGTGCCAGCGCCGCCCGCGCGGAAGCGTCGTCAAGCTCAGGCGTGCGCAGCACCGTATCGGCTAGTACCGTGACTATATGCGGCTGTACCTCGAGAAAGCCGCTAGATACGAAGAAAAACTCCTCAGAGTCCGGCTCGAGAATGACACTCACCAGCCCGGGACGCAGGCGCGAGAGCATCGGTGCATGGCGCGCCAGGATACCGATTTCGCCAAGCTCGGTCGGCGCTGAAAGCCGGTGCGCCGTCCCAGAGAAAATTTCTTTTTCCGAACTAACAATATCGACGTGAAAGGTGAGCATAGCTACGCGCAGAGAGAATGGTGAGGTGGTCTGAATTAATTACCGCAATAAGCGATCTTGTTCATTATAGACAAGCCATTTTAGAACAGTCGGAAGATAAAGTCGCGCAGCAGTACGTGCATTGTGCGCAAACATGACTCAGATCCGGCCATTGTGTTTGAAACTGCGGTGTTTCCGCCGGCGTGGGTGGAATGGGTCCAGATTTCCTGTCTATTATACGGGCCGCGCACGACCGGCAAACGGTTGCGGGTGCAATCTGAGTATCTGCAATGGTGCCTTAACCCACCCCAGGTAATGAGCGCTGATTCGGGCTCGTTTTACCAGGCGCGGCTTCGCGTGGACTCGCCGCTGCCAAGACGGGGGTACCTTGCCAAAGCGCGGTAGCAGGTCAGTCTATGACAGAAAGAAAACGCGCCCCCGGGCCCCGGTGAAATAGCGCAGCAAGCGCATTGCGGCCGGTCTTGATTGCGCCCATTCCGTGTAGCTCGCAACGCATGCGGCTCGATTGACTAAAATCCGTCTCGATGTTCGTCTTTCTTCCGGTTTTGGTCGCCACGCACAGACTTTTCCTGTCTGGGTTCTTGCGCGCGCGGGGCAGGCTGCCGGCGATCGCGATTGGGGTATTCACGGGCATTGCCAACGACGCTGCGCGCCCGTTGAAATCTGTCCGATTGGCCATGATCTTCCAGCCGACGTTGCCGACTCATGGCGTTGGGGTCATGCATTATTTGGTCGGGATGTGGTGCTCCAACCACCCGGTCTGTCGATCTGGCCGGAACCTGTGGTGCGGCGAACCGGCGTCCGCCTTGGTCGGAGCCGGGTCGGAAATACGCGCTGTGCGGATTTTGTGGCTGGTGGGTAACGGCAATAGGCGGATGGGGAATGCCATCGTCGCGCAGCGTTTGGTGAGGCGCGTGCGCGCGTGTGCCGGAGAACCCGTTCTTCGGTTCGGCCGCTGCCCGGTCGAGTTGTGCGGGCAGATGTCTGAAGGCGCCAGGCGCAGGCCGCATTTGTGCCTGAGTGTGCCCGGGAGCGCGGCCGACCACATCGAAAGTCCGTTGCGGCGCGCGCTGCACAAAGTGGTCAGCTGGCGACTCGTGTCTGAAAGCGGGCGGCGCAGTCATGCGCACAATCGGTTGCCCGGCGCCCGCGACATGTCCTCCGTGGCTCGCGAATTTCTCTGCCAGGGTGTCGTGAAAAGCTGCCGGCACCACGGGTGCGCGGGTTGCGACCACGATGCGTTGTTCCAGCGCCGCCGGCTGGCCCGCCGTTGCCGGTCGCATACCGGCCGCAAAGCTCTGGCGTACGGGAGCAATGGGCGGTGCGCCAGCCCCCATCGCGACGTTGGACAGCCGCTGTATTCGGAGCGGCTGGGCAAACCGTGCGACGGGCTCTCCGCGAACAAACGCACTTGCCGGCACTGCGGTAATTGCGCCCGGCACGCGCTGGTTGATATAGGTGTTGTGAACGTAGCTGATGTTATTGACGATCGTGGTGTTATGCACGTTAGTCACGTTCATGTAGTTCACGCGGCTGTAATATGCCGGGCTGTAGCGATACGCCGGATGCCATGCCTCTCCAGGTGCCAGCGGTACCCAAGCGCAGCCCGGAGTGACGGCCGTGCCGATGGTCAGGCTGACGCTCCAGCGGACCCCGCCGCCACCGCCACCGACAAAAGCGACCAGCGCCGGCGCGTACACTGGCGGACGCCTGACCACGATGGGTCCCGGTACCCAGGCCCAGTCGTCGTCGATGAATATCCATCGCCCATAGTGAAACGGCGCGAAACCCCATGGTTCGTCATCAATCCATGTCCAACCCCAGGGAGCAATCCAGGCCCAATGGCCTTCATGGTACGGCGCCCAGCCCGTCGAAATCGCCACCGTGGGGATCCAGACTTCGCCGTAGGCGGGGTCATCGCGCCAGACACCATTGTCATCAAGCTCCTCATAGCCAGGAATCTCGCGCGATACGTAGCGTGCCGAGATCGATCTGTCCTCGGCGCGGTCGCGCCGTGCGACCCAGCGGTCGAATGCATCTGGGGGTGGCAGCAAGCCGCCTGCTTCCTCCTGTAGGTCGCTACCGGAAAACACGATCTGTTCTCCGCTGCGCATGAATATGGAACCGTCATTGCCGTAGAGCTCCGCGGTCCCGGAACGTATCGTTACCGTGGTAGTACTGCCGTCCGGCGCGACATCGATGCGAAACAGTCCGGAGCTCGTGGCCTGCAGCGCCAGGTTCGGCGTATCCACTTCCATATGCTGGTGTGGAGGCAGCATCCGTACGCGCACGGACAATGTGCCCTCGGCCACCTTAAGCTGCATATTCGTGTCATCCAGGTCGACAATCGACAGGGCAGTGTCGTGATTGAGGCGCAAGTCAGCCGATCCGACATGCAGTTCCGCCCTAGAGTGCCGGTCGGCCCACAATTGATCGCCCGTCGTCAACGGCCTGTTGAGCTGCACATAAGACCAGTGCCCGGTGCCAGCAGGTTCCATCGTTACATTGCCGGAAAAATAGCTGAGCTGCGCAACGCGGTCCGGTGGATCGACCGGTGTTGTGTCCGCGAAGTCCGCGCGCGAAACTCGGGGGTCAAGAAGCGCTGTCAGCGCTGTGCATAGCAGCGCGATCAGGCTGAGCCAGCGAATTTTGTTGGTCATGATGAAATTCTCCAATGGCTCAGACGTTATCTTGACCCGGCAGGTCCGGACTCCCTTTTAGTCTGTTATGTCACCAAACTGAAAGTCGCGAATCACTGGAACACGTACTGCAGCGTCAGCCCAAGCACGTTGGCATCGTGATTCCTCGTCGATGTGTCGAAAGTAGGTTGCGTCGGATACGAAGAGCTACTGTTTCCATAGCTATCGTAGCGGTAATCGAGTGATGCGACCAGCGTATCGGGTGTGATGTGGTAGTTCAGGGCCGCGGTGAAGCTGGTTACGTCGCCGGGGTTATTCTGAAAGGTAAGCAGGCTGGTGTCGTTGGTGCCGCTCGCACCGCGATTGAATTGCCTCACAATCCCGGCGTTGATGGAGAATGCCCGGTTGAGCCGCGTCTGGGTGTCGAAATTCACGGAATACTGCCAATTCGAGTCGTAGCTTGTCGTCGTACCGTTGGCATTTAGAATGTCCCGCGCTCCCAGATACGATGCATGGCCGGCGGCGTAGAACGTCAGTAGCTCCGTCTCGTAGCTGATAGCCGTTCCCAGCGTGGTGGCCGTTCCGCCGCGTGCCACTGTGCCGTCCTGGGTCGGTGATGCGCCCTTGGCGTTGAACACATTGGGTGCGAAGGAGCCTGCGATATCCCAGTTGAAAGCTCTTGTTCTCTGGTCCAAGACTCGCCAAGTCGCACCCAGGGTAGGATTGGAAAACCCATCGGCGCTGGCGCTCAGTCCCGTTGATGAGTTGCTTGCGCTGCGCCAGGCGTAGCCCTCTGCCAACCGCAAGGTGAAATCGTCGGTAACTCCGTAGGCGAACGTCTGCGCAAGTGAATCCGCCGAAGTTGTGTAGGAGTGATTCAGGATCCCGGCGTAGTTGAAGACATCGGCTGTGGCGCGTTCATGCGCAAAGCCCGTGATGCCCTGGATTTGCCCACGGTACGGCAGGTAGGCCGGGTCGGACAAGATGCGCATCGGGTCCGGCGTGAAATCAGCTGCTGTAGCCAGCGCGGGTAGAGTCAAGAGAGCGAGTCCCAGGGATAAAACGGCGGGTTTGCGGCGCAGCATGTCGACAGATAGAAAGCGTGATACCGTCATAAGATTATTTTTTTTCCTCTATTGATAGGTGGCACGAATGCCTTGGTCTCGCCGAACCCAGTTTTGACTGGGTGATTCCGGGTGCCGGCGCAGTGATTAACCGCTACGCGGGCAGCGACCGGGATTGCGCCGCAATCAGTACCTATAACGCCCCAGGCGAAGATTGGTTGACGCGTTTTCGCCTTGTGGCCACCGTCGCACTGCGAGTCGGGGGAACTGAACAGGTCCATCGTGCCGAAATTCGCACGGGATTCGACGCACATGGGGAATACGCCACAACAGGTGAGATGAAGCAGGGAATTGTGTCACAAATAACGTTGACTACCCATTTGGCCAGGTAATGAGAACGCCTGATAATGAGGACAGGGTTGGGAATCCGTGCAGACCAATGTCTATTGTTGTTGACTGTAGAAAATAATCCCGGCGCTATCGAAATTTCAACACCGATCACCATGAACGTCCTGCTTGCGTTTGCAGACGGCTGGTACGCCCTCCACCCTGGGGAGGGAAACCCGTTGGCGGTGCCGGCTGCGTACAGATCATAATCGCTGGCACTGCACCGTGATCGTCAGTGTGTCGCTCTGGCTAAACTTATCGGTGGTTGAATCAATCTCCGCTGGTTGTTCGCTGAAAACGCTGCAAAGCAGGGAGCGATCCTGAATTCCGAGATCACTCCCGCCTGGCCCGTCGGCAGCCAGGGTGTTGCTCGCCCGCCATCCCAGGCGATACAGCAAGGACCCTTCGCGCGCATCAAATGCCGGGACCCCTTGATCCTTTAGCAGGGCATCATGGGTCACAAATGTGACCTCACACCCGCTACGTGTCTTTCCATCCCACTGCGACTGAAAATGGCCGGTGGTGCGGGTGATCCGGTCGTGGCGGACTGCGTCCAGTTTGCGGAAGAAATATCCGCAGGGATCTCGGTCGATGGCGGCAGCGGCCGCCACGAGTTTTGGATCGGTGGGTTCTATCACTTCAGTTTGGCGCGGGCCGATAAACGTTCCCCCATCCAAATCCGAGGAGAATATGTGTGTCCGAAACGCGCTGGCCGCTGGGATTTTATTCAGGTCCACGCGGTAATGGACCGACGTGTCTTGCGGAACGCTTCCGCTCAGGATGTCGGTGTCGGAGCTCAGCTCAGGTGACACCCCTGCGACGGCGAGCCGGTAGTCGCCTGGCTGCCTTCCGCTGATCATCAACGAATAGACGGTCGACCTTGCCGGTTTGATCGTGACCACAATGGTCTGCATCAGTGGGCTAATTCCCTCATGCCGCAAGACTCTTTTTGCGGTGGAATCGGCAATCCCATGCACGACGGCATGGGAGTGCGGATCAATGCCGGTTTTCAGACCGTTCGCGTCGCTGACGAGCAATCCCAGCGTCGGATTGCCATCCAGCCGGACAAGCAATTCCGGATGCGTCGGTGGGGGAGAAGTGGGCGGTACTGGCACCAGCACAATGTGGTTTTGTGCCAAAGCGCCCTGGTCAATAAACATGGTCCTGCGCCCTGCCAGGACTGGGCGCACTGTGCGGGCACTCCCCGGATGGAGCTGATGCCAGGCTGCATGGCCACCGTGTGTGAATGCCAACCAAAGCAAGGTTGGCGTAATCATGACCAGCAGCCAAATGAGGATCCGTTTCATGTTCGTTAAGTGTTCTGGGCCCGGGTCAGAGACAGCGATGTTTACTTTCGATCGGGACCGGTCCTTTCTTAGCAGTTTAGCCCACATCGGAATCGAATAACGGCTTTCGGGTATCTATTGTTGAACCATTGAGGCAATGAGGGACCCGACTGGGTCGGCAGAGGCGAATTTGGACCGAGACTCACCCTTCAAGCCCCCCTTTTTTTTGCCGAGCACCGGATCTCCGCAATCGTATTCTGGAGGGCACTTCTATTAATAATCCCTCGTTCCGGCAAACAGAGGCTTTTACGCTCGGTACGAAACTGTACCTTTGCGGACTGCGCAAGATAATGGCTTCAGGCACACGACAATCCGGTGGGATCATTTCCGGTTGCGGAGCCTACTGGTTCAGAAGAATTCGATATGTAGCCGAAGAATGCCGACAGGGGCGTTCGGCAGATTTCCGCTGCTGTGCCCGCAAGTTGATGCCGGCAGCGAGTTTGCCGCTGCCGGATGTCAATTCCGCGGACAGGCGCGTTAATTGTGGCTCAGGTGCACCCGGTTCCACCATCCACCGCCGAGAGCTACAAAAAGCGCTGCGGTATCGGTGTAGCGACTGGCCTGCGCCTGCATCAGGCTGATCTGGGACTGCCTGTAGGACTGTTCTGCGTTGAGCAGGGCCAGCTGGCTTCCACCACCAATCCTGATCTGTTGCCGGACTAGCTCAAGCGTTATGTGGGCGGCATCGGCCGCCGCCGCTGCGGTCCGCAATGTGTCGGCGTCATGCCGCAGCGCATTTAGGGTATCGGCGACATTCTCGAAAGCGGTGATGACAGTGCTGCGATACTGTTCTTG
The DNA here is from genome assembly GCA_021783175.1 of Pseudomonadota bacterium. Next base: position 45,592 of record JAJXUF010000004.1, read on the forward strand.
CGCCTGAACGTATGCATCGCGCGCGGCGCGCTCCCGGTGCAGCAGAATTCCCCCGTCAAAGACAGGCTGCGTCAGGTTCTCGCCAACACCCCAGAACCCCGCATCACGGGTAAACAGCTGGCTCGTCGACAGCGCCATGGTTCCGGCATCTGCCGTGAGTGTTATGTTCGGCAGCCGGTTTGCAACCGCGATGCCGATCCCGGCGCTCGCGGCGTGCAGGTTCTCCTCGGCCTGACGAACGTCAGGACGCTGGCGGACTAGGCGCGACGGAAGACTCACCGGCAGTTCGAGCGGCAGTTGCAGCCCCGCAAGATCGAACTTCTCTTCCAGATCCTGGTTGGGAAACCCGCCTGCCAGTGCCGCGAGCAAATCACGCTGCTGGGCCAGCTGCTTGAGCAGGGGTGGCAGGGAGGAGGTAACCTGCGCCAGCTGCGACTCCTGCACGGCCACGTCAAGCGCGCTGGCCGAGCCTTTCGCGTACTGGGCACGCAGAACCTGAATCATGTTGGCATTGATGGCAACAAGTTTGCGGGTTGCAGCGATCTGCGCCCGCAGGGATGCCTCCTCGATCGCCGCGGCAACGACGTTTGCGCTCAACGCGATATCGGTTGCAACAAGTGCGAAACGTGCCTGCTGTTCCTCTGCTGTCAGGTACTCCACCGTTCGCCGGTTCAGGCCGAATACATCGGGTACATAAGAGACGCTGACCTGCGGCGTAAAAAGACTGAAGTTCAGTTCGCCGGACGCCGGCGTGGGCGAAATCTCGGCCGAAGTCTTCTGGCGGCTGGCTGAAAAGCCGGCGGTGACGTTTGGCGAGTAGGCGCCTCGCTGCGCTAGCACATTCTCCCGCGCGACCAGCAATGCCGCCTGTGCCGCCTTGAGTCCGGGATTGGCCTTGAGCGCGCGCTCGATGAGTTTGTCGAGTGGCCTCGAATGGAACAGCGTCCACCACTCACCCGGGATATCCCGCCCGTCATTGAAGTGCTGCACCCCGCCACCGGTTACCCCGGGGGTGGCGGCGGTGGCGGTCAGCGGCGTGGTCGTATAGCCGGAGACATCCGGGGCAGCAGGCGGTCTGAAGTTTGGGCCCACCGTGCAGCTGTCGACCAGTAACAGGCACGATGCGGTCAAGATGTTAAATGCGGTGCGAGTTCTGCGGTTTGAAATCATGGCACTCTACTCAACAAAAGCGGTTGCTGACACTTCCGTCCGATGACTACTGGTGGATGAAATTCATCGGCTGGCGCGACGCACGCTGTCTTCATTTCGGGCCTGCCAGGGATCGCGGTTCGTAGTCGTGACCCAGGAATGTCAACTTGAGCGCCGGCACGACCATCAGCAGCATGATCGAGCCCAGCAGCATGCCGCCCACCACGACCGTGGCGAGGGGACGCTGGACCTCGCTGCCGATGCCAGTCGAGATTGCAGCGGGGAAAAGGCCAATTGCCGCGGACAGACTCATCATCAGCACGGGCCGCATGAGGTTGGAGGCCGCGTGAAACATCGCATCCTGCGGTGCCTCGCCCCTTAGCTTTGCCTGGTTGTAATGGGTGATCAGCAGAATGCCGATCATGACCGATACGCCAAATAGCGAGATGAACCCGATGGCCGCAGAGATGCTGAAATTCAGGCCGGAAAAGTAGAGCGCCAGCACCCCGCCGGCCATCGTGAATGGAATCCCGGCGAGCGACAGCAGGCTTTCCCTCAGTGAGTTGAACAGGCTGTAGAGCAGGCCCAGGATGAGCAGCAGGCTTACCGGCACAATAATCTCCAGTCGCTTCTTGGCCGCCTGAAGCTCGCCGAACTCCCCGGACCAGACCATCCGGTAGCCCGGCGGCAGCCTGACGTTCTGTGCAATGCGCGCCTGTGCCTCGGCCACCGTACTGCCGAGATCGCGGCCGCGCACACTGAACTTGACCGGGATGAAACGTTCCCCGTTTTCGTGATAGATCCAGGATGCGCCCGTGTCCAGCGTGATCGTGGCCAGCTCCTTCAGCGGGATGTAGGCATTGGCACCGCTGCTGGTCTGGTAGGCAACCTGGATGTTCCGGATCTTTTCTACGCTGTCGCGGTATTGGCGCGGGTAACGGACCGCGACGTCGAACTGTCGGTCGCCTTCGAAAACCCGTGTCGCCACTGTACCGCCGAGGGCAGCCTGAATGACGGAATTCACATCGCCGGTGTTGAGGCCGTAACGCGCCGCTTTGGCGCGATCGACCGTTATGTCCAGATTCGGTTGCCCGAGAACCGGGAAAACGCCAAGATCCGCAATGCCGCGAACCTGGCTCATCTGGTCCTGCACCTTGCCGGCAAGCTTTGTCAGGGTTTCCAGGTTAGGACCCATGATCTTGACTGAATTCTCGCCCTTGACCCCCGATATCCCTTCCTCGATGTTGTCCTGGATGTATTGTGAGAAATTGAAGTTGATGCCCGGGAGCGTTTCCTCAAACTCGGCCTGAACCTCGTTGATCAGCTTGGCCTTCGTCATGCCCTTCGGCCACTTGTCATAAGGCCTGAGTGGCACGAAGAGCTCGACGTTGGAGAAAGGCGATGCGTCGCTGCCATCATCGGGGCGACCGTGCTGCGAAACGACAGTGACTACCTCGGGATATTTAAGAAGAATCAAGCGCATTTTCGCCGTGACCGCCTCCCCGTCCTGCAGCGAGGTGGTCATCGGCAGTTCGGCCCGAATCCACAGATTGCCTTCATCCAGATGGGGAAGGAACTCGCTGCCGAGCTGCGTCCCGAAAATCACTGCCCCTGCCAGGAAAGCAAGACCGACTGCGATTACCCAGACGCGATGAGCAAGGGCAAAGCGCAGCGCTGGATTGTAGAGCCGGTGCAGCACGCGAACGATGGCAGTCTCGGTTTCCTTCACATGTTCCGGAAGCAACAGCGAGGCCAGCACGGGAGTAACGGTAAAGGTGGCAATCAGGGCGCCGGCAAGGGCGTACGCATAGGTACGTGCCATCGGGCCGAATATTGCGCCCTCGACGCCCTGCATCGTAAACAGCGGCACGAAGGCGGCCACAATGATCAGCACCGAGAAGAAAACCGCCTTGTCGATTTGCAGTGCGCTGATGAGGATAAGCCGCAGGCGATCTGTCCATCCGAGCGCCGGCACCGCATGGTGCGCCATGGTCGTCGGATCAGTTCCCCACGAGTTTTCGGCGAGACGCTGGAGCAGATCCCGTCGCGCTTGCGGATGAAGCTGAAAATTGCGGAAAATGTTTTCGACGAGAATTACCGCCGAATCGATGATGATTCCGAAATCCACCGCGCCCAGCGAAAGCAGGTTTGCGCTTTCGCCGTGCACCACCAGCAGGATGATGGCGAACAGCAGCGCGAAAGGAATATTGAGACCGACAATGATCGCGCTGCGCAGATCACCAAGAAAAACCCACTGAATGATAAAAATGAGCAAACATCCGAATATCAGGTTATGCAGCACCGTGTGAGTGGTAACGGCGATCAGTGAGCCGCGGTCATAGAATGGAACTACTTTCACGCCCGGCGGAAGGCTGCCATCGTGATCCATCTTGCTGATCTCGGCCTCGACCCGCGGCAGCACCTGGTCGGTTTGGTAGGTGCGGCCCATCACAACTATCCCGAAGACGATGTCGTTATCCTTATCGCGCCCGGCAATACCCAGCCTGGGTACGAAACCGACCTTGACCCTCGCGACATCCTTCACCAGCACGGGAACGCCATTGGACTGGCCCAAAACAACATTTTCGATGTCGTTGACCTTGTATCCCTGGGTCAAATCGTCATCCCCACCATCATTGATCGTCCCGATGCCGCGGATGTTGATGGACTGCTGGCCGATTCGGATCTCGCGTCCGCCGACGTTGATGTTCGCGTTTGCGAGCGCGGTAATGATCTGAGGCACAGTGACGTTGTAGGCCTCGAGTTTGTGTGGATCGACGTCGACGTCGAATTCCTTGGTGGGACCGCCCCAGCTGTTGACGGCAACAACTCCGTGAACTGTCAGAAGCCGCCGGCGCACGATCCAGTCCTGCACCGTGCGCAGGTTGACCAGCCCGAAATGTTTCGGACCGACGACCTGATAACGAACTATCTCGCCGACGCCGCTGTTCTGCTGGATATTCGGCGATACGCCGCCGGGCAGACTGACGTTCTGCTGCAGGGCAATGGCCGTCTGCGCGTAGGCAAAGTTGTAGTCCACGCCGTACTTGAAGACCACGCGGGTGAAGGACAGGCCGTAGAACGATGTTGAGCGGATGACCTGGACGCCGGGAACGGTATAAAGACCGGTTTCGATCGGAATCGTGTAATAACGCTCCATTTCCCCGGCCGAAAGACCCGGCGCTTGCGCAGTAATTTCAAGTATAACTGGTGTGGGGTTCGGGTAGGCCTCGATGTCGAGAGCCCTGTAGGCGATCAGTCCGGCGCCGGCAAAAAACAGCAAACCGAACACTACGATCGCGCGGCGAGTGAGACAGAACGCAAGGATAGTCTTCAACATGAACTGGTCTTTGGCGTGGGACGAGTAGGCGGTTCAATCTAATTGGACGGCGCGGCCTGGAGCATGTTGTCGAGGAATATTGCCCCCTGTGTGACTGCAAGCTCGCCCCGGTGCAGACCCGTAACGATCTGGACCAGTCCGTTCTGTCGCAGTCCCGTCTTGACGACTATCTGTACGAAGCGATGGCGGTCGGGTGTCACCCAGGCGGTCATGGTGCCGTCGCCTTCCCGGACCACGCCGTCGGCCGGAATAGCGACAGATTCGGTGGGTCTGGTAATTTGAACCACGAAATTGGCCAACATGCCGGACCGCAGCCTGTTCCCGGGGTCCGCAACGTCTGCGCGGATCGTGACCCTGTGGGTATTCGGATCGACAGAGGGGTAGACTTTGGAAATCCTGCCATTGAATATGCGGTGCGGGTAATCGATGACCGTGACTTTTACCGGCTGCCCCACGCGAAACCGGGGACTGTCGCTTTCGGGAACTTTAGCGAGCATCCACTTGGTGGAAACGTTGGCCACCGAGCACAAGGGGCTGGTGCCATCCCCGGCTGCGCCAGAAGTCCCGGCGTCGCGTTTACCGATGCAACCTGACCGGCAATGGGACTGCGCACGAGCAGTTGCGGTTCGATCCGGCCGGTGGCAATGACCTGATCGATCTCGTCATCCCGCATGCCGAATGCCTGAACAGCCTTGCGTGCCGCACGAAGCGCTTGTTCCGCAGTCCGCTGGCCGGACTCAAGCTGTTTGAGCTCATCATTGGACAGGTGGACCGAATCGGCACGTGCCCGCTCTTCGCTGATTCCCTTGAGCTTTTCCGCGGCCCGGATAAGGGTCGACTCGGCGCCGGCCAGATCTGGACTGTCGATGGCATACAGCGGCTGGTCTTTCTGCACCTCGTCGCCTAGTTCAACGAAAATTTTGCTGATCGTTCCCTGCCGCGACGGGAAAACCGGCACCGAAAGGTGGCTGTCGAAATAGACGTTGTTGTTGAAATCGATGTTGCCGATGCCTTTCTCTTTGACGGCAAAAGGATATATTCCGACCGGCTCAATCCTGATCGCCGTCAGCTGGTTCCTGGACAGCTCAAGGGCAGTGCCGCCCAGTAGCGGGCCGGATGCCGAAGCGGATGCCGTGGCCGGTTTCGCGCGCGTGATTTCGCTGCGATCACAGCCGGATTCGAGGAAACCGGCGGCAGCCACGATGATCGTCATAATCGTCAGGGCCAAAACGGCTGTCCTGTCACATCGAAGTGGAATGTCTGTCATTGATGGAAAGACTCTCAAGTGCGTGGCTGGTTTACGATCGGGGAACCGCCACCGGTGTGGCTGCTATCGAAGCAGAAGGACTCTGCATTGCGCTTGTTCTGGGAACCGTGCCACGTCAGATCACCGAATCGGTCCTCGATTGCGTGGTCATCGGACGGTTCCGCGCGAAGATCCGGGAGCCGATTCGAGGATCTTGCTAAACCGTCTCGTGTAATAGGCTACTGCGATTCCCAGTACGGCATAGTCATCGAGCATACCGAAGAACGGAATCTGGTCGGGAATAAAATCAATGGGTGTCAGAAGATAGAAAAGCGCCCCATATGCGACAAGCTTGTCCGGCAGGGAGAGATTCTTGGAACGTATGATTTTCCACAACGTGGTGATCCGGCTGGCCCATTCAGCGCCAAGTTTCTTGAAGGAAAACACCTTTTCCGAACCCTCTTCAACCTGTGATTGCTTCTCGCTTTGTGAGCCAATCTGAAAAAGGCCTCCGAGTACCTGGTCGAGTGAGCCGCTCCCCTTGATCTGGAATCCGCGCTCCAGCCCGAGGTTTCGCAGGGCCGCTTGGTATTCACTGGACGGCGAGTCCGATACGATGGCCTGAACCACTGGCAGGCCGGGATCCAGACGGCCTTCAGCAATCATCCTGTAGCAGGCATCGCGAAAGGCGGGTACGTAGACGCGCGGGACCAGCGTATGCTTCGGTTTCTTCAGCCACCGCCGCAGTGTCATTCCCGAGATTCCGACTGCCTTCCCGAATTCTTCCGGAGAATATCCGCTCTCTTTCAGGAGAGTTAAAATTTGTTCAAATTTCATTCTCAAATGTTAATTGTCTATTCACAGAATTTCAAGACCGTCCTGTTGCTGCCCGGCCCACCGGCTTCCGCGGCCGATGCTCGAGGGAAGGTGATCTCGCAAATCCAGCCGAGCACGGTTTCACATCGTCACCGCCCTGACTGCCGGGAACGTCTGGCGGTCAGTTGCAAGCTGTGTCGAGCCGCGCAACGGGTGAGTCGTGATGCCGGATCAGCATGCCATCGGCGGCAGACGAAATCCTCCGGCTGGAACATGCAGGCACGCTGATGCGACCGGCAGAGACTGACGGAACGTCGCTCGCTGACCGTGGTGATCGCATCGCTAGCCGCGGCAAAGAGATGTGGGACCCGGCCATGAGCGGCGCCGACGGTGGAGTACCTGATTCGTTACAGCGACGCGGCAGCCCGGTGCAGCGTGATGTGTGGCTTGCTGTATCAGGTCGTGGGTGATGTCATGATCCGCACCGGTCCGTCACGGGTAGACCTGCATGTGCTGCATGCCGGCCAGTTGCCGATTTCACAACTCCACGTGAACACGTAAACCATATACTGACACCGGGCCCCGATCGGCGTTATAACCCGGATTGCGGATCCTTTGATAATCAACAGAAAGCCACGCTTGGCGCGCGACGCCGAGGCTGTAGTAGCTTTCGACAATCAGCTCGGGGTGGTAGTTGAGGTGGCCGTCTCCCAGGAAGAACCCGCTGCCTCCGGCCGCGAGGTAGGCTATATGGCGACTGGATAGACCGTTGCGCGCCGCAGCCAGTCCGAAAGTGTCCCGCGGCCGGCCCCAGGCAGCGCCTTGCAGTACGATACCTCCAGTCAGCGAACGGTCAATCTCGGCAAACTCGTATTCCTCCGCCTGGCCATTGTCCCAGCTCTCCTGGACGAAGGAGCCTAGGTTCGGGGAAAGCGCCTGTTCGATTCCGAAGCCGAAGCCGTACTTGGTGGTGTCCGCGCGCACCTGGGCGACATCGGGCGTAGTCCCGTGCGCCGCTGCATAGTTGAGCGCGTCGAGATAGCGCCCCATGCGTGCCCGGTTGCGATATACCAGGAATCGCAGCTTCCCGGGTTCCCCTCCGAGTTCGTGGGCGTGTTCGACCTCAAACTGATCACCATAGTGACAGCAAAGGCGTGTATCGAGTGTCTCGCCGTTCGATTCTATGGGCACCATGAATCGCCCGAAACGCCACGCCCAGGGTCCATCGTAGTACTCCACCGCCGCACCCCAGGTGTAGCCGCGCGTGTCGGCCGCGTAGTCGAATGCCCCGTAAGTGAGAAATGACCAATTGAGGAACTGCGTGCGCGGATCATGCGCATAGGCGTTGTTGTCGAACAGGTCGGTTACCGCGAGGTCGCCGGCCGTGACGACGAGCCGTTGCGAATCGACCACGCCCGCCAGCTGGTTGGCGGCGGATTCGAGGTGCACCGGTTCTCCGCCGAGATCATAGGTCTGACGCAGGAAGAGTCTTGCCACGTAAAGCACCGGGGTGCTGCCCGACCCCTTTTGGTTTTCGCCGTTCGTAAGTCCCCCGAGACCGGTTAGATTCGCCAGGGGCTTGGAGGAAATCATCTCGGGGTCGACGTAGACTTCACCGCCTGACCAGGGGCGGTACCCGAGTGCTTCCGTCGCCGACAGGCTGAAGCTTTGCTCGCGGTTGGGCGAAAGGCTGTTTACGCCGGAGTAGGCCGCAGGAAAAGCGGGTTTCAGCTGCCAGACGTAGGTCGACTGGAATTTCGCGTTCCAGGTTTCGGTCTCCCCAGCATCGTTCTGTGCATAGGCGGCCGGGATATGGAACAGCGCGAGTGCAAAAGCGGCGACGATGACCCTGAGCCGAGTCGGCCTTGTCAACGACTTCGCGCGGAATTCGCCGGTCTGCTTGATTGGAGTATCGGCAAATGCCGCCGGCAAATATTTCGGACGATACCAAAGATCACCAGCATCGGTGACGCGGTCGGCCGCGTTTCGTCTGTCATCAGGATCGCGGTTGATCGAACCGCGGTTCACGCCGGTAGCGGGATCTGTGCCACCTTGCCCCGCGGCTGCCATGGGTCTTGTTGTCATGCGATGAGTCCTGTTTTCTCAGACTATTCATTTCATATTGTGCCCCACGCCCTGCTCACATGCTGACTTGCAGTCCGGCCATGCGCAGTGGAGGGTGTTGCGGCAACTCAGGAACCCTTTGACCCATCCATGCCGTCGCCTGGCAGAGTAATCAATTTTGCCTGTCTGCCGCAATTCACATCGCAACGCAGTTGGGGGAATCTTGCAGGTTTTCGCGGTCAGAAGAATACGGACCGGATGACCATATTGCGGTGTCGGCCGACGGTTATCCGACCGGTTACCGGCCCCTGTTGCAGCGACTCATTCCGACCGCGCAACCGGCGAAACGGCAAGACAATGCCCAGCGCGCCAGGAACTCGATGGGCATCCGGCTCCAGGGTTGTGTCGATGGAACCTTCGTGTCGGCGACGACGCATTGCTATTGGGTTGGCTGATCGAGACTTCCCGGACCCGCCTGCGCGGAAAGGAATGACTGGTGATTCTGCATAAACGATCCGGCTGCGACATAGCCGCGGTCGACCATTCTTGGCGGCACCACATTGATAATGCTCACCAGCCCGCCCATGCTTGGTATCTGGGTTGCCGATCCGTCGCCCGCGGGCCCCGGGTTGATGGTGTGGTCCAGGATATGGCAGTGCAGCATCCACTTGCCCGGGTTGTCTGCAGTAAATGCGATGTCCGCAGTCTGCGAGGGTCCAAGCATCACGGTGTTTGCGGCAATCGGCTGGGCCAGAGTATTGCCATCGCGCGCGACGATGCGGAACGTATAACCGTGTAGATGCATCACGTGCGATTCCTCGGCGCTTGCATTGACCAGACGGATGAGCACATGCGCGCCCAGCGGCACGGTGAGTGCCGGCGCCTCCGGATAGGCCTTGCCGTCAAGCGTGAATACGTTCTCTATGTCTCCGCCGCCGACTTTGAAAGAGGCGAGTTCGTAAAGCGCGTCAACGTCATAATGCGGGTCGCGACCCGAAGCCGGGTCAACGATGAACACCCCATGCAAACCTTTATCCATCTGGAAATCGTCGTTGACGTGGGTATGGTAGAAATGCGTTCCGATCATCTGTCGCGTTACCCTAAAGCGGTAGACGAAGCGTCCGCCGGGCGGGATCGGCGCCTGTGTGACTCCCGGTACCCCGTCTTCCGCCTGCGGAACAGCGAGGCCGTGCCAGTGCACTGTGGTCGCTTGCGGCAGGTTGTTGGTTACCACGAATTCGACTTTATCGCCGACCTTCACGCGAATAAGCGGGCCGGGCACTTCGTGATCGAACCCCCAGGCCGAGACGGTCACCCCGGGGTAGAGTTCCCAGGTGAATACCGATGCGGTCAGATCGAATCGCTTGGTACCGTCGGCCAGCAGCGTCGGCTGCAGCGCCTGCTCATGCAGTTCGGAATTCGCCATCACATCCTGCCGCGCTGCCTGCGCTGCGGTGAGTCCCGGGCCTGCGATCGCCAAAGGTTGCATGATCATGTCACCGTCGGCTTCGGTCATCGGGGTGCCGGACTGGTTCGCTGCTGCATGGTTGCTGTCCTGGGTGATGCCAGCGATGACCTCGGTACCCCAGCCAATTCCGAAGCCGATCACGACCGCAGTCATGATCACGGTCTGCGCGGCCTCGCGCCGGGCGCCGGCAAAGAGCTCCTTGAGCACATAAAGCAGCGCGCCGCCCGCCATGGCGAGCACGAGCACGGACAGTGCGGTCGAGGTCCACAGGCCTCCAAGAACCGTCCCGACAAAAGTCGGTCCGCCACCGATGACAGCGAGCAGAAAAATCCTGCGCCATGCGATCCGTTCTCCGCTGCGCACCAGCGGGCCGACGATGCCAAAGCCCTCGGTCGCATTGTGTAGGGCAAAACCGATGACGAGCCCGATGGTAAGCCCGTTCATTCCCTGGATGTAAGCCTGGCCGATAGCGAGGCCCTCGCTGAAGTTGTGCAGGCCGATGCCGATGGCAATCATCAGCGACAGGCGCTGGGCATCGAGTTTTCCGCTCGCCCGGATGAGTTTTTGCTCGACACCCACCAGTCCGACAAAGCCTGCAAAGAAACCGGCCAGCAGCAACAGCACCAGCCATGCCGCGGCGCTGCCATGGGTTCCCGAAAGTGTGGCCGAGCGTACCGCCGCGGCGGCCTGGCCGGATGCCTCGCCCAGGATTTCCACCAGCAGAAATACCAGGATGCCCGCGGCCAGCATGCTCAGACCTGCGCGCAGCGTGCCGCTGAATCCGCGTATCCGTCCGATCGGCAGGCCCAGCAGAATCGTGCCGCCGGCGATCACGCCCAACCATAATAAGGTCAAGAAATGCATTTTTTGCACCGCCCATGATTACCTGTTTGCAAATATAAATGATTCCTATTTAGATTAAAAGCCCGGATGCTCGGGCCTGCATTGGCCGGCGACCTGTACTGAGACACTCGCGCCCTGGCGGACGGCAAACTGTGCCGAACATCAACTGACACCTTCAACCGCCGCGCCGTCGTCACGCCGGCGCGACTGGCCATAAGGCATATCCAATTATGGTAGTGCACGGACGCGACACACGCTGTGTTCGCCTGTGTCAGCTGTAATTCAAACTTAATGTTTGAAAGTTCGTCAGTTCTTGCTTGAAGAATGAGTCTCAATGTCTATATTCAAATTGAATCTTGGTCATTCGTCGTGAAGCAGACGATCCACGGGAGCTGAAAAATGGGTGGATCGCCAAGGTGGCGGACAAAAAGGCGCGAACGCCGAAATGTTCCGTAGCCGCAACACGGAGATCGAAGTTGCGCAGGTGCTAAGGCAATCGGAAGAGCGACCGAATATTTGCCGGTCGCCTGCCAAGACGTAACGGCTTCGCATTCCATGGATCGGCGTGCGCACGTGTCCCAAAACCAGACGCGTGGCAACTTTGATCCCGAAACACATGCTGCTTTCTGCCCTATGCTGGCCGTGAGTGCATGGCTAGTCTCTCATTAGTCGCAAGCAGTCTAGATTTGCGTGCGGTGTCCTAAAAATAGTCACCCGCCGCCCAACCGCAACCTGTCCGAAACCGGTTGACGTTGTCGCCATGAACCCGCGACCGCGCCATTGGCAATCAGGCAGGGAAGGGGATATTCATGGGTACGGCAACGGTGGCTCCCACGGGGGCTACGCATTTTTCTGCGGACGACTATCTGATCACGCCAGTCCGGCGTGCTGTCCAGCACAAACAGGACGTTCTCATCGCCATGAATGGCGTTGATCAGCTTCTTGTGCGCGGACAGTCTGGCGAATATTTTGCTGCAACCGGTGTTGACATGGCTGCGCTCTGCACCGCGCCGGCGACGCGGTTGCACGTGACAGTCGCGGACGCCGGCGCGCTGCGCACCAACCAAGCCGCAGCCTCCAAGCGCAATGAGCTTTCGCTCAAAGCGATGCGCAATCTGGACGAACTGCTTTGGATGGCCGGCTTTTACGCGTCTGCAGGTCGACTGCTCGAGGGTTGTAACGGCTTCGACGTCGTGCAGATTCGCCACTGGCCAAATCTGAGCCGACTTCCGCACACGCCCAACACCATGCGCATTGTGGCGATGCTGACTCGCCACCCGACTTCCATCTCGCTCGCGCATCGGCTTCTCAAGATAGATCCCAAGGAGCTCTACCAAATTTACAGCGCGGCACGCTGCGCCGGATTGATCATAGTTGTGAATGGCTCTGCGGACGCGCCCGAGCCCATTCTGAAGCCGCACCGTAACCAGACCCTCTTGAGCCATCTTTTGGCCAAGATCGCCGGACTGTGAGGGGCGCCCATGGAACATAAGATACTGTTCGGCGGACCCGTTGGCGCAGGCAAAACGACGGCAATCGGCGTCATCAGCGATATTCCCGTTGTAAGCACAGAAGCGCGTCCATCCGATGAAACTGCGCGGCTCAAGGCGAGCACGACCGTGGCCATGGATTACGGCATTCTAAACCTTGAAGGTGGTGCCAAGGTCCATCTCTATGGCACGCCAGGGCAAGAACGCTTCAGTTTCATGTGGGACATTTTGGCTGCCGGCGGCATCGGCTTCGTGCTGTTGCTCGATAACACGCGACCTGACCCACTAGCCGATCTGGAGTTTTATCTCGACAAGTTTGGCAATTTAATCAGGCAAAGCGCTGTGGTAATCGGCGTCACGCGCATGGACACGAAACCTCGTCCTGGGCTTTACACCTTCTATACCAAGCTCGCGCAGCTTGGACACAGCGTGCCGGTTTTCGAAGTTGATGCCCGCCAAAGGCAAGATGTAAAGGTGATGCTCTTGGCGCTTTTGGCCATGCTCGATCCGGGTACTCAGCGCTGAGACGAATACGGTGCAACTCGACAAGATGAATTCGGTGACAGGCATGCGGGCCAACGCAAATTCGCCGCCGTCCGGTGAAACCATTTTAGACCTCGAAGGCTTTGGTGTTGCCTACGGCGAACGTACAGTTTTGAGTGACATCAATTTGTCAGTCCCGGAGCGCGGAATCGTGACCTTGCTCGGACCCGCGGGTACCGGCAAGTCGACGCTCCTGCGCACACTTGCCGGCTTCAACACCAGCAATCCTTCACTGCGCACCTGGGGCAGGGCAAGCTACGCCGGGCGTCCCTTGGGTGAGGCTGATCTGCCCGCTCTCGTATCGCAAAGCGCGCGGCTGATCATATCCAGTATTTTCGAAAACGTGGTACACGCGCTGCCGGAGCGGGCCACGCTCACCCCGAACCAGCAGCGCGATCTGGCTGCCAGGCTGCTGGCCGATGCCGGGCTGGAAGTCTATATCGAATGCCTCGACGAACCCGTTGTAGGCCTGCCGCTCGCGATGCAGCGGCATATCGCCATACTGCGACTTGCTGCTGCGGCGCCCCGGCTCCTGTGTGTCGATGAGCCGACCACAGGCCTTACCGACACTGAGGCTGAGAATCTGCTTGATCAGCTGGCAGCCGAAGGCGAACGGCGAGCGGTTCTCGTCGTGCTGCACAACCAGGAGCAGGCAAACCGTTTGGGCGGAATGACGGCGCTACTGGCGGGCGGAACAATTCAGGAAATTCGGCCCACCTCACAGTTCTTTACTGCACCAGGCACTGCCGCGGGACGCGAGTTCGTGCGCATGGGCACCTGCTGTGTGCCATCTCCAGATGCAAAGCCGGAAGAATTGGAAGCGGGTTATGCTCCGTCGCCCGCGCCAACCCCGATTGCGCGCAAGGTCGTAAGCCACGCCTTCGGACCGAGAGGCTTTCTCTGGCTGAAAAAGGGCATCCTCGCAGGCACTCCACTCCCTGGGGTGTTCTTTGACTTGCGCTACGATCTCGAAGCGCTCAAACGCGTCGGTGTAACAGCACTTGTGTCTTTAACGCACACCCCGGTAGACGCACAGGCGCTGGCGGAGTTCGATATTCGCCTGACACGCTCTCCAATCGACGATTTCGGCGCACCGACATTGGAACAGGCGATGACCCTTTGTCAGCTGATTGCCGATCTCATTGCAGCTGAAGAAGTCGTGGCAGTTCATTGCCGTGCCGGCCTGGGTCGCACCGGGACTGTGTTGGCAAGCTATCTAATTTGGGAAGGCGCGAGCGCCCTCAATGCGCTTGAAACCGTCAGACGCGTCGAGCCGCGTTGGGTTCAATCTGACGAGCAGGTTGCCTTCCTAGCTGAATTCGCGAAATACATCGCGAAAACGCCGAAACCCCGCGTGTCGGCAGAACAGGCGCAGTAACCCTAGCAATCGATAACTTAAATCAAGGAGAAACACCATGTCATCCAAACTCGAAGGCGCCCTGCAAAAAGCTATTTCATCGGTGCCTGAGTGCGTAGCCGCCGGTTACGTAGATCTGAGCACCGGCATGTTGCTCGGCATCAAAACCGTAGATTCCCATCCGGCCGAAGTGCTCGAGATGCTCGCCGCTGCCACCGCCGACATGTTTCAGGGAACGAATGTGGTCAGTATCGAAAGAATGTTCAAGAAGGCCCGCGGACTGAAAGATGATAATCATCATTACTTCAATGAAATGATCGTCAACAGCGATAACCTGATCCACATTTTTCTTCGCGGAAAGAAAAACGAAGAGCAGGTGCTTGGCTTGGTATGTCGAAAATCTGCAAATCTAGGAATGGCAATAACCAAAGCACGCGGCCTGGTGCCAGAAGTCGAGGCCTCTATATAGTCGATGGTTAAAAAACGGAATGTCGTGGCGTAACGCCATGACATTCCCGCAACCAGATCCGGCGTCAAACTTAGAAAATCGTACACTCACGGGTGGGATATGGCAGTCACAATGGTTGATGATTCCGATACGGACGAACATCGCAAGCGTTTGCTTCGCACTATCCTGCGCACTCTCAATACTTTTTCTCACGACATCGAGGCATCCGCCGCGATTTCGTCGGACGGCATCATGCTGGCATCGGTGCTCGGAGAAAATACTGACGGTGACCGATTCGGTGCGATGTGTGCATCTTTGCTAGCGCTTGCTGAGCGTGCCGCGGCAGAAATAGCGCGCGGCAAGCTCAAGCAAGTTCTGATTGAGGGTGATAAGGGGGTCATGCTTCTAGTTCATGCGGGAAGCGACACGGTGCTTGCTGTGGCCGCCAGACCGACCGTGAACCTGGGCATGGTATTCATTGAGGCGCGCAAGTGCGCCAGCAAAATTGATTTGGCGATGCAGAGTGCCACATGAGCGGAGCCATCATGAAAATGGATCATGACAGCAATAAAACACCAGGCGACGTAGCTCTCCCTAGCAAGTTGCACGTAAGGCGCGCTTGGCTACGCCGAGTCGGGGCCGCGGGAACGTTGTTTTTTTTGGCCAAGGGCCTGCTCTGGATTCTGGTACCCGCGCTGCTAGCCTGGTTCGGTCGCTAGATGACATCAGCGACAAGCCGCCGCAACAACGGAAAAGGAGTCGACCATGGGCATCGCAGACATTGATTGTGAAGCCGGAAGGGCCTTGGGGTGTCGAACCTTCTGTTGCCGGCTGCTGGTGCGACTGGATCAGGACGAGCGCGTGCCCCCCGATGGCGCTCAACCCGCAAAAGGGTTCATCGACAAGGATGCCGACGGCTGGTGTGTGCATCTAGACCGCGCCACCCAGCGCTGCGGTATCTGGGAAAAACGCCCGCGCATCTGTCGCGAATATCACTGCAACGACGACATGATGTTGCAGGCTGCGCTGCAAGTCGGTTGCACAAGCATTGTGCAGCTTGCGCAGACGGCGGCGCGCATGACGTTGCCACGCGAATGTTTCGTGCGGGTGCCTCAGAAACGCTGACACAGATTATATTTCTCTGCTTGCGAACAGGGTGCTACAAAATGCCGCAATTGAAATACGACAACAGACTCTTCAACAGCCGTGAGGGCGAGACGGTGCTGGAGGCCTCTTTGAGAAACGGCGTGGTACTGCCGTTTTCCTGTCGCAGCGGGATTTGCCAGGTCTGTCTGCAGCGCTGCGTCAGCGGTTGCTTGCCGGAGGCCGCGCAGCGCGGAGTGAAACCTGAGCTTCGCGCCAAAGGTTATTTTCTTCCATGTTGCTGCATGCCTACCGGCGACATGGTGATAGCGCCACCGTGCGACGAAGACCTGTTTACTTCGGCAATCGTACACGACAAGCGCGCGTTGACCGACGAAATCTGCCAGGTTCTGCTGGATACTGGAGGCGGCTTCGGCGGTCGCGCTGGCCAATTCATAAACTTGCGCCAGCCGGGCGGAGTTGCGCGCAGCTACTCGCTCGCTGCGGATCCGGTAGCGGATTATTTTCTGGAACTACATGTGCGACGCATGCCTGGAGGGCAGCTCAGCAACTGGATATTCCATGAACTCAAAGTTGGCGATGTCGTCGATATCCAGGGTCCCATGGGGTGCAATTATTATGCGGCTGGTGATAGTCAGCAGCCGCTACTGTTGATCGGTAGTGGCACTGGGCTCGCGCCGCTGCTTGGGATCGTGCGCGACGCGTTGGTGCGAGGCCATTGCGGCGACATCTTTCTCTATCACGGGGTGCGGGACCCGTACAGACTTTATATGCACCACGCGCTGCTGGAGCTTGGCGCCAAACACGCCAATTTTCACTATGTGCCCTGTGTTTCCGGGGCGAAGAGTGGCGTCGGTACGGTGCGCGGACGTGCACATGAAGTCGCACTGGCGCAATGTCCGGACCTGCGAGGTTGGCGCGTGCATCTGGCAGGGCGCGCTGAAATGGTGTTTGCAGCCGAGCGGCAGGCGCTAAAGGCCGGTGCCGCGCCGGCGGAGGTCTTTGCCGATGCATTCGAACTCACCGATCGGCGCCGCAAGCCACGCGGCACCGCAGCAAGCGATCGACGCTCCCGGCCACTTCCGGACCCCGAGATGTGGGAGGCCCTGGGTCAAGGCGAACTCATGGGCAGCATTCTTGAAGACTTTTACACGCGAGTTTTTGAGGACCTTTTGTTGTCGCCGTATTTTCGCGGCGTGACAAAGCGGCGCTTGGTAGAAAAAGTGTACTCGTTTATGTGTCAGATTTTTACCGGAACCCAATACTATTTTGGGGATAGACCACGGAATGCGCATCACTGGATGGTGATTCCGGACGATCTTTTTGATCATCGCGAACGTCTCATGCGCGACAGTCTGCGACGCCATAATTTGGCGCCACATCTTATTGCGCGCTGGTTGGCAATTGAGGAGAGTTTCCGGCCGGATATCGTCAAAACGGAACCTTGGCCGCGCGTTGTCGGCGGCGTGGCTTTGCCCATGGAAGGTTTTGACGAGATAGTGCTCGACGTCGGCTCCATCTGCGACAGTTGTGGCGCGGAAATCAGTGCCGGAACACGGGTTCGCTACCATGTACGGCTAGGTAGCACTTATTGCCCCTGCTGTCACAGTGCCTGAGGCCATGGTGGTTCGATGACAAATGTTCCAGCACGTTCCGGTAATCCGATTCCGGCTTACCTTGTCCCCACTCCGGCCGGCGTCGGGTTTGCGCTGGGTGCGCCAGATCCAGATCCGGCACGATTAGTGCTGAATGCGCTCTTGCGCGGTGGGTCAAGCCGTCCTATGCCGCTGGCGATGCTTGCTGAAGTCTCCGGCATCGGGGACAGAAAATCGCTGGGGGCGATTCTCTTCGCATTGCAGCGTGATGGAAAGCTTAGCGGAGATGTGGAGCCTCTGGCGGTGGCACGTGAACCGCTTGGCGATGCGGTTCCGCCGCTTCTGGAAGCCATGTCGACAGATGGTCGCGGCGTGCTCGCCGACGACCACGGCCTTTGCTACGCCTTCGCCGGTTATTCTTGCGACGAGGCGCAACGCCTGGCAGCTTGTGCACCATCGGCGTGGCAGCTTTTGCGCCGACATCGCGAGCATGTCATTGGAGCAGCGAATCGCGAAACCTATACTCTGGCACTGCTCGATGAAACGGCCGGCGCTCGCCTCATAATACGGCCGCTTTTTGTCGGCGAGCAGGTATTTCATCTGTGTCTCTCCGGATTGGCGCATCCGAATTCCCCGGCGCTTACCAAACTCGGTGCATTGTTGCTGCGCCGTTACGTCGGGCCATGCTGACCGTATTCTTAAGGAGGTGCCCGTGTCGGAAGTGAGTGGACCAGACGGGTTGGAAGCCAGTGGCGAGCGATTGAAAGCGATTCTCGAAGAGTTGCACAGCGAATCCAGGGATGTGCAAGCTTCCATGATAGTCACCCATGATGGGTTGACCATGCTGGTGCTGGGCAGCGTGATCGATCCGGACCGCTTTGGCGCGATGTGTGCCGATCTGTTGTCGCTGTGCCGCTCGGCAGCTGCCGAATTGGAACGCGGACAAATCGAGCAGGTATTGATGAAGGCCACGAGTGGCTATATGTTGTTGACGCCGGCCGGTCAACAGGCGGTGCTTGCGATCATGGCGCGACCAGACACCAATCTGGGCATGCTGCTCATCGACGCAGCCCGCGCCGCCGCCGCAATCCCCGGTTCGCTGTGATTCTCCGGACGAGCCGGTTTTTGCCGGAGCTTGATGCATATCTGTGACGCCCGGAGTGGGCGTTTTGACCGGAGTTGAAGAACAAATGTAAGACGCTACACAGCGATTTCACCTCAACTCTGTGTTCCATTACCCGCGACAGGTCACGGTTCTGATATTGGTGACCGTGATCTGCCAGCTCGTTTTATGATCCAGATCAATGAATTCGATGATTTATCCACCGTCCGAAGGCTGACGTCAGGTCGCCCGTCGCGCGTCTGCTACGCTTGAAGCACGGTGTGCGGTTACACCGATGGTCGGGTAGTGCGCTGCCCGGGTTCGAAACAATTACCTATATAAAGGAGCAAAGCGTGTTGGCCGTTTCATCGAAAACCATCGACGGTTTCGTCCTGATTCTACTGATCGCACTCTGTCTACCACGGTTGAGCGTCGCAGCCGGCAGTGAAGGGAGCAATCCCAAGCAACAACTACTTGACCAGATGGAAATCGTCCAGCAGGACGGCGCCGCCCGCGCTGCCGCAATCAAGAAGGGGCGTGACATGATCGACACGTTTTGCGTGTACTGTCACGGACAGGATGGCAACAGCGCCAACCCTGATATTCCCAATCTGGCGCAACAGAACCCGACATTCCTGCTCGCCCAGATGCAGCAATTTGCCGCCAGCGACCGCAAGGACGACTATGCCGGGGTTATGCAGCGGCTGGCAAAGACCTTTACGCCGCAACAGGAGATCAGTCTCGCCGTCTATTTCGCGAGTGTCCCGCTTACGCAACCCGCAAGCGGCGATCGCACGCTGGCAGCAAAGGGGCGCTCCTTATTTTCCGCGCACTGTGTTGTATGTCATGGCCCGCAGGGTATGGGCGGAGGAGACTTTCCGCGTATTGCGGGACAGCAGCCGGGCTATATCGTCCGTACATTGCGCAATTTCCGAGATCTCGACAATGACCGCCGCTCATCGCGAATGTCCGGCGTGACGCATGACCTCACTGACGCCGACATCAATGAGCTGGCAGCTTACGTGGCATCGTTGCCGGTTAAGCCTGGTACGTATTACCCGCAATAAGTCGGGGTTCAATTATCCTGCCGTGCGCCTCGCCACGGGCGTGCGGCAGGCACTAGCCGTCGCCAAGGCAGCTCACCCGCTTCGGTCTTGTCGAAACCGTCAACGCTAAGCGGATCGAACGCCGCCGTTAACTCCTGGACGTGTCCACAAGACTGCCGTAGGCGATAACCGAGGATGGTCGCCGATATTGCCATGAATCTCGAAACGGATTGCACGATACTTCCTCGGGGAAAAAGCGATTTCACGCGTATCGCATGTCGCCATGCGCGAGAGTGGCGAAGATCTTGTGAAACGGATTGGCATAGACAAAGGACAGCGGTTTTGCATCTTGGCTGCGGTGATGACACGTCTGTTAGCGCCGCCGGAGATCTGGCGCCCTGGCCGACATCACCGCCACCCATGTGCGTGCGGGTTAATCAGACGCACATGGGTGGATCGTCCGGCGGTTTGTTTTGCCAAATTACTTGGTGTGACGTTTCGCCTCGAGCATTATGTGGATGATAGGCGTGAGAATGATCTCCATGGCAAAGCCCATCTTGCCCCCCGGCACGACGATGGTATTCGGACGAGACATAAACGACCCGTCAATCATCTGCAGCAGGTAAGGAAAGTTCTGCTTGCGCGATTCGCGGAAGCGTATGACGATGAGACTTTCAGTAGGCGTCGGGATGTCGCGCGCAATAAACGGGTTTGACGTGTCAACCAGCGGCACGCGCTGGAAATTGATATGGGTGCGCGAGAACTGCGGCGTGATGTAATGAACGTAGTCGTGCATGCGGCGCAATATCGTGTCGGTTACCGCTTCCGCCGTGTATCCGCGTTGCGCTGTGTCGCGATGGATCTTCTGGATCCACTCGAGGTTCACGATCGGCACGACGCCGATTAGCAGATCCACCCATTTGGCCACGTCGACATCGCCATGTTTGACGCCGCCATGCAGGCCTTCGTAAAAGAGAAGATCGGAGCCGGGCGCTATGGCGTTCCACGGCGTAAAGGTTCCGGGCTCCTGTTTGTAAGGCGCCGCTTCATTGTGATCATGCAGGTACAGGCGGGTCTTGCCGCTTCCGGTGTCGCCGTATTCGCGGAACAGTTCTTCCAGTTTGCCGAATAGATTGGCATCCGGGCCGAAATGACTCAGGTTTATTCCCTTGGCTGCTGCATTCTTGATCGCGTCCTTCATCTCGGCGCGGTTGTAGCTGTGAAAGCTGTCGCCTTCGACCACAGCTGCATTGACCCCTTCGCGGCGGAATATATCGCCGAATGCGTGCTTGACCGTGGTAGTTCCGGCGCCAGACGATCCTGTCACCGCAATGATCGGATGTTTCTTTGACATGCTATATTTCCTTCACTCTCGATTATATGAATTCAGACGATCCGGACCGGTGTCGTAGAAGCGTATCTTTCCGTGTGGTTGCTTCGAGGATTCGACGACCAACTACTTGTCTATGGTTATTCTTTTCTGATAGCGGTCAATTGCTGGTCCGGATCAAAAATCCAGTCTACGGCTCAATTTGCCCATGTCATATTATGCCATTAAAGGTCGCCGATCCGTACTACAGCTAGCGGCGATTGCTGCGCTCGCGGGCCTGCTCGCGCATGACCAGATTAGCGAGTCCCGTGATCTCTTCGGCCAAGAGGCCAAGCAGGTCGTCGACTGCGATAATTCCCTCAAGACCCCCGCGCTCGTTGACCACCGGAATGCGGCGCACCCCGTTCGTCCGCATGCGCTGGATGGTCTCATAAATCCCGTCCGACTCGCGCGCGGTGATGATTTCGGGACTCATGACGTCGCCCACATTCACGCTGTCGGCAGCGACATTTTCCGCCAGCACCTCGACCACCAGATCGCGATCCGTCAGGATTCCGATCGGTACGCGCGAGCCATTTCGCTCTTCCGTGACTACGAGGTCGCCCACATGGAACTGACGCATGAGTTGCGCCGCCTGCATGATCGAGCTGTTGCGTGCCACGATCACCACGTCACGGTTGCAGAATTCGCCAATCGCCATGGTTACCCCCCTTGCCGGGATGGCCGACGCGCTTGTGTTTTCCCAAATACAGCAAACACCGGCCTTCACTATACCGCAAAACCCGCTGTAGCTCGGAGTCTTTGACCGGGCGCGGATCGGAAATGGTTGGGTGCCCCGTGATAGGGATAAATTAAATATATGCACAGATAAAATACAATATATCCTTCTGAGAACTCTGGGCGGTCTGTAACTCGTCGAATCAAAGGATCAAAGCGCCGTGTCGAGCGGTCAGGACAGTGCTGAAGGATGAGTCCTGGCAGGCGGGCTTTTCGATCCACGACCCGGCCAGCCAAAAGCGCCAGACAAGGGACGATTGGGCTCTTTGGCAAGACAACCTGGGACCAGATCGAGGTCTTGAATTGCGCCTATGGGGACCCAATTTATGAGACTAAACCGTTCATTTTCAGGCTCTTAATCGACCTAACCCGCGGGGATTGGAAAATACTATGAAACGTCTTTTGCTGTTCCTTGGCACCAACATCGCGGTGCTCGTCGTTCTCAGCATCTCGTTCCACCTGCTCGGCATCGATGGCATCCTCAATGCCAAGGGTGGGATCGACATGACCGCCCTACTTATTATGGCGGCGATCATCGGAATGGGCGGCTCTTTCATATCGTTGGCCATTTCCAAGTGGTCGGCGAAATTCATGACCGGCGCCGCGATCATCGTGCGGCCGCGCAACAGTACCGAAGCGTGGCTTGTCGAAACGGTGAAGCACCATGCGGATCGCGCCGGCATCGGCATGCCGGAGGTGGCGATCTACAATTCGCCCGACATGAACGCATTTGCCACCGGGATGAGCCGAAATCACGCGATGGTTGCGGTGAGCACCGGCCTGCTTGCCGGCATGCAGCGCGCGGAAGTCGAAGCAGTGCTTGGGCACGAAATCACCCATGTGGCGAACGGCGACATGGTTACGCTGGCGCTGATACAGGGAGTACTGAACACCTTCGTTATCGCGTTGTCGCGTGTCATCGGCTATGTCGTGGACAAGACGGTGTTCAAATCCGAGCGCGACACGGGCCCGGGATTCTTCATCACCACGATCATCGCGCAGGTGGTGCTTGGCGTGTTGGCAACGATCATTGTCATGTGGTTTAGCCGCAGGCGCGAGTTCCGCGCCGACGCCGGAGGCGCACGACTGGCCGGCACTCCCGGCATGATCAATGCGCTGCAGCGCCTGAAGCAAGGCGTGGAACAGCCGCACCTGCCGGAGCAGATGGCAGCCTTCGGGATATCCGGCGGCATTGGACGTGGCCTCAGCCGGCTGTTCATGTCGCATCCTCCGCTGGATGAGCGTATCGCGGCACTGCAGGCGCACGGCTAGGAAATTCGCATGCAGCAAGCGACCGGCGCTCAACCCGACAAGAAGCCGGGGCAGCGCCTGTTTTTTGCGCTATGGCCGGAATCGCCCTTGCAGCAGCGCTTGCACAGACTCGCTGTTGCGGCGCTGCCGGCGGCCAGTGCAGGCAAGCTGGTTCAGCAGGATAATCTGCACTTGACTCTGGTCTTCCTCGGCTGGGCTGACCAGAGCCGGCGCGATTGCCTTTTGGCAGCGGCGCAAACAATTCGCAGTGGGTCCTTTGATCTCAGGTTCGACCAGGTAGGTTACTGGCGCAAGCCGCGCGTGTTGTGGTTTGGCTGCAGCGAGCAGCCGGCTGGGTTGCTCGATCTAGTTGCCGCGTTGCAGGGCAGTGCAGGCGCCTGCGGCTTTCAGTCCGAAACGCGGCCGTACGCCGCGCATCTGACGGTCGCACGCAAAGTTGCGCGTGATCCCGGGCCACTAAGCATTATTCCGCTCGATTGGCCGGTGCGGAGTTTTTCCCTGGTCGAGTCGCATACCTATCCGGAAGGCGCCCGCTATCTGCCGCTTCATTCATGGAATCTGTGACACGCCTGGCCGGCGCCGAGCAGTTGGCTGACCACATGCGGAACTGTCGGCAAGTATTTCCGGAATCCATGCGCGTGTGAGCCGATGGGCAGGTTAAACCGGATGGCAAAGCGAGGGAGCGTGCCCGGCGGTGGTTTACATCGTGCCACTCGAACGTCGCAGTGGCGCTGCGAGGCATTGGGCCCGACGGGCCTTTGCGGCCCGTCGGGGAAGCCGTTCTGGTGACTCAGCTTGGAGCGTAACCGGGGTTGCTGCCCATGTTCTTGAGGGTAGGCATGTTGGGCTTTCCGACACTGACGACTTTCTTGTCGCGCAAGTATTCGGCAACGATATCCCAGATCGGCCGTCCGTGAAGCGGTTTTGCCACGTTGGCCCAGCCGGCCACCTTGTAGGTCTTGTTTGCGCGGACCTGTTTGCCGTTGAGCTCCATATTCGATATGCGCTTGCCGATGTTCTGGGTTGGGTCCATGGTGTACTTGAGTCCGCCGACGCGCACCATGTCGCCACCCATCTGCAGATACGGATCGGAGTTGAACAGATTGTCCGCGATTCCTTCGAGATTCTGCTTCAGCTCGGCACCCGTCATTTCGTTCAGCGTTACGGTCGGGTAGGTGATCGCGGTCTGATCCATCAGGTGTTCCATGTTGATCGTATCGCCCGGTAGCAGGCTCGTTCCCCAGCGGAACCCGGGTGACAGCGCGATTTCGGCGCCCTTGATCTGGAGCATTGCTTCAATGATGAGCTCGTCGAAGGTGCCGTTGAAGTTGCCGCGCCGGTAGAGCAGGCTGTTGGTTACGGCAAGTTTCTCCTCGAGTTTTGCGCGGAATGGTGCACGCACTTTTTCGATGTGCGCCGCCATGCGCTGGTCGGGCGAGATCAGATTCGAAAACACAGGCAACAGCCGGTAGCGGTAATCGGTGACTTTGTCGCCTTTTACTTCGAGGTCGAGTACCGACAGGTACTTGCTGTTCGAGCCGGAATTGATAACCAGTGTCTTGCCGCCGGCGTTGCTGACAATCACCGGGGCCGGCACCGCGTCATGCGTATGCCCGCCGAGTATTACGTCCACGCCGCGCACACGTGTCGCCATCTTAAGATCCACGTCCATGCCATTGTGCGACAGTACTACGACAACTTGGGCGCCTTCGGCGCGCGCTTTGTCTGCCATCTTCTGCAAATGATCGTCGTTGATGCCGAACGTCCAGTCCGGAATCATGTAAGCTGGATTGGCGATCGGAGTGTAGGGGAAAGCCTGCCCGATTACACCGATGCGCACGCCATTGAGTTCACGTATTACATAGGGTTTGAATATCGGATCGCCCCAGGTGCTGTCGTTGACATTCTGCGCGAGAAATTCGATCTTGCCCTTGAATTCCTTATTGACGATTTGCTTTACGCGCTCAGCGCCGTAGGTGAATTCCCAGTGGCCGGTGGTGAGCTCAACCCCAAGCAGCTTTTGCGCATCCACCATGTCCTGTCCTTCAGTCCACAGCGACGTGGCCGAACCCTGCCAGGTGTCGCCTCCGTCGAGCAGCATGCTGCGATTCGGCCGCTGCTCGCGCATGCGGTTGATCAAGGCGGCGAGATGGGCAAATCCGCCAACCTTGCCGTAGCGCTGTGCCGCCTCGGCGAAATCCAGAAAAGTGAACGCGTAGGCGTCGCGACTGCCGCGTGCCAGGCCGTAGTATTTGAGGAAATACTCTCCGACCAGATGCGGCGGCTTGCCGACAGCGGCGCCGACGCCGATATTGACGCTCGGTTCACGGAAATAGATCGGCATAAGCTGCGCGTGACAGTCGGTGAAATGCAACAGACTCACGTCGCCGAAAACCGGAACATCGTAAATGTCTCCCGGCTGGCTGGAACCTTTGGCTGCCTTGTCACTGGCGCATCCGGGAAGCCCCAAGCCGGCAGCGCCGGCCAGTGCCAGCATCTGCATAAATTCGCGTCGCGATAGACTCATGGTGGTGTCTCGATAATGAGTAAATGTTTGTAGATATGTACCAATACTGG
This sequence comes from Pseudomonadota bacterium, assembly GCA_021783175.1. The sequence continues at coordinate 71,159 of JAJXUF010000004.1, forward strand.
AACAAATATAGTCCAGGTTTGGACACAGCAGATTGGATGTTCGAATGTGTGTGGGACGGTAGGCTGACCGGATTTATTCCAGCCGAGACGCAAAAAAACCCGGCCTTGGGCCGGGTTTTTAAAGGTGCTGCTAATTTTTTGGCTAGCGCCGGTAGCTGGGGGCTGTGAGCGGTAACCCGGTGTCCATGTAGGTCTCATAGACCTCAAGGTCGCGGTACTCTTCGCTAAGCGGCTTGAAGGGCGCCGCCCGCACCTGCTTGTTGCAACCCATGTAGCGCTTGTCCAGGGTGATCAGGTGCCCGGCACTGGCGCGGTAGGCGGGAAATCCGACCCCGTGACCAAGTGCTGCGCTCAGGCTGTCGCCGCGGATGAATTTGCCGGCATTGTCTACATGACAGGAGGAGCAGGCAAAATTGAGCTGCCCGCGCCGCGACCAGAAGAACTTCTTGCCCCTTTCATAGGCTGCAAGCATCCCCGGGTTGGACAAGTCGATGCTCACGCGCTGGCCGCGCGACAAAGACTTCATGTAGGCAGCAACCTCGGCCATCGGTCCATCCGTCACATCCTTATATTCGGGTTCGCCGTTGTTCTTGAGGCAGGTATTGATGTCCATTTCGATTGTGCGTACCTCGTGGGTGCGCTCATCCCAGTAGGGATAGTGCTGCGCGATATCTACCCCGTGATTGCGGAAGCAGCCGGCGAAGGTCTTGCCGTTCTTGAACGGGGTGTTCCAGATCTTCTTGCCCTTTTCGAGCTCGAAGTCGTACGGCGGAAACACCATGATGGTTTCCCATTCGGCGCGTGCGTTCTTGTCGAGCGCATAAACTCCATTGGAATAGTCATCGAACGGCACTTCCGGAAAGCGCTTCTTGAAGTAGCCCTGGAACTCTTTGAGATCGGACTGCGGACTGGCTTGCGCCGCTACCGACATCGTGGCCAGTACGGCCACGCCGACGGCTAGAATCAAAAACCTTCTCATTTCATATCCTCCTGTGGTTTGTATCTGCCGCCGGCACCGGTGCCGGCGGCATCCACGTTATGCCAGCCTCTCACCCCCCAACCACAGCTTCCCCGGCTCCGGTCTCGCCCTTGTTGTCACGCCAGGCGACGTTGACCTTGTCGCCGTCCTTGGGGCCTTTGACGAGGATGCCAAGGAGCGGGTCCTTGGAGATGCCGATGCTCATGTCGGCCTCGAGCACGGGCTTGCCATTGACGCTGATGGTGAGCGTTTCGATGAAGTGGGCCGGGATCTTCTTCTTTGTCTTGGGGTCGGTGCGCTGGCCGGTCTCCATCGGGTGGCTGACCAGCACCAGGATTTCCGTCGCCCCGTCTTTGGGGCGGGTCTTGATCTTTGTTTCGTGTGCCATGGGAATGCCTCGGGTAAGAGTTCTTTGTCAGAAATTAGCGCGGCTAGCCGCCGCAGCCGCCGACGGTGACCTTGATCGACTGGGTGGCCTCATGCAGCGCGCCGTTGGACTTCACCACGACGCGCACGATTGAGGTCTGGCCCATCTTCATGCGGGCCATGAAAAAGCCCTGCGCGCCATTGAGCAGCCGGGCATGGCACACGAGCGGGAAGGGGTTCTTGTCGACCACGAGGGAGATCGACTCGACATTGGGCAAGGTGGTGCTCACCTCGATCGGCACGACCGCCCCGTTTTCCGCCTGGATCGGGGCGCGGACATGGATGTCGGTGCTCAGCGGGATGTTATCGGTGCCGAAAAGCGCCTTGAGCGCGCCTTGCGCGGTTTTCTCGCTAAAGGCGGCTGCCGGCCAGCTGTCGGCCAGTACGCGGCGCGGCGCAAGCAGCCCGGCACCGGCGGCCACGGCCAGTACGCTGCCAGCAACGGTGCCCTTGAGAAAGGTTCTGCGGGATACGGTGGTCACGGGGGTCTCCTGAATTTCAGCGTTTACAAAAAGTTTTATACCAAAGGTGCCTGCGTCGGCATTCGGTCATGAAATGTCCCGATGCGTCGAGCCGGGATTTCTTTAGAGCGTCTCTAGAAAATCGACGACTTCGTCGATCTGCTTGCCGGTCAGGATCTTGTTACGACCGAACGGCGGCATGGACGTGCGTGGATTGGCGACGGTCGCGTCCCAGATCTGGGCGCGCAGTTTGGCGCGATCAGGAATACGCGCCTTGACGTCTGCGAGTGCCGGTCCGATATTGCCCGGCAGGACGCCGCCCGGAATAACGTGGCACGCGATGCAGTTGCCTTGCTTGCGGTCCACGGCGATGCAGCCGCCGATGACGGCGGGATCGGTTGGCGGATTGGCTTTGTCATTGCAGACTGCTGCACTGGGCGCCTGGCCGGCGGCAGCGGCAGGCGTGCTGACGACAGCGCTGCCGATCAAGAGCAGGGTAGCTGTCGCCTCAAGGATGATTCTGGCGGTTTTCCGCATTATTCCTCCTAACGGTTGTGAAAAATATTTTATAGTGCCACCCGGGACTGTCGATCGCGGACGAGGCCGGCCGATCGCAGTAAAGGTGTGCGGATTTGCCTAAGAATAACCAGCGCGCCAGTAGGTGGCAAGGATAAATCAGCCGGTTAAGGGAAATTTAGATGGAATAATTCGGAAATTAACCAAAAAAGAATGTACTGATAATTCCGGGCACTCTGCGGGAATTCCTCACCCGGAAACTCGAACCCTGGCGTACTCTGGTCAGTGCCCGCGATACAGGGCAACCTCATCCTTGATCTCCTTGATGCGCGCATCAAGACTCGAGATGTAATAGTAATTTTTGCCGGCATAGCGGCGTGCAATTGTCAGCTGCTCGATAGCGGCCGGCGCGTTGCCATTGAGATAGTAATGTTCGGCCAGTGCGCGATGCGCCTCGAGCAGATGCCCGGTGTCGCCTTCTGCCACGGCCAGCATCTTGTATAAGGCAGGGTCGTCCGTGTCGACGCGCAGGGCCTTTTTCAGCAGGGCGCTGGCCTGGGCGGCATGGCCGGTCTTGAGCAGGGCCGATGCGTAGCGTTGCATGAGCGCCCGGTCAGTGGGCGATTTTTTGCTGGCATCGGCATAAAGGCGCAAGGCCGTGGCGTAATTTCCGGCAGCAAGTTCGATTTCCGCCTGCGCAATGCGGTAAAGCAGATAGTCGGGGTGACGGCTCAGCAGCCCGTCGATTTCTTTTCTTGCTTCAGCAAAACGCTGGTCATCGTTCAAGGCGAGCGCGTATCCATATTCTTCCGCATCTTTCTGTGCGTATTCGCCGCTCGCCAGGCGCTTGCGAAAGTCGCTGACCAACTGGTCCGGATTACTGGCAGAAATGACACGCACCTCCGCCTGGGCGTCGAAGAACGCGGTATTGTCGGGCGGGGGATGGCGGGGAAATTTCTCCGCTTCGTCGGTTGATTCGGCAATGCGCAGAGGCGTCGTCGGATGGTCCTGGAGAAACGGCGGAGGTGTGTCGTAATAGCGCGTAGACCGCAGCAGGCGGCCGAAGAACTCGGGCATCGCCATGGCGTCGTAGCCGGCGGCGTTAAGCGTCTGCATCCCAATTCGATCGGCTTCGGCCTCGAATTCGCGTGAGAAGGTGAGCTGACTCTGGGCAACGGCCGCGCTTGTCATCGTCACCGCCGCCATACCGGCTTCACCGCTGCCGGTGCCTGCCAGCAGAATGCCAGCCAGCAGTGCCGCCATCGCCGGCAGCGTGGTGCGCTTGGACTGGGCGATCATGCGCGCCACGTGGTGTTGGGTGACGTGTGCGATTTCGTGGGACAAAACTGCGGCCAGCTCGGGTTCGTTCTTGGCCGTCAGGATCAGTCCGGTATCAATACCGACATAGCCCCCGGGCACCGAAAACGCGTTGATTGTCGGATCTTTGATGACAAAGAAATGGAAAGTCTGGCCGGCGCCGGCGCTGTGTGCGACCAGTTTCTGGCCAAGCTGGTCGATGTACTCATTAAGTTCGGGGTCATCGACAATGTCGAGCGTGTGGCGCGCATTGCGCATGAATTCAGCACCGAGTTGCTGTTCCTGCAATGGCGACAGCGCCGTCTGAAATTGATCACCGAGATCAGGCAGATTGTAGGTGGCAGCATAGGCCGGCGTCGTCATTGCATAAAAAGCAGCGACGGCGAACACGCAGATCTTGCGCAGAAGGGAAGTCATTGAGGATGGCTATATTGTCGGATACAAGCTATTCGATCCTTCGATGCACGCTAAGTTTCCCCGCGTGGCTGACACGCCGTCGTTATGTCGAGCATGATGCTCGCACCCCGTCGAATAGATCAACCTTCGCGTGCTTTCGGGCGTCAGTCGGTTTCGGTATTGGCGGCAGCGGGCGAAACTACTTGCCCATGTGTGGTGAAGATGAGTACCGTTGCATGCTGCTGCGACCCGCCCAGGTGCTTTCCCTGAGTACGGCATCGGGAATGTAGAATTGATCCTCTTTGGCAACCTGCAGGGTCTTCACGATTTTGATGATATCGCCGTAAGCGATTTTGCATAGCAAACCACTCTGGTCAGTCATGCGCGCAATCATGAAAGTGTCGTATAGACAGTAAACATAAATGTTGGCCGGCCGCAGCCTGCCCTGCAGATCGCGCCAGGTTACTGTATAGCGTGTATGGGGAGCAAAATTGTCTTTCGTCACGGTATCACCTCCGGGTAGACCTCGGGGCAAGCATTGTTCCCGGAACCAGATTCGCCTGAATGTCAGCAGACCAAAAGGCATACAAAATTGATGCCTATACCCTGGTTCTGGCCGGTGGCATATGGTAACCCGGCCCGAAAACAGCTAGCCTCTATCGGCTGGTTGAAGTATGTGAGAATCTATTAATATACTAAAATAATATTGTAATTCTATTTCCAGTCGGGGGATTATACAATGTACGGGTTTGAAGAGCTGGATGTACTTCAGCTGCAGGACTTGATGGGCAAGCAGCAAGGGCAGATTGCGCTCATCGATGTGCGCACACCGGCGGAGGTTGCCCGTGGCGCAATTGCCGGAGCAAAGAATATCCCGCTCCATCTGCTACCGATGGCCGAACGCGATCTCAGTAAAGAATGCCAGATGGTGTTCTACTGCCAGACGGGCGCGCGCTCTGCGCAGGCTTGTGCATTCCTGGCGGCGCGCGGGTGGAAGAACATTTATAATCTGCGCGGCGGAATCATGGCTTGGTTACATAGCGGCAAACCGGCCACTGCTCTTGAGGCGGTTTGACGATGAATTTCAGGGATGGTCGTGTTCAGCGATACCGGCGCGCGTGATCAGGCGCTGATGGAACTGTAGAGATCCGCTGTAAGCGACGTATCGGCGGTACGAGTTAAATTATCACTATCACTTCACCTCGAGGAGGAGAAAATGGCTGACAAAGAACTTGATGCACGTGGACTAAATTGCCCGCTTCCGATTCTGCGTACCAAGAAGATGCTGAACGAACTGACTGGCGGCCAGACCTTGCGTGTCGTGGCGACCGACCCCGGCGCGGTCAAGGATTTCCAGGCTTTCGCCAAACAGACCGGCAACGAACTGCTTGAGTCGGCTGAGGCCAATGGCGAATATACTTTTCTTCTGAAGAAGAAAGCCTAATTGCCCGCCGCTTGCAGCGGCATCAGAAAGCGCTTTTTTGAGGAGAGCCTAGATCCATGTCCGAACCTAAGAAGCTTGCGATCATTGCTACCAAGGGTACCCTAGATTGGGCCTACCCGCCGTTCATCCTGGCGTCGACGGCCGCCGCCCTCGGGTATGAGGTTCAGGTGTTTTTCACTTTTTACGGTCTTCAGCTGCTGAAGAAGAAGCTCGATCTCAAAGTGAGCCCGCTGGGAAATCCTGGCATGCCGATGAAGATGCCGTTCGGGCCCAAGTGGTTCAAGAGCATCAACTGGAACATTCCTAACGCTGTGCAGTCGCTGATTCCAGGCTATGAGTCTCTGGCGACCACGCTCATGAAGCAGACGGTCAAGAACAACGGCGTGGCCTCAATTCCCGATCTGCGTGAACTGTGCCGTGAAGCTGAAGTCAAATTCATTGCGTGCCAGATGACTGTGGAATTGTTCGGCTTTACCCATAGCGATTTCATCGACGGACTTGAATTTGGCGGCGCAGCGACATTCTTTGAATTCGCCGGCGAGTCGGATATCTGCCTCTTCATATAAGGTGACGATCGCATATACCCGTACCGGCGGGTGTTCCGCAGCCGGTACGGGTGTATAGTTCTAACCCTGTCATTGCGGTCCGCTTCACAGTTCTCAGTTTCGCACTAAGATTTTCAGGCACGCCAAGCGGGTGGTTGGTCCCCGACCCCGACCCCCTTTAACTCGCCTGGCAGAGTCGTATACTTGACTATATTGGTCGGCTTAGCTATAAGTATGTGGTCATATACTAATATGATTTCGTGACAGGAGACCCTGATGGCGACGTATGCCGAAATGCAGGAAATCTACGACGATATCCGCAGTGACTTCCGTTTCGATCACGAGCTTAACGGGTGCCTGAATTGCGGCATCTGTACAGCGACCTGTCCTGCCGCACACTACTACGACTTCAGTCCACGCGAGATCGTCCAGCTGCTTTGGACCGAAAACGTCGAGCAGATCTACGACGCGATGCAGGAAAAGATCTGGGCCTGTGCGCAATGCATGACCTGCGCTGCGCGCTGTCCGTTTAAGAATTCGCCCGGCGGTCTCATCGCTATCATGCGCGAAGTTTCCATCAAGCATGGCATGCAGTCGGCAAAGGATGTGCTTCGTCCCTTCGGCCGCGTCATGCTGAAGTTGATCACCACCGGCAACCAGCTGTCGCCCGACATGATCCAGCCCGATCATTTTCCGGACTGGGGTCCGAACATCCAGAAAGTGGAAGGGAATCTGAAGCTCCTGCGCAAGGCCATTCCGGTGCGCACATTGCAAACCACCGACACCGCCTGGGAGGTGTCGCTCAAGACTTCGGTCGAGATGTACACCATCTGGGAAATGACCGGTGTACTCACTGCACTCGAGATCGTGGATGAGAACCTGTTTGACGTGATCGAGGATTTCATCGACGAGAAGCGCGAAGATTATCAAGACTGGCTCGAGGAGCAGGAAGACAAAGATTGATGGCGGCGGACCCAACGCCCAACGAAGACTGTGTAGTCTGAATTTGTAAGGAGACCTACGCATGAACCCGAAAGATTTCACACCTGGCAATCACAACATGACGGCTGAGGGCGCAGGCCCCGGAGCCATGAAACCGGGTTTCCATAATACTGACGGCCAGGGAATTGCCGGCCACGGCTCGTTCTTCCAGCAGACCAACCTGTCTCCCGAGGAGGCAGCCCGGGCGACCGAATGGGTGCGCAAGCATGTCGATCGCCGTACCATCGATCTTGGCGAACGCATGGACGATGTGCGTGACCACATGTGGGAACTGGAAAAGGACGGCCAGATCATCGTGCACCGAATCGGCGAGGAGCACGAGCCGAAGACGGTCAAGACTCTTTTCGGCTGGGACAAGAAAATCCCGACAAAGCGTCTGTGGCACCACAAGTCTTGCGGCCAGTGCGGCAACATACCTGGCTATCCCACCTCCCTGCTGTGGCTGATGAACAAATTTGATTTCGTGCCCGGTAAGGACTACCTCGACGAAACCGACCAGACTTCCTGCACCGCCTGGAACTATCACGGCTCGGGCATTGGCAACGTCGAGTCACTGGCGGCGGTGTTCCTGCGAAATTTCCATCAGGCCTATGTTTCCGGCAAGCAGCACGGTTTCGAACTTGGCCATTTCTTTCCGCTGGTGCACTGCGGCACCTCGTTCGGCAATTACAAGGAAATCCGCAAGTACCTCGTTGAGTCCGCGGAGCTGCGTGAAAAGGTCACCAAGATCCTCGGCAAACTTGGCCGGCTGGTCGATGGCAAGATCGTCATTCCCGAGGAAATCGTGCACTACTCCGAGTGGGTGCACGTCATGCGCCATCGCATCGCATCTGAACTGCAGACGATTGATTTGTCCAATATCCGCGTATCCATGCACGTCGCCTGCCACTACTACAAGATGATCCACGAAGACGCGATCTACGAACCGGAAACGCTCGGCGGCAACCGTACCGCCATTGGCACGGCGCTGGCGCAGGCGCTGGGTGCGAATGTTATCGACTACTCGACCTGGTATGACTGCTGCGGCTTTGGATTCCGCCATATCATTTCGGAGCGCGAATTCGTGCGTTCCTTCACGATGGATCGCAAGATTCGGGTCGTCAAGGAAGAGGCCAACGCCGACGTGCTGCTCGGTAACGACACGGGTTGCATCACGACCATGGACAAGAACCAGTGGATCGGCAAGGCGCACGGCAAGAATTTCCAGATGCCGATCATGGCTGACGTTCAGTTCGCGGCACTGGCCTGCGGCGCCGATCCGTTCAAGATAGTGCAACTCCAATGGCACGCGTCGCCGTGCGAAGAACTGGTCGAGAAGATGGGCATTGATTGGAACAAGGCGAAAGCCGAGTTCGAGAAGTATTTGAAGCAGGTCGAGCAGGGAAACATCGAATATCTCTATGATCCGGAACTCGCATTAGGGGGCAAGGCATAACAATGCAGAATACCGTACTCGTGGTGGGCGGTGGCCCGGCCGGGTTGGCTGCCTCGGCCGGCGTGGTCGGCGCCGGAAAGAACGTGGTGCTGGTGGAGAAAGAAGACCGGCTGGGTGGGGCGCCGATCATCTCCGGATATGCCAAGCTCGTGCCGTCCGGCGAGTGGGCCAAGGATGCCATGGGTCGCATGATCAAGCGCGTCGAAGATTCGAAACTCGCGCAAATTCACAAGAGCACCCGGGTTTCCAAGCTCGAAGGCGAAGCCGGAAACTTCACCGCCACGCTCAGCAACGGCGAACAGATTAGCGCCGGCGCTGTTGTGCTGGCGACCGGTTTTACCCACTTTGATTCGATCAACAAGCCTGAATGGGGATTCGGTACGTTCGAGGACGTGCTTACCACTACCCAGATGGAGCAGATGGTGGCGAGCGGCAAGATTGCGTGTCCGTCGGACGGACGCGTGCCGGAGCGTGTCTGTATCCTGCTGTGCGTAGGTTCGCGTGACCGCCAGATCGGTCGTGAGTGGTGCTCGAAAATCTGCTGCACCGTCTCCACCAACCTGGCGATGGAGATCAAGGAGCTTTCGCCGCAGACCGACGTGTTCATCTATTACATGGACATCCGTACTTTCGGTCTGTATGAGGACAAGTTCTACTGGAAGTCGCAGGAAGAGTTTAAGACCAAATTCGTCAAGGCACGCATCGCTGAAGTTACGCGTGCGCCGGATGGCAAGCGTTTGCTGGTCAAGGGAGAGGACACGCTAGTTAAACGCCCGATCGTTATTCCCTTCGACATCGTGGTGCATGCCATCGGCATGGATCCGAATCTGGAAAACACGGAAATTGCCAAGGTGTTCGGCATCGGTCTCGAGAAGCACGGTTTCATTGATCGTGCCGAGCATTACACCAACACCTGCGGTTCTACGCGGCGCGGCATCTATGTAGCGGGCGCTGCCCTGGGACCGGAAACTATCGACGACTCCATTTCCCAGGGACAGGCTGCCGCAGCGCGCGCCGTAGCCGACCTGTATGCTCTGGTTCAAAAAACAGCCTAGCGCGACGGGTGGCTCGGTCGCCGAAGGCGAGGCCATCCTACCGGTGAGCCTCGCTGTTGCACTGGATGCGCGCATTTTCCGTGAAAAGTTTGCGGTGTTTCTGGAGCTGCTTGGGGATGGCGGCGGGGTTGATCCCTATCTCGATGCGCTCGGCAACAAGAGTCGTCTGTACCGCAGCTTGCTCGACCGGCCAGCAATCGAGGCGCTCAACCGAGAAAAGGTCGAGACGCTGCTGGAAACGGTAATGCCGGCGCGCAAGCGCCTCGGTCCCGCGCTCGCCGCCATGGACGAGTCATTGCTGGTGGCGGCGGTAAAACAGCTGCTCTCTGGCAGGGCGGAACTGGAAGAAAGGATGAATGCTTTCGTGGCGTCGATACCTCCGGATGTGGCCGAGGATGCCAAAGCAGCCAAAAAGACGCAGCGCGCCGCATGGGATTTCGCCGCAGAGATGTTGCACTTTCGCGCGCCTGCGCAGTACCCGCTCATGACGCGCTGGGTATGGGACCAGGGAACGTTAAGCGGTGCAATGCGCGAGCTGCTGGCAGGCGGGGATACACTTAACCAAATCCCGCTCGGAACATCGCCTGGCGTGTACGCGGCAGGGCGCGATTGGGTTGCTCAACAGATGGCGGAGCGGGGGGTCTACCGTGAACCGCACTTCGCCGTTGACCTGTTTTTGGCACATGCCTACGCGGACTACATGCGCGCGATGTCCAGCGGGATGGGGCTAATGAGCGCGGACTTCGGCGCAAAGGCCGATCCCTTGGAGCCGGTAAAAAAGCTGCTGGGCATAGATCATGTCAGGCGCAGCGGCGAATCGCGGGTCAGGAAGGCGGTGCTGCACTAGAGCGGGACCAGACATTTGGAGATGCAAGCAGATGGCAATACATGAAAAATCGCTGATCGACCCTGACCGCATCATGACGCATGAGTCATTGGTCGTAGATGGCGTAGACGTATCCGGTCACTGGAACACCATGGTCGCGCCGCGCTTCCTCAGCGATTACGATGATGACTTCCACAAGATCATCCAGAGCTACCCAGGTGGCGAAAACGTGCACCGCTGCTGGCAATGCGGTTCCTGCACCAATTCCTGCACGATGTATGCGCAAAACACGGACTTCAATCCGCGCTACTGGATCTACCTCACGAACCTTGGCCTGAAAAACGAAATCCTCAAGGACAAGGAAATCATCTGGACCTGTGTCTCGTGCAATAAATGCACCAATATCTGCCCCAAGGACGTACGCCCCGAGGGCGTGATGAAGGCGCTTGCCCACTGGATGGAAGAGGAAGGTTTTACCGAAAAGACACGGTCTACGATTTTTGACGAGGAGTTCACCGAACAGATTCTCGACCATGGCAGAATCGAAGACGCGCATGTCCTGCTCAATTTCCTGAGGAAGACCAAGCAGTCGTATTTCCAGGACTGGCTCATCGAAGCCGTGAAGCGGCTAATGAAGCACATGCCGGTTACATTTCTTGCCATGCTCGGACTGCATTTTGTGTTCACGCCCAAGACAAAGTCCTGGGGACGCACCGGGCAGGTGCTGAAGGACTACATTCGTGAACAGAAAGAAGCCGCGCACGCGCATGTTAAGGAGGTCGCGCATGTCTAAGGTTGCTTACTATCCTGGCTGCGCACTCGAGGGCACCGGCGGCCCGTACGACAAGTCCACACGCGCGCTCGTCAAGGAACTCGGCCTTCACATGGACACACTGGTCGACTGGAATTGCTGTGGCGCGATGGAAGCAAAGAACGTTCATCCGATGCTGCAAACTTACATGTCGGCACGCAATCTCGCCATCGCAACGGAGAAGATGGGTTACGACACCGTCATGGCTCCGTGCAATGGCTGCTATCACAACCTGAAGAAGGCAGAATACGAGCTTGCCACCTCGCAAGAATCGCTGAAGACAGTGCAGGATCTTGCCAGAAAATCCGATGATCCCGTCTATCATGGAGACGTCCGCACGCTGCACCTGCTGGAATGGCTGATGGAGGAGCTGGGTCCGGAGGGCATCAAGCAGAAGATCAAGAAGAACCTTAACGGCATCAAGATCGCAAACTACTACGGTTGCATGTACACCCGTCCGCGCCAGATTTTTCCGGAGAAGGATCAGGGGCCGGGTTCGGAGTCGAGCTACAAGCCGCATTTCATGGACGATCTGCTGGCCGCCGCGGGCGCGGTCAATGTCGACTTTCCTCTCAAGACCGCCTGCTGCGGCGGCGCGCATACACTATCGGATGCTGATACCTCGACGCAGCTCGTGCTCAACCTGCTGCAGGCGGCGGAAGATTCCGGTGCCGAGGTCATCGCGACTGAATGTCCGACCTGTCACTCGGGTCTGGAGATGCACCAGGTACGGGCGGAGAAGGAATTCGCAATCAAGACCAACGTCAAAATCATTTATTTCACGCAACTGCTCGGACTGGCGCTCGGACTGTCGCCGCGGAAGATGGGGATTCACGAGAACATCAGCGACTCCATCGATTTCCTGAAAGAAAAGGGTGTTGCCTGAAGCACCAAGCCAAGCAGTCACGCAGGCCTGACTTTTTACGCACTGGCGTGGCAGCAATAAGTAATAATGGAGGGGTGGATGTCTAGTTGCCGCCGGCGACTTCCAGTTACAGAGCCGATCGCGGTGCCGCCTGCGGCACCCGTTTCCGGACAATGCTGACGCCATGGAGTTTCAAGGTTGCGAATTCCGCCCCGAACTGCATTACGATAAGGAATATCAGATCTGGGTACGGCGCGAAGCGGATGGCACGCTTACCATAGGCATGACCGATATTTCCCAGACCATAGCCGGGCGGATACTTCACGTACGGGTGCGTCGCCCGGGCACGGTGCGGCCTGCTGGAAAGCCGGTTGCGACCATCGAAAGCGGAAAATGGGCGGGGCCGATTCCGAATCTCTTCGACTGCGTGATCGAGGCGGGTAATGCGAAGGTGCTCGAGGATCCCGCGCTGCTCAATATCGAACCCTATGAGGCCTGGGTGGCCCGGGTGAGACCCAATGATGGTGTGGATCGAGCTTTGGGCATGCTGGTGAGTGGAAAGCACGCGGCCGAAGGCTACGCGGAACGCTGCCGCAGGGAAGACATCCACTGCAAGCGCAGTGCGAGGTGACAGGAATGCAGCCAGAGACGCAGAACGCGGACAACAATCACTACCTGGATCATGGGGAAAAGTCCGTCGTCATCATAATGACCAGCGGACCCAGTACACCGCAGCGTTGCGCCACACCTTTTTACCTGGGAGCGCTACTGTCTTCCATGGACGCCGACGTGAAGATCTTTTTCACCATGGAAGGCGTCAATCTCCTGAAGAAAGGAGTAGCGGAAAATCTCACGGCCATGCCGGGCGGCAAGCGCATCATCGAATTCATGCGCGACGCCAAAGCCGCCGGAGTTAAAATGCATCTATGCGCGCCCGCCCTTCCGGGATACGAAATTGATCCCAAAGGCGGTCTCATCGACGAAGTCGATGAGTTGTCCAGTGGCGGTGCGCTAGCCGACCTCATTCTCTCGTCCGACAAGGTATTGTTTTTTTGAGGCTCTCGCGACGGGGTTGATCCGGCTGCGGGTTTCGAGGTAAATAACGGATTAGTTGGACCATTTAACTTTTCAGTGCGGGAGGAATGACAATGGGTGCAGTACGCGGGTGCAACATTCCTGAGGAATTATCGTACAACGTCGAAAACAATGCCTGGGCGCGCAAGGAAAATGACGGCACGATTTCAAGCTGT
>JAJXUF010000193.1 GCA_021783175.1 Pseudomonadota bacterium
CGAGGAACTGCTGCGAGCAACTGCCAATCAGACCGGCGAACGTGCCAACGCGGCGCGCGCGCGTGTCGAGGAGCGACTGCGACTGGCCAAGGAAGCAGTGAGTGATCTGCGCGATGACGTTGTTGCCCGAGGACGCGCCGCAGCCGAGTCGGCTGACCGCACGGTACGCGATCACCCCTGGGAGTCGGTAGCGATTGCCGCGGGACTGGGGTTTTTGCTTGGCATGTTAAGCGCACGCCGCTGACATGTCGACACCAACAGCCGACAGCGGGACGATAGGCCTGCTGGCATCCTTGCGCCGGCTCCTGTCGTCGCTGATTGGCATAGTCCAGACGCGCGCCGAGCTTGTCGCTACCGAGCTCGAAGAGCAGCGGCTTTTTGCCGAGCAAATCTTGCTGCTGTCCTTTCTGGCATTGTTCTTTTTTTGTCTGGCCGTGATCTTCGGAAGCGTCGCCATTATTGTCGTCTATTGGCACAGCAATCCGGCGGCGGTGTGCTCGATTATCGCTGGGTTCTATTTTGTGCTGGCGGTACTTCTCGGGATCTTGTGGCGCGCGCGCATCAGGGCGCGACCAAAATTCCTGGCGGCAACGATTGCCGAGCTGGCGCGCGATCGCGAGGATCTCAAGCCATGACGAACTCGGGGCTCGCGGCCGTCACCAAGCGGCGACAGATGCTTATCGCACGGGCCGCGGCTCAGCGCGCAGAGCTGGCAATGCTCGCAGAACGTTGGCGCGAACCGATCGCGGCGGCCGAGGCTGCCTTCAAGCTGGGACGGGTTGTTCGACGCCACGCGGCAATCGCAGTACTGGCGCTGGCGATCGCCATGCGCGTGCAACGCCTGCGCGTAGTGGCATGGAGCGGTTGGTTGCTCACCGGACTGGAGCTGATCCAGGCAATTCGAAAACGCACTAAACGCGAGGCCGCACAATCTCCAGCGTCATGACGGCGCGCACTTTTTCTGCTGCTGCGCTGCTTAGTACGCAACAGGGATGTTGCTAGGCCCGCATGCAAAAAAAGGGGCGGCAAGATGCCGCCCCCATCCCGCAGCGGTTTTTCCCGGCCGCTTAGCGATTTGAAAAATTGAACATGTCCATCATGTTACCGATGGCTGGGCTGTTGAGTGGTACATAAGGGTCATTGCGTGCGGCGACCGGATTCGGCAGATTGTCGCGGCTGCGCGACGAGATCGGCTCCAGATGCCAGTTGGCCTCAACAAATTTGTCGAACGACACATGATCGGCATAGGTGTGACTAACGCCCACTCCCTGTGAATAGGGAGAGACCACCAGAAGAGGAATGCGCGGTCCGTCACCGAAGAAATCGATCGGCTGGATATAGCCAGAGTCGTAGTAACCACCGCCTTCATCCACGGTGATGATGATCGCTGTGTCTTTCCATAGCGACGGATTGGCCTTGACCGAGTCAATGATCTTGCGGCTGAACTGCTCGAACAGCTCAAACTTGGAAGATGCCGGATGGCCGTCCAGATAGCCATCGGGTTTCACGATCGAAACCGCCGGCAGCGACCCGTTCTGGATGTCGGCATACAGATTGCGGATGCCCTGCAGATTCTGGCGCAGCGCCGGGTTCGTCATGATCTGCCTTGAATAAAGGAAAGGATCGCAGATATTGCAGTAGGAGTTGTTCTCGCCAGTTTCCTGACCGCCGTTCCAGCCCTCGCCATAGTACTTCCATGAGACATGATGATCGGCCAGCAGCAGCGCCAGGTTAGGCTGCTTGGTCGGCGGAATCGTGAATTGATCCGCCCCGAGCGGAGCCGGCTCGCCGGTGCCGAGATATCCTGGATTGTAGTTATTGACCAGGTAGTATGCATTGCGCTGGCAGTTTCCGTTGCGGAAGACATGGTAGGGCAACGACTTGAGGTAGTTCTTAACTGACGAAACACCCGGCTGCGAATCATCCGCGCAGTTGACGTACGATCCGCCGCTATAGCCGTCCTGCATGTAGTAATTGTTGGTGCCGGCCTGCGGATTCGGGTTTTCGATCTGATTGGCTGGCGGGGTCGCCGGATTGCCGTTCGCATCAGCGTAAAACATCGCGCCGCCATAACCGATGGCGATGTGATTGGCGCCGGTGCCACCCATTATTGCCTGGTGGTAGTTGTCGCTTAGCGCATACTGATGCGCCAACTCATTAAAGTAGCTTTCGTCGCCGGCTTGCACATTGTAGAAACCCATGGCGATGGCGCCTTCATGATGGCCGTCTTGATTGAAGTTCGCCGGCTGCGACTTGCCATTGCTGCCGGCGCCCACAGTTGATTCAACCCAAGGCCACAGGTCACTCTGGCAACCGCTCGGATTCTGCGGCGTCGCATGCGCCATATCGCAGTCGGCCTGCTGCCACATCTGGAAAAAGCGGTGAACCGGGCTTTCCGCGTAGTCGTCGTAACCTACGTACTTGCTGATGTCATACGGACCGTTGGCTAGACCTGCAGGAAAGCGTGAGTCGAGCAGCGTTCCTGCCGGAAAGCCGCTGCCACCAATGGTCAACAGATTGTAGGCGTCGGCAGGCAGTGCCGGCTCGACCGCCTCGGCATCCGCCACTGAGGCGAAAGGCGCCTGGCTCGGCGTGCCGTCCATGTTGATATTGGGCAGGGTGGCGTAGGGAGCAGTCTTGGTCGGGTGGATTGAGTAGCTGTTGGTTGCGCTGGCCTGCCACTGCATTGCACGCGCGAAATTTGGACCAGGAGTTCCGTCCGCATTGATGATGCCTTCGGAGAGAAGATTCCACACCTTCTGACCGTCGCGCGGCACGAAAGTACCAAATACGTGATCAAAAGTGCGATTCTCGCCGATGATGAGCACAACATGTTTGATCGGGGTTGCAGTATGCTGATCGTACATGCCGCGATCTTCTGCGTGCAGCGCAGGACCGCCTGCCAGGCTCCAGAGCAGCGTGCCTACCGCCACTGCCAGCGGTAAGCGCCTCAGATGTCGTTCCATTTTTTTCTCCTTATCTTCGTTTGCCTTCCTCCAGAAAAAGGAGGAATCGGGCAGCAAGCAGAGTAGAAGTTGAGAATGTCCAATTCGTGTCGCAAAAATGAATTTGCTGTTAAGACGCTGTGATCGCAAACTGATAAGAGATAGGCAAATCGCGGAACAAAGAGGAGCGAGCGGCGCCATGCCCGTCTTTGCATCGCGCCAACCCTGCTGTAAAGAAATGGGCGCGGATGGCTTGTTTCTAATCCACTGGAACACGGTTTCCAGAACTGCGAGAACCCTCACTCGCTGAAAGGCAACTGTTGTCAAGGCCGACCCGAACAACATTGCCAGGCACCACCCTTATGGCCTGTCTCCGGCGCTTGATTACGAAAGACTCCTCCCAATGCTGCACGGCCGCAAATTAGCGGATCGATCAGAACAGAACCGAGTATCCACGACCAATGGGCCCACACACCGACTATTGGTAAGGGCTCAGCGATATCCGGCGCAACTCACTGTCAAAGTTGAGGTCTTTCTTCCTAAGAATGCGCCGCAGAAGCGGCCCAGTTAACCGGTGCCAGATACTGAACGCCTTTATCAGAGACATAGGAGCAGGTAAGAAGCAGATGCGCTTTCGTTTTCCGTCTCTGCCGGCGGAGAAATTCCAGGACTAGAGAACCTGCATCCGCGCAGCATGCGCCGCCAACAGTACTTTTCTCAATCCGACAGTCAATCTTACGTGCTAATCCCGGTGAAACCAGGATTTCACATTTTGGAGGTAGCTCTATGTGGCAACACCAACAACGGCGACCACACCAAATTCTTGCGCGCAGTCTCAGACACGGCCTTATGCATGTCACCATTTCATTGCTGGCCGTAGGAATCGCATTTTCCCTTCCATCCATTGCGCAGTACGTGCTCTTTGAATGGTGGCCGAAAACACAGGCCGATAACCACTCGTTGATGGTCACGGAGATCGGTTTATCTGCGCTGCTTGTGTTGCTTTTCAACGCGCTGCAAATATTGTGGCAAATCCGGCACGTCCTTGCGGCAGCGAAGAACGCATCTCTTGTTTACGCGACGGAGTCGACGTCAAAATCCGCCCGCAAAAAGGCAAAACGACTAGCGGAGAGCTCTTCGTCACCTCGCGATCTGTCCATCTTGACTTTGACCGGCTTCAACACATTTGTCGAACCAGACAGCCTTTTTCATAAAGTGCTTAACGCCGCCTACGAAATACGGGTCATGCTCCTGGATCCCCGCAGCGAAGCTACGTCCAGACTGGTGGACGCAATTCCCGACCAACATGTGAATCTGCAATCGATGCGTGAAGAAATTGCAGAAACCATTGCCCATCTCACAGCCCTGCACGACGCTGGCAAGCGCGTTACTTTGAAATTCTGCGAACATGCACCGTTGTGGAAGGTAGTAGTCGCTGGCGACAATGTTTGGGTGCAGCATTGCCATCACGGATTCGAGGTAAAACAGCAACCTGAGTATGTATTTGCCCTTAAAAGGGGCGCTCCGCGCCAAGGCTTTTTTGTACCGTTCTATCTGTACTTCCTGGAACACTGGAATCGCCAGAATCATCCAGTCTACGACTTCGATTCAAAAGAACTGGTTTATCGCGCATGCACTGGCCAGCAGGCCAGGCGCATACCACTGCGGATTCCGGACAATGCCGAATCTTTTTTGGAGCAGTCACATTTATCGAAGCGCATTTCTGCTTAATTCGGGTCGCCTAGAGTATTGGCACGCGTCTCTAGCGAAGCGGATGGTTCGATTGGCCGGATCTAGCTCCGAAAATCCGCTGCTGCGGCAATCGCCGAATTTTTCCTATCAAAAAGTTCTGGTACACTTAGGAAGAGAAATGCGTAAAATGATTTTTTGTCGCTCTACCCCTGCATAATAATGCGGTCGACATGTTATGTATTGCTTATGAATGCGTAATGGTAGTGCAGGAACGAGACATATTTCCCCGCCGCATACCCAAAATCAATCTTATCGACTGGCGCGTCATCGTTGACCACCATGCACAAAGGCCGAGTCTCCAATAGGATTGGCAACAGGCAAGGCAGAAGAGGGCGGTGTCAACGACAGTGCAAACGGTTTCGCTATTCCATGCTGCCTTCGGAAATGTCGCCGTCGCCGGGCGACTGAATACCGGGAAGCATCAGTGTGACGTTGAACCCAAGGCGGTAATTTGGTCTAACAAATTATTGAAATTCGCCCTGTTCTCAGGGAACGCGGCCCGTATTCACCGGTCAGAAGGGGCGCAATCGTTTGTATTAAAAGGGGGAACGTTGCGCAGTGCCGACATGATGCAAGGGAGCCTGTGCACCTGGACGCTGTCATCGGGGATACCCGAGAGCACGGGATCCTGCGCCGTTTGCCCAAGCTTCTGGCGCAGACGCCGGCCGGATGGACAGGAGAGGGGCCATCCGGCGATCGGAAACAGGCCGCCGAGAACCCCGAAGAGGCCCAAAAACGGCCCTCGCGGGAGGACAAATTCAGTAATCCGATGCTTCAGAGTCATCATGCTTTCGAAATCGGGTATTTTTCAACAAACTGCTAAG
>JAJXUF010000194.1 GCA_021783175.1 Pseudomonadota bacterium
GACGCGGGTACTTTTGAAGAGTTCTGTCCGCCGCAGATGAGAAGAACCAGTCCGCATCTGGCACTGCTGGATGCGCCGCTGGCATTCGATGACGGCGTGACGGTTGGCCGTGCCACGCTGGAAGGTTTGCCCGTGCTGATTGCGGCACAGGAAGGACGGTTCAACGGCGGTGCCGTCGGCGAGGTGCACGGCGCAAAGATCTGCGGCCTGCTCGCCAGGGCGCTGACCGAACGGCCTGCCGCGGTGTTGTTGCTGGCGGATTCGGGCGGGGTGCGCCTGCACGAGGCCAATGCCGGATTGATCGCCATCTCCGAAATCATGCGCGCCGTATTGCGCGCACAGGCCGCGGGCATTCCAGTGTTTGCTCTGGTCGGCGGTTCCTGCGGGGCGTTCGGCGGCATGGGCATCGTCACCCGACTGTGCGATGAAGTCGTCATGTCGGAGCAGGGAAGGCTGGGTCTGTCCGGACCCGAAGTGATCGAAACGGTCAAGGGCGTGGAGGAATTCGACTCGCGCGACCGCGCGCTGGTGTGGCGTATCACCGGCGGCAAGCTGCGCCGCGCGCTGGGCGAGGCGACGCTGTTGGTAGACGATCTGATTCCCGCATTCCGTGCTGCGGCTGCAGACCTGATCGCACGCGATCGGGTGAATCCGCCTGCGCCCGCCGATCTCGACGAATTGCTGGCGGTGCACGCGAAACTGACCGAGCGCAGCAAGATTTTTGCCGAAGCGCGTGACGGCAGGGAAATATGGCATGCGATGTTCGCGGAGGCATCCCGCGTTCCTGAAATGACTGTTGCCGAATTCAACACGCAGTTGGGAGAGACGGCATGAACGGACAATCCCTGTTCGACCGGCTGTTCGGAGCAGGTGCGCATGCGCTGACCGTCGACGGTCTGTTCCTGCACGGAACGGCAAAGATCGGCGCACAGGATGCGGTAGTGATCGGCACCCGCGAGCATGCCGCAATCGACGCTGCGCTTGCATTGCGCATTGCGGAGGCGATCCTGCATGCGGTGAGCGCCGATGCTGCCAGCGGTACGCCGCCTCGGCCCATCGTCTTTATCGCGGACACCCAGGGCCAGGCCCTGTCCCGGCATGAAGAATTGCTCGGGCTCAACGGATACTTTGCGCACATCGGACGCTGTGTCGATCTGGCACGCAGACGGGGGCATCGCCTGCTGACGGTGATCAGCGGCGAGGCGGTCAGCGGCGGCTTTCTTGCCTACGGCCTGATGGCCGACCACATCTGCGCGCTGCCGGATTCCCAGGTGCGCGTAATGGACCTGCGCGCAATGTCGCGTGTCACCAAGATCGGTCTGGAGCGGCTGGAAGAACTCGCAAAGAAATCGCCCGTGTTCGCACCCGGTGCCGAGAATTACTGGCGCATGGGAGGCATCCACGAGATCTGGTCGGAGGATGACGACTGGTCCGAGCGCCTGGCAACTGCATTGAGCAACGCGAAAAACGCAGATGATCGAGCGGCGATCGGGCTTGAACGCGGAGGGCGACTGCTGGCTGCGCCGACGGCACAACTCGTCGCGGATTCATGAACGCACCCCGCTTTCAGCGCCACGATCTCGTCTGGCTCGATCCGGAGTTGGATGCAGGTCAGTTTGCATCTGCCGATCAGTGTGGTCTGGCGCGCGACTGGGTGCGACAAGGACTGCCGCTGGTCGTGGCCCGTCAATGCAGCGCTCTTTGCATAGATTCACACCAAATTCTTCTGGGCTTTACGCTGCCCTCGGCGCCTGCCCGCACCCGCGTCTCTCTGCGTGCCGATCGTGCAGCCATCATTCGTCACTCACGCCCGTTGTCGCTGTCCGATGCAATGCTGCATGCGCCGCAAACCTGGCAGCCCGGCATGAACTTGCTGCTTGCCCTGTTTGAAAGAACAGGCGCGGAAGCGCGCGTGTTCGGATCGCTGTCATTCCAGGCATTCACAGGCCAGCCTTATCTCGATGCGGCAAGCGATCTTGATCTGCTGCTGGAATGCGGTGACACCGGCAACCTTGCCGAACTCCTGGCCGGACTGCAAAACTTTCCGCTGAAAGTTCCACGTATAGACGGAGAAATACTGGCTGCATCGGGATGGGCGGTTGCCTGGCGCGAGCTGGCGTCGGCGTTGCTTACGAATAATCCGCGACAAGTGCTCGCGAAGTCGGACCGTGAAACCTGTTTGCTTCCGGTCGATGAATTCGTCCAACCATTTCTGGTTTCCGCCTGACATGGAAACTGCTTTCAGTCAGCCAGCCGACTACGCCGTAATGCATGGCACTCTGCATGCAGAAAATATTTGGCTGGAATCTGTGTGCCTGGAAGCGCTGCGGCACGAAGTCATGGCCTGGCCCAAGCCCGGCCTGGTGTCGCCGGTAGATTCCGGTAGCCATCGCGATATGCATCTGGGGACTTTTTTCGCCAGCATGGATGCCTTGCAGGGCAGCTTTGTTGAACTTGCGATTGCAGGCCGTTGCGGCCAGCCTTTCTCGGTGCTGCAACAGATCGGGATCGAGGCGGAACGCAAGATGCTTTGCGCCACCGGCGGCGTCAATACCCATCGCGGTGCAATCTTCAATCTTGGCCTGCTCGCAGCGGCCGCGGCGCGACGGAGGTCGGACGAGACTTTGGCGCAGCTCGAATGTGGTGCGGTCGTAGCAAGGGTATGGGGCAGTGAAATCCTGGCGGGACGCGCAGGCTCGCCTTCCTCTCATGGCAACCAGGTGCATAAAAGATTCGCGGCTGGCGGCGCTAGAACGGAAGCTGCCGCGGGTTTTCCTACCGTCTATAACATCGGCCTGCCGGCATTGCGCCGTCTGCTGCAAGATGGTCACGATCGCGAAACGGCACTGATAGGTACGCTGATGACGCTTATGGAATATCTGCCCGACACCAACGTGTTGTGGCGAGCCGGGGAAACGGGGTTAGATTTTGTTCGCGGTTCCGCTGCTGCTTTCAACCGTTCGGGTGGTGTGGCGACGCCGGGTTGGCGGGCGCGTCTGCTGGCATTGCACCGTGCGTTTGTGGCGCGCAATCTGAGTCCGGGCGGCAGCGCCGATCTGGTGGCGGCGACCTGGGTTGTACACCAGTTTGAGCCCGTGCGGTCGCACGTAAATTATTGAGCTTTCCAAAATACATGACAGAAGTCTCGCATCACGCTATTTCCCTCACCCTCAGTCCCTCTCCCAGAGGGAGAGGGATGCAAAGCCCTTCTCCCTCGGGGAGAAGGGTGGGGATGAGGGAAGGCACGTGTCATTATTTATGCAAATATCAGTAATATGCGGCTCGCCATAATTTGCTCCGGACAGGCAGGGCAGCACAGGAGCATGCTGGACGAACTGCTGCAGGCACCCGAATGTAAGTTCATCCGGCAGACGGCGAGCGATGTCCTCGGGCAGGATATTGCAGCATGGTGGAACGGGCTCGATGACAAGGAAATATTTCTCAATTCGAACGCACAATTTGCCATCGCCTATTACCAGATGGCGACCTGGGAACGCATCAAGCCCTTGTTGCCGGAGGTCAGCCTGGTCGCCGGCTACTCGCTGGGTGAGTTGATCGCCTACTATGTTGCCGGAGCGCTCTCCGCTGCAGAAACTTTCAGGCTGGTGCGGGCGCGTGCCCAAGCAATGGATGACGCCGCATCCGGTATCGATACTGAAGGCGGATGCATGGCATTGTGGCGCGGCCGTATTTCTCCGTCCACGCTTGCCGTGCGCGATCGCGCGATGACCGAATACGGTCTGGATGTTGCCATCAGGCGCAGGACCGGAGAAGACGTCCTGGCCGGACCCGGCGCAGCGATTGCGCATTTTGTTGCCGAGTTGCAAGCGTTGAATCCGGGATTGGTGCGCTTGCCCGTTACCGTTCCCGCTCACAGTCGTTACCTGGCGCAGGCTTCCGCTGCGTTCCGTGACATTCTTGAAGCGAGTGAGATCGTTGCGCCGAGGATAACGGTATTGGGAGCGGTCGACGCGATGCCGGTCCGCTCGCGCGAGGAGGCAATCGGCGCGCTGTCGCGCCAGATCAGTACGACGATCCGATGGGACGGTTGCATGGAGGCATTGGCCGAATCCGGTATCGATAAAGCGATAGAACTCGGCCCCGGAAACGATCTGGCGAAGTTGATCAGCGCAGAACATTCGCAGATCGCGGTACATGCAGTCGATGACTTCGGGGATTACAGGGCGCTGAAAGATTGGCTGCGTTAGAGGGGCGTTCAGACTGCTGTGTCTGAGCATAACTTTTAAAGTTGCATGTGATAATTGCGAATGACTTTTATGCGGCGGTGAAAATGTGGGGGTAGATTTCCGTCTTCGGCTATGACCGGTCATACATGAAGGGGGCAACATGGACATATTTGCAGGAACAATCCTTATCGGTTTGGTATTGATCTTTTTTGTGTCACCCATCGTCAAAGGATTTAAGGAGGGAAGAAACGGAGGGAAGCAGGCTATCGGTACATCCCATCTGCCCGAGCAATTTGTAGTGCTTGACCTTGAGACGACAGGACTGGATGCCGATAAACACGAAATCATTGAGATCGCTGCAATCAAATACACACGTGGCGAAACTTCGCAGCAAACCTTTCAATGTTTGGTAAAACCATCCAAGAACCTGCCGAAGAAAATCGTCGAGATAACGGGCATTACGGACGTTATGCTTGAAAAGGACGGAGGTGAGCTCCGCAGTTCAGTTGAGGAATTCGCTGCCTTTGTTGGCGAACTTCGCCTTGTCACCTTCAATGCGGATTTTGATATGGCGTTTCTACAACATGCAGCTAAAACGAGCGGCCTTCCTCAGTTTAAAAATCCAGTTTCTTGCGCCTTGAAAATGGCGCGGCGTGCTTGGCCTAAGAGAAAAAGTTACCGATTGGTCGATTTGGCAAAAGATGGGCAGATTGATGAGGGGAAGGCTCATCGTGCACTTGAAGATGCCAGGCGTGCACTCATCATTTATTCCGCAGCAGTAGACCAGTTGAAAGCTGTTGCATAGAAATTGGTGATCGTCGCATATGGGTTAATTCTTGCCAGTTGTTACCGTCTGTTTTCGAGCAATTCAATTCCCGATTCATGAAGGCCAAGCAACTCAAATCGATTGTGGCGATCTGACGGGGTACGTGCCAACTCAGCTGAACTAATACACAAGAGCACACCGAAATAATATTTATAAACTCAGGATAAGTTGAGCAAACTCATCCGCACCAGGAGTAGTAGATGATCAGTTGGGAATTCATAGTGCTGTATCTTGTTGCCGGCAGTGTCGCCGGATTCCTGGCCGGACTGCTGGGTGTGGGGGGCGGCGTCGTGATCGTGCCTATCCTGATGTTCATCTTCACGGCCCAGCACTTCCCGGCTGACCACATGATCCATATGGCGATCGGGACTTCGCTCGCCAGCATCATGTTTACTTCGGTCTCCAGCTTTCGTGCGCATCATTTTTATGGCGCGGTCAACTGGAGCATTGTGAGACGCATCACGCCGGGCATTCTGTTGGGCACTTTGGCCGGTTCCTTTGTGGT
>JAJXUF010000195.1 GCA_021783175.1 Pseudomonadota bacterium
CGACTTTTCAGGTCGCACTAGCGCGATACATAAGGCCGAATTGCGGTTTTTCACTGAAGCCTCATGACGAGCATATCTGTGACACTGGCAGTCAGCAAAGACTACGGTTTTATATTAAAACTTAGTTCTGCTGCTCCAAACCCAGCAGCGCTTTTGCCCGCGCGCAAACGTTGTTGACGGTGAAGCCGTATTCGCGCAGCACGACCGATGCCGGCGCGGAAGCGCCGAAGCGTTCCACGCCCAGCATGTCGCCGCGCGCTCCGACGTAACGATCCCAGCCTTGCGCCACACCCAGTTCGACCGCAAGCCTTGCACCAACAGAAGGCGGCAGCACCGCATCGCGCTCTTCTTGCGGCAAGGCTTCGAACAATTCCCAGCAGGGCATCGACACGCAGCGCACGGCGACGCCCTGCGCCTGGAGCTGCTCCGCCGCCGCGACGATCAGGCCAATTTCGGAACCGCTGGCGATCATAATCAACTCGGGTTTGCCGTCCGGCGCATCGCTCAACACATAGGCGCCATGGCGCAATCCATCCGCTGCGGCATAGCGGTTGCGATCGAGCGTGGGCAGTTCCTGCCGGCTCAACACCAGCAGCACCGGCTGGCCGCGCGTTTCCAGCGCAACGCGCCAGGCGACCGCGGTTTCGTTGGCGTCGCCGGGACGGATCACCAGCAGGTTAGGAATCGCACGCAGACTCGCCAGCTGCTCCACCGGCTGGTGCGTGGGGCCATCCTCGCCGACAGCGATGCTGTCGTGCGTGAACACGTGCACGACGTGCAGTCCCATCAGCGCGGCCAGCCGGATGGCCGGGCGCATGTAGTCGGAGAAGATCAGGAAAGTCGAGCCATACGGAATAAAGCCGCCGTGCGCGGCGAGGCCGTTGACGATGGCGCCCATCGCATGTTCGCGCACGCCAAAATGCAGGTTGCGTCCGGCATAGCTCCAGCCGCCGCCATCGGAGCCCTGCTGGTCAACATTCTTTTCCGGCGACGGATTGAAATCGCCCAGGCCTTTCAAGGCCGTTTTCGTCGACGGATCTAGGTCGGCCGAGCCGCCGGTCAGCGCGGGCAGTCTGGGTGCAATGGCGTTCATCACTTGGCCGGATGCATCGCGCGTGGCGACTCCCTTGGCATCGGTTTCAAATACCGGGATGTCCGCATCCCAGCCTAGCGGCAGTTCGTCGCGCAAGCGGTATTGAAGCTCTTCCGCCAGATCCGGAAACGCCCTGGTGTAGACGCTCAGCAACGTGTTCCAGGCCACCTCATCCTGCGCGCCGCGTGTTACCGCCTCGCGGAAATGCGCCAGCGCCTCTTCCGGGATCAGGAAGTCCGGCTCGGTCGGCCAGCCCAGTGTCTGTTTGGTTTTGCGCACGTCGTCCACGCCGAGCGGGGAACCGTGCGCCTTGAAGCTGTCCTGTTCGGGAGAACCGTAACCGATATGGGTGCGCACCAGGATCAGCGACGGCCGTGCGGTTTCCGCGCGCGCAGCGGTCAGCGCGGCGTCGATTGCAGCAAGGTCGTTGCCATCCGCCACCGATACGGTGTGCCAACCATAGGCCTCAAAGCGCAGCGCGCGGTTCTCGGTGAAGCTGATGTCGGTGCCGGCGGACAGGGTGACGGTGTTGTCGTCGTAGAGGCAGATGAGCTTGCCAAGCTTGAGATGACCAGCCAGCGAGGCTGCTTCGGAAGCGACGCCCTCCATCAGATCGCCATCGCTGACGAGAGCATAAGTATGGTGATCGATGAGCGTGTGACCGGGCCGGTTGTAGCGTGCCGCGAGTTGCACTTCTGCGATCGCCATGCCGACCGCGTTGGCTAAGCCCTGCCCCAGCGGCCCGGTTGTGGTTTCCACGCCGGGCGTGTGTCCGCGTTCGGGATGCCCGGGCGCCTTGCTGCCCCATTGGCGGAACTGCTTGATGTCGTCCAGCGCAAGGTCATAACCGCTCAGATGCAGCAGACTGTAGAGCAGTGCCGAACCGTGTCCGGCGGAAAGCACAAAGCGGTCGCGATTGGACCAGTGCGGATTGCGCGGGTTGTATTTGAGCCAGCGCGTCCACAACACATAGGCCATCGCCGCGGCGCCCAGCGGCAGGCCCGGATGCCCGCTGTTGGCTTTCTGTACCATGTCCACCGAGAGGAATCGAATGGTGTTGATGCACAGCTGGTCGAGTTGCGTTGCAACTGTCATTTTTCCGCCTTCACCAATACGGGATTGTGCCAGCCACCGTCTGCCGCAACCAGCGCATCAGCCTGTTTCGGCCCCCAGCTGCCGGGCTTGTAGCGATGCACAGGAGGGTGCGTTGCAAGCACCGGATCGACAACCGCCCAGGCAGCTTCAACAGCGTCCTCACGAGAAAACAGCGCGCCATCTCCCGCCATGGCATCGCTCAACAGCCGCTCGTAAGGTGTTTCCTCTGCCGGCTGCACATCCAACAGGTAGAGTTCATGCTGATCGCCGACGAATTCCTTGCCGGCGCGCTTGACGCGGGCTGCCAACGCGACGGCCGAGTTGGGAGAAATCCTGAAACGCAGATAATTGCTTCGCCCGTCCAGGGGCCGGGAATCGTCGAACAGCTTTTGCGGCGGCGGCTTCAATTGCACTATCACCTCGGCCGCCGTCGCAGCCAGGCACTTGCCGGAGCGCAGATACCAGGGAACACCCTCCCAGCGCCATGAATCGATGAACAGTTTCATGGCACAGAACGTTTCAACATCCGAGTCCTTCGCCACGCCCGGCTCTTTGCGGTAGCCCGCATACTGGCCGCGCACCACATCATCCGGCAGCAAGGGACGCATGGCCTGGAATATCTTGGCTTTTTCGCTGTGCACCGCACCATAGCCCTGATATGCCGGCGGCTCCATGGCGAGCAGCGCAACAATCTGGAACAAATGATTCTGGATGACATCGCGCAGACAGCCTGCGCTTTCATAAAACACGCCGCGCCCCTTTACGCCAAAATCCTCAGACAGCGTAATCTGTATGCTGGCGACCGTGTTGCGGTTCCAGATCGGTTCAAGGAAGGAATTGGCGAAACGGAAATAGAGGATATTCATGATCGCCTCCTTCCCCAGATAGTGATCGATGCGGAAGATCGCATCTTCTGCAAATACCGACAGCGCGATGCGGTTGAGTTCGCGCGCAGAGGCAAGATCCCTGCCGAATGGTTTTTCTACGATCACGCGCGCGCCATCTGCCAGCCCACAAGCGCCAAGGCCTTTGATGACTGTCGCAAACAACACAGGCGGAATGGCAAGGTAGTGCGCCGGATGCCTGACATCCCCCAGCGCCTGTTTGAGCGCTATGAATGTATCCGGGTCATTGTAATTGCCGCCCACATACGTGAGTTGCGAAAGTAGATGTTCGAGTGCATCTTTGTCGTCGATCTTGCCTGCTTGCCTGATACTGTCTTTGGCCTGTTTGCGCAACCTGGACGAGTCCCACTTGGAAGAGGCAATGCCTACCACCGGCACATTTAAAACGCCGCGTTTGGCCATCGCGTAGAGCGCCGGAAAGATCATCTTGTGGGCAAGATCGCCCGTTACGCCAAAAATCACCAGCGCATCCGCCGGCGTCGTGCGGCCAGAAGTTTTATCCATCCTCATATTCCTTTCAATCGTCATAGTGATGGATCTGCCGTAATGCGTATCTGAAAATCTTCGCCCTGCCATTGATCTGTGTCCGGCCAATACAGGGTGAATTCCACTGTGTCACCGGGGATCAGTTGCGTGGTCGGCAAGACAGCAATATGCGCCAGCCCCCAGTCCTCAGTAACCACATCCGCAATTCCCTGCCAGCCGTTGTGCCCCCAATGCACGCGCGCCGCGGCATGAAGTAACAGGCGCAGCTCCTTTCCTTTTGGCATGGTGCGCGGGCATTGCTTCAGGCGCCACAGATAATAAGGGATCTCAGGACGCTTACCGTGATAGCGCAGCCAGGTCTGCACAGGGCGATCCACCGGGTAACCCTGGACATGGCTCAGGCACAGTTTGATGTACTCGGCGTGCGCCCAAACCAGCGGCATGGCCGATCCGCTGGGCTGCCCCGGATAAAGATTGCATTCGGGTATGGGGTCGGCATCCCATACCTGTTCCGGCAGCAATCCGCCTTGTCCTGTCATCGCAGTCATCGCAGCGATGTAGGGCAAGACATCTTCACCTGCCATCAGCGCATAGTGTCCGCGCTCGCCGGTGAGCAGCGGCCAGCCGCGTCCTTTCCCGCTGCCATCAAAGGGTCTGCCGTCATCGTGCTCGCCATAGCCATCGCCGTTGTAGCGGTGCCATACGGGGCCGTTCGGCGTATCGGTCTTGAGCAATCTGTCGATGGCCGTCACGCTCGCCACAATGCAAGGGTCGTGGGCATCGCGCAGGCCATAGCGCACGAGTTGAAGAAAGTCGGTTGCCAGCTGTTCTTCAGCAGGCAAATCAGGATCGATAGCAAGATTCTTGATCAGCATATGTTCGTGTTTTGCGCCATCGTGGTAGAGCTCTTCTGATGGCGTGCTGCGCAGAAAGTAACCTGGCACATCAAGGCTGCGCGAAAGCTGCGTGTCTTCCACCCAGGTCCAGTCTTCCAGCCGTGCATTCCAGTAATCCGCCAGCATCAGCGCACAATCTCCCTCACGCCCGCCCAGCAATGCGGCGCCTTCGACCAGCGCAGCGATGGTAATCGCCAGAGTGAAGGTATTGATGCCTGCATCCTCTTCCCAGCGATCCTGACCAGTGACTGGTCCCTGGCGCAGGATGAAGTCGAGCGCCCGGCGCACCATATCGCGCACCGGGACTTTTCCCAGCGCATTTCGCACGTTAAGGGCTGCGGCCAGCAATACGGGGAAAGCGGTTTCATCAAGTTGTATCCCCTGCCAGAAGGGCTTTCCGCCCAGCCACTGGTTTTGCAGCCAGTGGCCATCGGTCTGCTGGGTGGCGATCAGATAGCATAATATTTCACGCACATTGTCCAGTTTATCCATGGCCAGCAGCGCGCCTGCCGTTTCCACCAGATCGCGCGCCCACACCAGATGATACCCTCCCTGGCTCGTACTGGATTCTCCCCAGGGTACTGACAGGCTGGCCACTGCGGCACCGGGAAAGGTGCGATCTTCGTGTATCTTGAGCACGCTCGCAGAGCGTTGCAACAACTGACGCGCCGTTTCCGGAAGATCAGCGAGCGCAGGCGGTATTTGCCAATTCTGTTGCCAGTCTGCCCAACCTTCGCACTGAGATTGCCAGGACGCATCAAAACCCTGCATCAATGCACTCCATGCCAGGGTTGCTGCCGCTTCTTTGCTGCTGCCAAGACCGAGGGCCAGGGTGCAGCGGCGCGGCAATTCGCCGGCGAGCGAGACTTCCCCAGGTTCTGTTTCGGTATATTCCCAGGTCATGCGCAGATTGCGATCGAAGTCCTGCCATAAATCGCTTTCCCCCACGCTGCCTACCGAGCGCCTGCCAAAACCGGGGCGTCCTTCTGAATCCGCACACATCAGCGCCATGCCAAACGGTCCCTGCTCCGCCC
>JAJXUF010000196.1 GCA_021783175.1 Pseudomonadota bacterium
GGTTGGGGTGAGGGAATGCAGTCGGCCACCGAAGGGGCACACGACGAAAGTTGTAATCTCTCAGGTACCAAGGACAGATGGGGCGCAGCACGATTTCGTGCTGCGCCTTTTTAATTTCTGGAAAGAGGATTATGACGACCCTTAAACAAACGCCTCTAAACGCGACTCACCGCGCCATGGGTGCCAAGATGGTGGACTTCGGCGGCTGGGACATGCCGGTGAACTACGGTTCGCAGATCGATGAACACCACCAGGTGCGCAACGACTGCGGCATGTTCGACGTCTCGCATATGCGCGTGGTCGACATGAAAGGTGCCGGCGTGCGCAAGTTCCTGCGGTACCTGCTCGCCAACAACGTGGATAAATTGACCATGCCGGGCAAGGCGCTGTATTCGGCGATGTTGCGCCCGGATGGCCATGTGATCGACGATCTGATCGTTTACTTCATGACGGAGGAATGGTTCCGCATCGTGGTCAACGCCGGTACAGCCGATAAGGACATCGCCTGGATGAAGGCACAGGCTGCCGCTCATGCACCCGAGCTGGAGATCGCCGACCATCCCGAACTGGCGATGATCGCCGTGCAAGGACCGCATGCACGCGAAAAAGTCTGGGAGGCGCTGCCCGGCAGCCGGGAATTGAGCGCAGGCCTGGTTCCTTTCAGCGCAGTGGAAATGGGCACCATGTTCATCGCCCGCACCGGTTACACCGGCGAAGACGGTTTCGAGATCATGCTTCCGGCCAAGGCAGCGCCCTTCTTCTGGAATACGCTTGCGGAAAAAGGCGTCAAGCCCATCGGCCTGGGCGCGCGTGACACGCTGCGCCTGGAAGCCGGCATGAACCTTTACGGTCAGGATATGGACGAAACGGTCGGCCCGCTGGAATCCGGCCTCGGCTGGACCGTGGACCTGAAGAGCTTGCGCGACTTCATCGGCAAGGCTGCGTTGCTGGCAAATCCTCCCGGCGAGAAACTGGTCGGCCTGGTGCTGCTGGATCGCGGCGTGCTGCGCGGCCATCAACACGTCAAGACCGCGCACGGCGACGGCGAGATCACCAGCGGCAGCTTTTCGCCCACGCTGGAGAAATCCATTGCGCTGGCGCGCGTGCCGAATGGCGTGCAGGTCGGCGATACCGTACAAGTCGAGATACGCGACAAGTTGTTGAACGCAAAAGTAGTGAAGTACCCATTTGCCCGCAACGGCAAAGGCTTGATTTAAACATGTAGGGTGGGCACGTATTTGTGCCCACCATTTTGCCGCGTGGGCACACAAAACGTGCCCGCCCTACGAGATTCTAAAAGGAGATTTGAATGAGCAACCCATCCAACCTGAAATACACCGCCTCCCACGAGTGGGTCAAAACCGAGGCTGACGGCAGCATCACCGTCGGCATCACCGAACACGCGCAGGAGCTGCTGGGCGACATGGTGTTCGTCGAAGCACCCGCCGCCGGCCGCAAGCTGAAAGCCAAGGAAGAATGCGCCGTAGTTGAATCGGTGAAGGCCGCCGCCGACGTATATGCTCCCGTGTCCGGCACCGTGACCGCGGTAAACAGCGAACTGGATTCCGCACCCGAAGCCATCAACGGCGACGCCTATACCGCCTGGATCTTCAAGATGAAGCCGGACAATGCGGCCGATGTCGCGGCTCTATTGGACGCTGCCGCCTACCAGGCAGTCGTTGACAGCGAAGCGCACTAAACCCAAACATAGCCACAGAGTCCACAGAGATGTCCGTGCAAGCTTTTCTCTGTGTGCTCTGTGGACTCTGTGGCTAATTGTTTTTGATCTCCATCATTTCCGAGCCGAACATGAACAACACCGAACAATTCGTTAATCGCCACAACGGCCCCAGCGCGCAAGACGTCCAGGCCATGCTGCAGAAAATCGATGCGCCCTCGCTCGACGCGCTGATCGACCAGACCGTGCCTGCCGCGATCCGGCTGAAAAAACCGCTGAACCTGCCGGACGGCATGAGCGAACACGCTTTCCTGCAGCACTTGCGCGGCATCGCGGCGAAGAACAAGTTGTACAAGAGTTACATCGGCCTGGGTTATTACGACACCGTCGTGCCGCCTGTGGTCCAGCGCAACGTGCTGGAGAACCCCGGCTGGTACACCGCCTACACGCCTTACCAGGCCGAGATCGCGCAGGGTCGCCTGGAGGCGCTGCTGAACTTCCAGACCATGATCGTCGACGTCACCGGCATGGAGATCGCCAATGCTTCTTTGCTGGACGAGGCCACTGCCGCCGCCGAAGCGATGACCATGCTGCACGGGCTGCGCCCGCGCGAAGCCGCCGAGCAGGGCAAGAACAGTTTCTTCGTGTCGAACGAGTGTTATCCGCAGACCATTGAGCTATTGAAGACGCGCGCCAGGCCGCTCGGTATCGAGCTGGTGATCGGCGATTTCAGGACCGTGACGCTGAACGACAAGCTGTACGGCGCCTTGCTGCAATACCCGACCGCCGACGGCACCGTGCATGACTACGCCGATTTCGTGAAGCGCGCCAAGGAGCACGGCATGACCATCGCCGTGGCTGCCGATATCCTCAGCCTGGTGCTGCTCACGCCGCCGGGTGAATGGGGCGCCGACGTGGTGCTGGGTTCGACACAGCGCTTCGGGGTGCCGATGGGTTACGGCGGCCCGCACGCTGCCTACTTTGCCTGCCGGGATGCGCACAAGCGCTCGATGCCGGGCCGCATCATCGGCGTATCGGTCGATGCCGACGGCAACCCCGCCCTGCGCATGGCGCTGCAGACGCGCGAACAACACATCCGCCGCGAGAAGGCCACTTCCAACATCTGCACCGCGCAGGCATTGCTGGCGATCATGGCCAGCATGTACGCGGTGTATCACGGTGCCGACGGCCTGCGCGCCATCGCTGCGCAAGTGCACCGCTCCGCGGCGGCATTGGCCAGTGAATTGAAGAAGCTGGGCTACACCCTGGCAGACGGCACGTTCTTCGACACGCTGAAACTGATGCACACCGACAACGTGAAGGTGCATGCGCTGGCCGATGCGGCACAGATCAATTTCCGTTATACGGGCGATGGGTTGAGCATCGCGCTCGACCAGACCACCTCGGTCGACGACCTCAATGCCATCCTCGCCGTGTTCGCACAAGCGGCTGGCAAGGCTGCACCTGTACTCACCGCAGCGCAGGTAGCTGTACAAACATTGCTCGTGAAGCCCCGCCAATCGGCCATCCTGAGCCATCCGGTATTCAACAGCTACCGCTCCGAAACCGAGATGATGCGTTACATCAAGCGGCTGGAGAACAAGGATTTGTCGCTGACGCACTCGATGATCTCGCTCGGTTCCTGCACCATGAAGCTCAATGCTGCTTCCGAGATGCTGGCGCTGACCTGGCCCGCGTTCGCCAACCTGCACCCCTTTGTGCCGCTGGAACAGGCCGAAGGCTATCAGGAAGTGATTGCCGGCCTGGATGTGGCATTGTCCGAGATCACCGGCTTCGCACAGATGAGCTTCCAGCCCAACAGCGGCGCGTCCGGGGAATACGCCGGTTTGCTGGTGATCCAGGCTTACCATCGTTCGCGCGGAGAAGACCAGCGCAACGTGGTGCTGATCCCCTCTTCCGCGCACGGCACCAATCCGGCCAGTGCGGCGATGTGCGGACTGCACATCGTGGTGGTGAAATGCGACAGCAAGGGCAATATCGATGTGGACGACCTGCGCACGAAGGCAGAAGAACACAAGGCCGAACTGTCCTGCCTGATGGTCACCTACCCCAGCACGCACGGCGTGTATGAAGAGTCCATCAAGGACATCACCGCGATCATCCACGCCAACGGCGGCCAGGTATACATGGACGGCGCGAACATGAACGCGCAGGTCGGCCTGACCAGCCCCGGCAACATCGGCGCGGACGTGTGCCACCTGAATCTGCACAAGACCTTCGCGATCCCGCACGGCGGCGGCGGACCGGGCGCGGGCCCCATCGGCGTGGCGGAACACCTCACGCCGTTCCTGCCATCGCATCCGATGGTCAAGGTGGGCGGCGCGCAAGCCATTCACGCCGTGTCGGCGGCACCTTACGGCAGCGCGCTGATCCTGTTGATCTCCTATGGCTACATCAAGATGATGGGCGGTCCCGGCCTCACCGAGGCCACACGCATGGCGATCCTCAACGCCAACTACATCAAGGAATCGCTGAAAGACCACTACGCCACGCTGTACAGCGGTGCAAACGGCCGCTGCGCGCACGAGATGATCCTCGACTGCCGTGACCTCAAGCGCGAAGGCATTGAAGTGACGGACATCGCGAAGCGGCTGATGGATTTCGGCTTCCACGCGCCGACCACGTCCTTCCCGGTGGTGGACACGCTGATGGTCGAACCGACCGAGAGCGAATCGAAAGCCGAACTGGACCGTTTCTGCGCCGCAATGATCGCCATTCGCGGCGAGATCGATGAGGTACTTTCCGGCAAGGCGGACAAAAAAGACAATGTGCTCAAGCATGCGCCGCATACCGCGAAAGCGGTGGTCGCGAATGAGTGGAAGCGTCCCTATTCGCGCGAACAGGCTGCATTCCCCCTGCCCTGGGTGCGGGATAACAAATTTTGGCCGAGCGTGGCGCGGGTGGATAATGTGTACGGCGACAAGAATCTGGTTTGCGCTTGCCCGCCGATATCCAGCTACATCTGATTGCCCCCGTCATTCCGGCGCTGCGGGTGTTGTTGGGGCTTTAGCCCCGTACAACCACGGCGTACCCCTTGCGGGTGAAGGCCGGAATCCAGCGGGTTTATTCAATATGCTTTTTGATTTTGTCCTCGCTGCGCGATGACCTGTTTTATCAAACTGGATTCCGGCCTTCGCCGGAATGACGGAAACTCTAGGAGAAACATCATGGCCAAAGAAAAAAATGAAAAGCCCGCCACCACCCTTGGCGGTGCGCCCGTCACCCTGTTCGGCACCTTCCCGGTCGTCGGGCAGACGGCGCCCGACTTCACCCTCGTCGATAAGGATCTGAAGGATGTCTCGCTGCAAGACTTCGCGGGCAAGCGCAAGGTGCTCAACATCGTGCCCAGCCTGGATACTGCGGTATGCGCCACTTCCACGCGCAAGTTCAATGAAGCCGCGGGCAAGCTGAACAACGCCGTGGTGCTGGTGATCTCCGCCGACCTGCCGTTCGCCATGAGCCGTTTCTGCGTCGCGGAAGGTCTGCAGAACGTCGTCACGCTGTCGCTGATGCGCGGCCGCGATTTCATGCGCAACTACGGCGTGAAAATCGCCGATACGGCTTTGTCAGGCGTGACTGCGCGTGCCGTGCTGGTGCTGGACGACAAGGACCATATCATCCACGCCGAACTGGTGGACGACATCACCCACGAACCGAATTACGACGCGGCGCTGGCTGCGCTGGACAAGAGCGATCCGGTTGTGGCCCCCTGACTTTTCCACCATCCGGCAAAACGCCATGGAACGATCCATGGCGCTTGTCTTTCA
>JAJXUF010000197.1 GCA_021783175.1 Pseudomonadota bacterium
TCGCATACGAAACGGTGCAGTTGTCCGACGGCGAGCTGCCTTTGCTCACGCCGATGTCGGAGGTGGCCGGATGCATGGCGGTACAGGAAGGGGCCAAATATCTGGAGAAGTTCTACGGCGGACGCGGCGTCCTTCTGGGCGGAGTCCCCGGCGTTCCGCCCGCACACGTGGTGGTGATCGGCGGCGGCGTGGTGGGCAGCAACGCCGCACGAACGGCAGCCGGCCTCGGCGCCCAGGTCACCATTCTGGATCTGTCGCTGGAGCGGCTGCGTTATCTCAGCGAAGTGTTGCCGGCGAACGTGCAGACGCTGTATTCGAATCGCCACAATCTGCTGGAGCAGATCGCCACGGCCGACCTGGTCATCGGCGGTGTGCTCATCCCCGGAGCGGCTGCGCCGAAACTGATACTGCGCGCAGACCTGAAGACCATGCGCGAAGGCTCTGTCATCGTGGATGTTGCGGTGGACCAGGGCGGCTGCGTCGAAACGACGCGTCCCACCACGCATCATGATCCGATCTATATCGTCGACGGAGTGGTGCATTATGCCGTGGCAAACATGCCGGGCGGGGTGCCGCGCACTTCCACCCTCGCGCTCACCAATTCGACGTTCCCCTACCTGCGGCAACTGGCCGGGAAAGGCTGGCAG
Source organism: Pseudomonadota bacterium (assembly GCA_021783175.1). The sequence continues at coordinate 648 of JAJXUF010000197.1, forward strand.
CAGGCGTTGCGCGACAGTGTTCCGCTGCGTCGCGGATTGAATATCGTGGATGGCAAGATAAGCTATCGCGCGGTGGCCGGCTCTTTCGGCTTGCCTTACGTTGCCGCGGACGGTTTTCTTTAGCACGCATGAGCGAAGCCCGTGGGATGCACGGCAGTCGAAGCTACCGGTACCATTTCAAGCGCAGGGTTTCCGCCAATAGAGAAGCCGGTTCTAAGCTTATAACAATAGACCAGTTCATAAACCGGCTGGGCTTGGTTAGACTTCAGCCATCGAACATCATCACAGGAAAAGTATCATGACGAACAATTTTGCAGATAACTCACTGTCCGTCGGCCACACACCGCTCGTCCGGTTGAACCGCGTCGGTGACGGTGCCCAAGCGATCATCCTGGCAAAGATCGAAGGGCGAAATCCGGCCTATTCAGTCAAGGACCGCATCGGCGTAGCCATGATCGACGATGCCGAGAAGCGCGGCCTGTTGGGTCCCGGCAAGGAACTCGTGGAGCCCACCAGCGGCAACACCGGCATCGCGCTGGCTTTCGTGGCGGCAGCTCGCGGTATACCGCTCACCCTGACCATGCCGGAGACCATGAGCATAGAACGACGCAAGCTGCTGGTCGCCTACGGCGCGAAACTGGTGTTGACCGAAGGTGCCAAAGGCATGAGCGGTGCAGTCGCCAAGGCCAAAGAGATCGCCGCTTCCGATTCGAAGTATGTACTGCTGCAGCAGTTCGAAAATCCGGCCAACCCGGCCATCCATGAAGCGACGACCGGTCCCGAGATATGGGATGACACGGCCGGAAAGGTCGATATCTTCATTTCGGGTGTCGGCACGGGCGGGACCATCACCGGTGTGTCGCGTTACATCAAACAGACGCGCGGCAAGGCGATCAGGTCGGTGGCGGTGGAACCTTCGGCCAGCCCGATCCTGACGCAGAAACGCGCGGGTCAGGAACTCAAACCGGGACCGCACAAGATCCAGGGTATCGGCGCTGGCTTTGTGCCCGGCGCGCTGGATCTGTCGCTGGTGGATGACATCGAGCAGGTGAGCAACGAAGACGCGGTGCTGTACGCACGCCGCCTGGCGCGGGAGGAAGGCATCGTCTCCGGCATCTCCAGCGGCGCGGCGGTGGCGGTTGCCGCGCGCCTGGCCCGAAAGGCAGAGAACGCGGGCAAGACCATCGTGGTGATATTGCCCGATTCGGGCGAGCGTTACCTGAGTTCCATCCTGTTCGAGGGATTGTTCGACGCATCGGGCATCGCGATCTAGCCGGATATTGCAGTGCAAAAGGGAACGCCAGCATTTATCATGCTGGCGTTCCCTTTTTTCAGGACTGATCATGTACAAGACGCTGGACGACCATGTAGGGAATACGCCGCTGGTCAGACTCAAACGCATCCCGGGCGACACCTCGAATGTCGTGCTCGCCAAACTGGAAGGGAACAACCCGGCCGGTTCGGTGAAGGACAGGCCCGCGCTTTCCATGATCCGGCATGCCGAAGAACGCGGCGACATCAAACCGGGCGATACGCTGATCGAAGCGACCAGCGGCAATACCGGCATCGCGCTGGCGATGGCGGCAGCCATGCGCGGATACAAGATGATCCTGGTGATGCCGGAAAACCAGACCATGGAACGTCGCCAGACCATGCGCGCGTTCGGCGCGGAACTGGTCCTTACGCCGAAAGCAGGCAGCATGGAACTGGCACGCGATACGGCGGAGAAACTTCGCGACTCGGGCAAGGGCATCATCCTCGATCAGTTCGCCAACCCGGACAACCCGCTGGCGCATTACGAAGGTACTGCGCCGGAGATATGGCGCGACACGCAGGGCGGCATCACGCATTTCGTGAGCAGCATGGGGACGACCGGCACCATCATGGGGTGCTCGCGATTCTTCAAGGAAAAGAATCCTGCCATTCAGGTCGTCGGCGCGCAGCCGGAAGAGGGAGCGCAGATTCCAGGTATCCGCAAATGGCCGGAAGCCTATCTGCCCAGAATATACAACCCGCAGAACGTGGACAGGCTGGAGTATGTCGGGCAGCAAGATGCAGAGGAGATGACACGCCGTCTGGCGCGCGAGGAGGGTATCTTTTGCGGCATATCGTCGGGTGGCGCGTTGAGTGTGGCAATGCGTATCTCGCAACAGGTGCGGAATGCAACGATCGTGTTCATCGTCTGCGATCGCGGTGACCGCTATCTTTCCACCGGGGTATTTCCTGCCTGAGGCGCATGACGTTCCTGTCCGCACGAACTTCAAGAACATTGGCGTGCATCCTATTGGCCGCCGCTCTCTGGATTCCACCGATTGCGTTTGGTGAAGAGATGACTGGCCAGATGCCGGAGTTGGTGGGGCCCGTACCGGAGTTGGTCGGGCCGATGCCTGAGATAGTAGGGCCTGCGCCTGAGATGGTGGGGCCGCCTGCACCGCCTGCCGTCGCAGAAGATGCCCCGAATATGCTGGATGCACCGCGTAACTATCTGTCAGGCGAGCTTGTTGGCTTGGTCAGCCACATTGATCGCTTCTTTGGCGATGACCGCCATTATCAGGAGACTAACGACAGCACATTCCTGCTGAACGTCAACCAGGTGGTGGGATACAACCCCCAGCAGCAATCGATGTTGTCGTTCATGGCCAACGTGCATCTACCCATTGCGGAACGGAAACTGCACTTGTTGGTGGAAACGAATCCGGACAAGAACGCCGTCGTCGACCCGACGCAGATATTGCAACAGCCGCAGCAACCGAACCAGCCTGCAGCGCAACAGCAGAGTTTCGGTGCAGCGTTGCGGTTCATGCAGCAGGAAGCCGAGCATTGGCACCTGAGCGCGGATGGGGGACTCAAATTCCAGGGATTGGGCACGACCCCTTTCGCGCGCGCGCGCGGCAGCTGGGAAGGATCGCCGCTGGAGCAATGGCACGCGAAGCTGGCGGAAACAACCTTCTGGTTCAACACCATTGGCGTCGGCGAAACGACACAGCTGGATATCGAACATAAGGTCAGCGAGAGCGTGCTGTTTCGTGCCACCAGCGTTGCCAATTGGCTCAAGAACACGCAGAACTTCGACCTGCGGCAGGACTTTTCTGTATTTGACACCCTGGACGAGCGCACCGCCGTGATGTATCAGGCAAGCGCGATCGGCGTAAGCCAGCCCGTAACGGAGGTCGTGGACTACGTCATCCTGATGCAATATCGCTACCGGCTGCATCGGAAATGGATGTTCCTGGACGTGAGCCCGCAGCTGCATTTCCCGCGAGAAAGGGAATTCCGGCCCAGTCCGCAGTTGGCTTTGCGGCTGGAGATCATGTTCGACGAAGTGAAGTGAGATTACGTTATTGATCCGTTGTGCGCGCCGGTCAATGCGTGAATAACGCTGCCGAGGCTGGCTGGCTGGCCATAACCTGTTCGATATCGGCCTGCGTCAGCGGCCCGTCGTGGTGGCCGACGAGTTTGCCTGAGGGAGAGTAGAGGAAGCTGGTGGGCATGCCTTTCATCTCGCCGAAGTCGCTGGCGATGTCCTCGTCACCCAGGACGACGGGATAGGAGACGGATGTTTGCCGAACCGCATCCAGGACCTCCTGGTTCTTCCGGTACAGCACCGCGACCCCGATCACCAGCAAGTCCCTGTGCTGCTTCTGCAAGGTATCGAGATCCGGCATTTCCTGCAGGCAGGGCGCGCACCACGGCGCCCAGAAATTGACCAGCACCCATTTGCCCTTCTGTTCGGAGAGCCTGTAATGTACGCCGTCCTTGTCCTTCAGGTTCCAGTCATCCGCCAGGGCAACATGGGCCAAACCGAGCGAAAGCAGCAATGCCAATAGCAACTCCTTCCATCCGGCCCGCAATGTTCGTTTTGTTCGCATGTTCACTTGTCGCGCCGCCTGTTGATTGAACCCGGGTTAAAAAGATTGTCGCACGCCCAGCGTCAAGGTGTAGCCCGGGGTCAACTGCAGCGAATTGACGTTCTGATAAACCGGGATCTGGACAAATCCGTAGACCGAGGCGCCGCCGCCGACACGCACCGACACGCCGGGCGCCAGATACGCCAGCGTACCGCCGGCGTCAGGAACGCCGGTGACGGGGTCGATCGGCACGGTCACCGGCGTTCCGGTGTCGGCCTGGCGCCTGATGATATTCAGTTGCAGCATGGGCGAGACCTTTGCGCCGAATGCGGCATAGCGGATACCGGTATTCAGCAGATAGGCATCGCCGGGGCGATAGTCCTGGTTGCCCAGCGCCTGCCTGGTTGCCACCGCGTGCTGCACGGTCCCCTGCAGGAACCAGCCGTAGGTATCGATGGTACCCGTGGTATAGCCTCCCAGGATGATGTCCGTGGAACCGGTGCCGATCTGCAGTGCTGCATCGAGCGGCGTGCCGGCCGCGGTTCCAGTGTCGAAGTTCTTGTTGGTGCTCCCGGTAGGCAGCTTGATACCGGCGATGAAGCCGGAGGAGCGTTCGCTGGAGAGCCCGGTATAACGGCCGATTATCCTGACATCGCCGATGTTGGCATCCGAAGAAGTGGAATAACTGGAGCCCAAAGGCGCGGTCGTGCCGAAAGTGCCATGCGAGCGCATCACATAGGGAAGCATGACGCCCACGCCCCAGGTATCCTCGTTATAGATCAGCGAGGCCGTCACCGTCTGCGTCCTGGTGTAGTCCTCGACTTCTTCGCCCGCGGCCAGTTGGCGATTGATCAGCGCGGATGAGGCGGCACTCGTGCCGTAACGCTGCCTGTTCTGGTTGAGATAGTCGTAAGACACGTCGGCGGTGAAGCCGGGCTTGCTCGAAATGCCCTGGG
>JAJXUF010000043.1 GCA_021783175.1 Pseudomonadota bacterium
GATTACGTACGAGGAAAACGAGATGGAAGCACCGCTCATTTCAGGCATCGCATTCAGCCGCGATGAAGCCAAGGTCACAGTCCGCGGAGTGCCCGACAAACCAGGCATAGCCGCGCGCATTTTGGGCGATATCGGCGTGGCCAACATCAACGTGGACATGATTGTGCAGAATGTGGGCGCCGACGGAACTACTGATTTCACCTTTACGGTGGCCCGCGGAGACTACCGCAAGGCCCTGGAAATCCTCAAAAGGACCGCCGGACAATTAGCGGCACGTGAAGTGACGGGGGACGACAAAATTGCCAAGATTTCCGTTGTTGGGGTCGGCATGCGATCCCATGCCGGTATTGCCGGCACTATGTTCAAGGCCCTGGCCGACGAGGGCATTAATATCCAGATGATTTCTACCTCGGAAATCAAGATTTCGGTGGTCGTGGACGAAAAGTACCTCGAGTTGGGCGTCCGAACGCTGCACGAAGTCTTCGGGTTGGAAAAAGAGGCCGCAGTCACCCGTTAAATGCCCCGTCTTTTGGCATAGAAGCTGCATATCCATTCGGGGAAGGCAATAAACGGGGTAAACGCGGGATATACTGATAGCGGGCAGAAGTCGGTCCAGTGTCAGATGCAGGACAGTCGGGCCTGTTCCAGCAGTAGTATGCTTCGCGATTAATCTCGGCCGCCGCACACGGAAGAATGCCACGGCGGATTCATGCACGGCCCACAACAATAGGGAAAGCTACAAATACTAAAGGTCGATCAGGACGATTGGCCATGGAGTACTTTTGCGGGTTGGGTTATGGATTGCTACTGATGATTGAAAGGAGTGCAGCGAGATGCTGATCTTGACGAGAAGGATAGGCGAAACCCTAAATATCGGGGACGACGTGCAGGTTACGGTCCTTGGGATCAAAGGTAACCAGGTGCGGCTGGGGGTAAATGCACCAAAAGAAATTCCCGTTCACCGGGAAGAGATTTACGAGCGAATCAAGAAAGAAAAAGAAGCCGGCATTTCAGTTCCAGAGACAGACAAACAGAACGCCGGCTAGCAGACCCTGGCGGGGGAAAGCGCCGCTTTACGCGACTACGACCTCGTTGTATCCTTGCGTCCGCAACCAAGGAGAGATGGCCGAGCTGGTCGAAGGCGCTCCCCTGCTAAGGGAGTATGGGGTCAAAAGCTCCATCGAGGGTTCGAATCCCTCTCTCTCCGCCACTTTCGGTAGTCCTTGTTGACACACCCGCACGGTCTTCGCATAATGCGGCGCCCTGTAGGTCAAAAATTGCGCCCGTAGCTCAGCTGGATAGAGTACCTGGCTACGAACCAGGCGGTCGGGAGTTCGAATCTCTCCGGGCGCGCCAGTTTTTGAACTAAACTCCAGCAGTTAGGGTGACAGCCTTAACCGCTTTTTGTTTCAACAATACCAGTGCGGGACTTTTGCGGGAGTCGCCTTCGCACACCTTCTCAGCTGCAGCAATCAAGTTCTCCAGCTCCGCCGCCGAGTAGTGCGTAGTGATCCTGCCGGACCGGTGCCCCAGCAGATCCTGTCGGTCCTCGAACGACACGCCCGCCGCGCGTAAGCGTCGGCCAAACGTGTGCTTGAGGTTGTGGACCCGTACTGGAGACAGTCCGGCACGGTCTCGCGCCGCCTGCCACGCGGTGTTGTTCATCGCCGTGACCGGCTTGCCCCGGTAGGTGAACACGTATTCGGTGTGTTCGTTCCGGGCTTCCTCGATCACGGACCGCGCAACCCCGTTCAGCACCACCAAGCGTTCATCGCCGTTCTTCACCCGTTGGCCGGGGATGATGAAAACGCTGGTCGCAAGTTCCGGGACCGGCACTTCCCACTGCCACTTCAACCCGCACACTTCCTGTTCCCGGGAGCCGGTGTTGACCTTGACCAGCGCCATCCTCGCAAGATGCGGTGGCAGTTCCTGGAACAAGCGCGTTTGCTCTTCCCACGACAGCGGGTAGGGCTTGCGCGCATCCTCGACCTTGAGCAGCTTGATCTTGGGCGGCGATGGCAACCACGTCAGGTTGTTCTCGTCGAGCCACTCCGATGCTGCCATGTTTTCGAATTTTGGATGGTACGGCTTTGAAGCGGCTTGCGATATGTAACTAGATATGTTACATAGTGCTGACGACTGGCCGGGCCAAAGGGAGACGGGCTTGATAAAGTCCTTTGCAGATAAGGAGCTTGAAAGATGCTGGAAATACGCACGATGCGCCAAAATCAAGCCCGACCTGCGTCGCCGCGTGTTGATGAGGTTGGATTTGCTGGACGCCGCAAAAGGCCTGGAAGATGCGGCGAATATCCCCGGCGGATATCTTCATCCCCTCAAAGGCGAACGCACGGGGGAATACGCATTGTCGGTGAACGGTCCGTGGCGGCTGGTTTTTCGTTTTGAGCAGGGTGGATTTACCCGTATTCGTCTCGAGCAGTATCATTGAATCGTTATCTGGCATTTATTGGCTTTGTGGACATGTAAGGACAAACACCATGGCTAACCAGGAGCGCAAACCCTTTTCCCCTGGAGAAATCCTCAAGGAAGAATTCATGGAACCCTTGGGTCTGACACAGGAAGAGCTTGCCAAGCGTCTTGGCATCTCGCGGCGGCGGATCAATGAGGTCATCCGCGGACATCGGGAGATCACGCCCGATACGGCCCTACGCCTGTCGAAGGCGTTTCGCGTGTCGCCCGAATTATGGTTGAATCTGCAGCAACGCTATAACCTTTGGCTGATTGCCCACGATCCGAAGAAACGAAAGCAATACTTGTCCATCAAACCCATTAAGGCGAAAGCGGCTTAGTGCTGCCGATCATCGTGGCGGTAATTAAGGGTGTCCTGGGCGAATTTTCCGTCACATCACGTATTCCGATTTTGCTGCGGGACTTTTGCGGGGATCAGTTGTGCATCGTCCCGCAAGGTCCTGCAAACTGCGCAACGGGCGTCCGGTGTTGGTTGAGTAAAAACAATTGTTTACCAATTCACGGACTAACTACGAACCAGGCGGTCGGGAGTTCGAATCTCTCCGGGCGCGCCATTTCCTAAAGTAAACTCAAGCAGCTAGGGGGATAGCCTTATCCGCCTTTTGTTTCAACAATACCAGTGCGGGACTTTTGCGGGAGTCGGCTCCGCACTGGAGTTACCAACAATCTGATGTACGTGAAACCGAGGCAAGTTCAAACAACCGTGACAGCATGCTCGCTGGCAAAAAGAACCCGGGGCGGCAGGCGACCCAGCACTGTCCATCGAGTGACAACCCGCTGCCTGGCACCACACAGCGCACGTGCGGAGTCATAAATCTGCGTTTCCCCAGCGGGCTAACACTCATCGGATTCTCTAGACGGTCAGCCGACAAGCGCGGACATTGACCGGCTGATCATGGGCTCGCCGGCGGTGCTGTCGCCAAGACATCGAATGCCAGTCCGGAGCTCCCCTGTCCTTTCCCTGTTCTTACTCTTCGAGCCATCCAACACAACGTAGAGCCATCAATCCATCGAGCGCGCCGCACGTAACGGGTTGCCTGCACGCCGGCACGTGCGATTGCCTGATCGCGCACGACGAACATTTGTCCGGGTGTTAGCACCACTCCGCGAGCAGGCACGAGCGGAGGTTTGGAGGTGGAGGTGGGATCGAACATCCCTCCTCTCCTGAGCATAAGGCTTTGATCCGTCGCGGTGTAGGGCAGCATGGGGATCCAGTTCTTGGGTACGGTCGTCCCTACAAGATAATTCACGTCAGCCCCGGTGGCCAGCGGCGTTCCGGGAGGCGGCGCGGTCAATTGCGATTCGTACCCGCTGACCGAGTTATCCAGCGGGCCGGCGAGCGAGCGCTCCACCGCCCAAGCCATCGCGGCCATGTCGTCGCGGAAAAAAAGCACGTCCTCGAGCTGCGGCCCGTCCATGACTCGTCCCAATGTCGGCGCCAGGAGCAACGTGTCGCCGCGAGTCGCACCGCCCGCGAGCGTGAACATTTGCCATGACTTTCCGCTGCCTGCGGGCGGATCGAGATCCCCGGTGGGGGGTATCAATGTCTGGGCGCCGAAGGTATCCGTAACACCCAAGGCGGCCAACCGATTCAAGGTGCCGATGGGCGTCATTACACTGAACTGAAACCAGTTATTTGTGGCGACTGCGGCGAAATCCGTGAGCAGCATTTTGGTCAGATCGACAACTTGGGTATCCAGGTCACCCAAGTTGGTTTGGCCATCTTCGAATTCCCAAAATTTCTCGCCGGGCATGCCCGGCACTGACAGGCGATGAGGAATGATGAACCCGTTGGTTGCCACCAGTGGCTGCGGATTATTAGCCGTGGCCGCCGAGCTCGAAAAATCGAACGAGTACCAGTCAAGTTGCCCACCTGGAAAGTCCGGACCCACAAGGCCCACGGCCCCTCCGGGCGATGGCACTTCGGCCGCCACATTGAATTCGAACGCCAGTTCGTTTCGGTCCCATGCGCTCTGATCCGTGGGCACCGTGTAAAGCCCCTGGCAGTAGCTGACGAAACTTGCCAGCGCCGCCGCCGCGGTCGTCGGCAAGGTGATGCCAGTCGAGTGACCCGTCGCGGTCTGAAACAACAGGTATCCATCGGTCACGCGACCGGCGACGGATTGACGAAAAGCGTGCGCCTTGGGATCCGGGATTTCCGTCACGGGAACCGCGGTCGAAATCGCGAATGCGGTTCGGAATTGCGCGATGACCGGAGTCGCCGCAGCGGCTCCGAGGGCATCGCGCACGATCGATTCGAAGCGCAAGCCCAGTTGAACCGAGCCACGCAAGCCAAGCAGAAATGCTTCCCGCTCGACGCGTACTTCGAGCGGAGGATCGCCGGCTTTGATGACCTCGACCGGCGGTGTCGATGCCGCCGTGGATGGGTCCGGCTGATACGCGGTCAGCGAGGATTGCTGCAGCTGATAGTAAGCCGCGATCGGTGATCCCCCGTCGAAACCTTCGAGCTCGCCGACCTGCCATTGCCTGGCGAGGAGCCACAATGGATCGCGAACCTGGACTTGGTGCGCGCGGGCGAGCGTCGCATCGGTCGTGTCCAGTTGTAAGCGAGTCCAAAAGGTCACTCCGCAAAAAGTCGGGGCCGCCGTTGTCGTCGCCGTGGGCATCACGATTCTCCTTAAGAACCTACCGGATTGATTGACGTTGGCAGCGCTGGGATCTCGGACGACACTGTAAACGGCCCGAATCCGGCAAACAATGCAGGCAACAACTGACCCACTTGACCGCCCAGCTCCAAAGTCTGCGGGTCCACGGTGCGAATCTTTGCAAGCGCGACGGCTTCAAGAACGGTGTCGCGAACGGTTCTCGCCGACCACCGTTCCATGCTCGCAGGAGCGATGGCGAGCAGCAGGGATTGCGGCGCGCGGCCACCTGGTTCGGCGTAATGAAATGCGACGGCGGGTTTCTCGGCGCTATTCGGAATCTGCTCCAGCCACTCATCGAACCAGAGTCCGCACATCGAGGCGCCCGTGGTACTGCCGAGCACAGCGGGCGTCCACACGAGTAGCGCGTAGCTACCCTGCAGGGTTGTGGAGGAGCCGAGCAGTGGAGGCACTGGTGAACTTAAGGGACCAACGCCGAGCCAGGGATTGCTCGGCGAGTAAGCGACTTGTCCTCCGAGCTGCGCAACGGCGAAATCCGCAGCGGGCGCGCCTGAGAGCACGGACGACAACGTCAGCATCTCATCGAGACGGGCTATCGGCGGTCTGATGTGCGTGAGCTGCTGCAGCACTCCGGCCGCCGACAGATGATCGGAGCTGGTATTCCACGCGGCGACTGCCGCCGCCAGATTGGCCGCCGCGCTCGCAACCGGGTCGCTGGTCGATCCCGTGGTCGTCGGCGTGATGACGGGCAACACCATGAATCGCGGACCAAAGATCGCTTCGGCCGTGTCCTGCGCCAGTTTGAGGACGGAAGACGGCGTTGGCGTCGGTGGTACCGTTGGCGGCACGGTCGGCGGAGGTGAAGGCGGCGGCGCCGCAAGAACCAGAGTATTCGACGTGGGATTGTAAAGAGCGGTATTGCCGGTCAACGAGGCGATTCTCCGAGCAACCGCAGTATTAATTGTATCTGCCTGCGCGAGCAACGCAGAAAGGCTTGCCGCATCACGCGCTGTCGTGACGGGCGGAGATCCTGGAAACCCGAAGGCCGCCGCATTCATCAGCTGTAGACTCAGCGCATCGCCATTGGCAGCCGTCAAGGTCGCAGACAGAGCGCTGATCGCCGCGCTGATGCTGCTATTCAGATTCACGAGCGCCGTGCATGCTGCCGATAGCCGAGTCGCGATGCCGGATAGATCGAGATCACTCACTGGCACGGTTGTGGCAGGCGGCACAAGATCAGCCGGAACCAGAGGACGCGAAGCGCGGATGGTTTCCTGCAACGAACGAACCAGCACAAGAAGTTGCGGGATCGACATCAGCGGCGCCATCAGCGGGGTTGATGGAGAATAGACCAACGATATTGGCGTGGCGCCGCTCGGCAGCGTGTGGTTTCCCGCGTATTGAACCAAGAGCCACCGATCAAGATCGCTACCGACTAGATCGGAGCCATCGAGTGTGCTCGCCGAGGCGCCGCTGGGAGGAGGCGGTGCCAGTGCTAGGAGATCCAGTGCCGCCAAGCCTGCCGTGGCAAGAGTGAGTGGGTCCGACGTAACGGCTGCACCGCCGCCCTCCGGCGTGTAATTCACCTGAAATTGAACGTTAGCCGGATTCGGCAACAGCGCGTTCAGCCAGGCTTCGAGCCATGGCTCAGCGCTTGCCCGCGGCGACGAGGGTGCGGAACCGAGCCAGATCGACGTCGTCGGCGGGCTTGCCGGGTTTACGGCAAACAGCGACAGTACCCGCTGAGTCAGGTCGAGTCCGGTGCGAGGCGTGTCAATCACCTGAGGCTGGGGCGGATGCTGCTCGCGTGAGCTCGCGTTGAGTGCGCCACCGGTGCGGGTGGGATTGCCTTTGGCGACTTCGTAAATGCTCTCCGCGACTGCAATGTCGTTGAGTGCATCGACACGATCGCTCAGCATATCGAGAAGGGCCGTGACCGACGAATACGTGGGATCCGCAGTCGCGGGTAATCCGCCTTGTCCCCACGGGATCGAATCGGATTCCCACGCCTGCTGAAGCGCAGCGCCATCGACGACATTCGACGCCGCGACGGCGTCCGCCGGTCCTGCGGCGTACTGCGTCATTTTGTTGGCGACAATCGGGTAGGTGCTGCGGAACGGCTGCAATAGGACCTGCAATCCTGCCTCGTTGAGACCCTGCTCGAACAAGTAGCCGAGCAGCGCGCCCAACGGTTGGCCCTGCCGGATTCCCTCCATGAGTGCGAGGGCCGCGCGAACCCGCGACGAGGACAGATCGATGGCGAACGCCGCACCATAACTGCCGCCGGCATGACTCAAATAGCCGTTACGCAAGATGGCGCCCGTCGCCGCATGGGTGAGCGAGGGAGCGAATATGAAACCCGTGGTGTCCTTAGTCGGTGCCACTGGCGGTGTCGCGATGCTCGTCCCCGTCCCCCACGCGCTTGGCAATGCCGCCAACTCATCGGAGGTCAGTGCTTGCGCGGTCGTGGGCCGCAGATTTTCAAGATAGGCCCAGGCGCCGAGGGAAATCCCGTTAGGATATCCGCTTCGATTTACGAATAGCGTGGCTGTTGCAACGGCGGTCGCCCAGGCATCGAGCCGATAGCTGCAAAGGTCTAGCGATTCGAGCAGCACGCGCTCCAGCGCCGCCGTCGTCATGCCCGACAGATGCTCAATGGCATCAAGCAAGCTGACGAGCGCCTGGAACGGTGCGGCCGCTTGGCCCGCCGTCGTCTGGACCTGAGCCCAAATGTAATCGCCCAAAGTACCGCTGGCGGCAGGCAATCCCGCGGGGGGCGTGTACACGGTTTGGCTCAGCGCCCACAGCAGCGTATTCGGCTGCTGACCGGGCGGCGCCATGCATTCTTCCGGGTCGCTCAGCGTCTGTCCGAGAATTTGCCCTGCGGCGTTCGCGTACTCCAGCAGCAACGCCTGACGCACGATGACCGCGAGGAGAGTCAAATCCTCTCCGTTTGGCACAAAACTCAGCAACGCGGTCACCGTCAAGTTTTGCATGAACCCCAACACGTTGACGCGTTCGTAGCGCGGGCCGCCTCGACGTCCCAAAGGCCACGACACGAGTGTGTGCGTCTCAGGAAGATTGGCAGTGTCGCTCACTTGACCGTCGACCGTGACGTGACGAAGGTTACAGCCGAGTGGCGCCGCATAGATCATGCCGGCCGCCGGGCTCGCCCCGCTGGGTGGTGTCCAGCCCAAGGCTGCCGCTTGCGAGGCCGCCATACGCTGCGCATTTTCGACCGCGGACACCAGCGCCATGCCGTCGGCAAATAATTGGACACTCTGCGCGAGTTGACCCTCGGTCCCATTGACGATCGATCCAGCAATGTCCCATTGCGCGAGATTCCAGGTGAACCACGGTCCGGTATCAAAACGACCATTGACCACGACTGTTGACGCGTCGCGCCCCAACACATTGGCCAATGCCTGCTCGGGCGTCGTTCCGGTTCCGGGAATGGCCTGCACCGGAAATTTCTGCACCGTTGACTCCCAGATGCCTCGTGCCTTTTGAACATAGTTCGCAACGATGCCGCCGGCGGGAGCTGCGCTTTTCAGCGCATTAGCCGGCGCGATGACGGGCAAGACGCCGTACGGCGTCGTGCCGATTCGAAATGGGGGCACGGAGCCGCGCGCGCGAACGCTCTGCGTCACGAATTGGCGTAAGATTGTTTGATCACTCGGCGCAAGAGAGACACCCAGTATGTAGCGCAGAAAATAATCTCCCGTAGCGGGCCACGCCGCCGTCGACATCGCAACGGCATCCCGCTGGTCGATTTGTGCGGCATTTTGCGCGTGGATCACGAAACTCGGATCCACCCCTAGCGCACCGGCGAATAATTGCGCGTCAGTGACGCTGCCGGTCTGCAGCTGCAACGGCGTCGCGGCGCCGGCATTCGCGGATGACACGCCGGTTCGTTCTGCCATGAAACTTCGCGTAAATCCCGGGTCAGATCGCGTATACCCGGAGACACTATCCGGGGAGTTCTTGGTCGGCGCGCCTTGCGGAATGAAATCAAAGCCCGCCGTATAACGATGCGCCGTCAAGAGGTTTTCGATGACTGCCTGACCTGCAGGCCCATAGTCCCCGGTAACGCCGAATACGACGACTTGATCAAATCCAGTGGCGCGCTGCGCAGCGTTGATGTTGATCGCGACCGCCATTCCCACGTTCTGTGCCTGAGTGAAATCCGATAACCAGCTCATCGCACTGGTGGGTCCGCCAGGGGCGCCGATCGCGCCCGTGGCTCCGGGGTCCAGGCTGACGGCCAAATCCGCCGCCAGCCGGGTGACCTCAACGACCTGGGTCGTCGTGCCGGCCGTGAGCATCACGAACCATTGCGCCGGCAGTGCGCGTGCCATTGCTGGTTGTGACCACGAACTTGGGCGCGACGATCCCGGAGCTGTCGTCGGAAAGGTACGTCCGGTACCCAATACGGCAGAGCCGCCGGAACTGGCCCAGCTGTCGAAGTCGGATGGCCCCGTCCTGTTCGCGATGTAGGCCGCTCGGCGCGGGCCGAAGGTCGCGGCGAGACTTGCCCACGCTTGTTGCTGCAAATTCGTTTGCGATGCCATCAGCGGCCACATCGCGGTCCAGTATTGCAACGCCGCGGCCCATTCGTCGGCGGTGAGATTCGGGTCATGGCTGTCAATCGCGAACTGGTCCGGAAATATCCGTACCCACAACTGCGGGCCGCCCGGCGTATCGGCAAATCGCGTTTCAATTCGAACCGGCAACAGCAAGAGCGGCTCGAATCCGCGCAGGCTTTCAAACGTAATATCGGTCGTCGTCAAGTCCACCGTTTGAGTGCTGGCCCCCGAGATGATCGGACCTTGGATTGGAACCTGAACCGGAGTGACGGCGTTCGCAGCCGGAATTTTGGCGCCCGGCGTACTCATGCCGACCCCGCGCCGCCTGGCAGCATGAGATCGGCATGGATCGCAACCTGAACGGGCTTACGAAAGGTGATTGACGCCATGTTTGCCGAGTCGCTGCCCCAGTTCATCGGGAGTGAAGTTGCCGTGCTCGCCGGCGGTTGCGGCGCCACCGTTGCGAAGCCGCTCGGAAAGCATTGCCATGACAGCGCGGATCCCGTGGGCTCCAGGCCGAAGCGCGGCTGAGTGGGGTGTTGTTGCAGTATGAAGTAGTAGCCCGGGTAGTCTGGGCCGGAGAGCGCCGATGAGGGAGTCAGATTGAATCCGAAGTAGCTCAAGTCGGGAGCCATCGTGCCGCGAAACAGCGGATGCAGTTCCTGGGTCTGATCCGGATTTGGAATTCGCGTCACAGTGCCGTCGGCTTGAGTTTGGAATGCGCCGGGCACCGCATACATATGCGTGGTCGGGTAGCGGCGCAGGAGTTCGCCGCGAATCAGCAGCACCAGCACACCGCCAGACGCCGGGCTTGCGGGGTTGGGATGCGTACCGATATTCGTCCCCGGGTCCCAGGTATCAATCGGCGGAATGTCCTTCAGTTCTTCGATCAGTTGCGGCGAGCCAAGCGGTGGATCGGCAGGCTCCGGTACGTAGCCGGAAACATCCCAAAATTGTCGAAAATAACTGCCGCGTTGATCCGTGGGATAGCCGTTCCACAACAGTTGCCGACCCATCTCGAAGTTCAGTCCCACCATATAGGACTCGATGAACGCGGCATTAGGTTGGAGTAAACCGATCGATTCGCGCGGAATGGTGCCGACGCCAGGCAACAAAAATTCTTGGGACAGGTCGCGCAGCGGCGCGTACATCGGCTGCGGAAAATCCGGCGCCGCCATGATCGGCTCTATCGGATCCGCCGGCAGCCACTGTAGCCGCGAATTCACGTTCACCAACGAGAGCGCGCGTCTCACCACGGTGTTCGTCGGATTGAGAGCGCTCAAAACGGAACTCGCGAGCGATCCGAGATCGATTGATCCTGACGACGATTGTGGAGGAGTGACGCCGTTCCAAGTCGAAAGCACGCCCTGCAAGGTATTGCGGAAGGTAATGGCATCACCGGAGTCCGAACCCGGCGTGACCGTGCCCGTCACAATCGTGACGCCGGTGCCGACGACTTGGTATCCGGAGAGTCCTGGACCATTCAACGAGGAACCCACAATCGTCACTCCGCCCGGGCCCGATTGCGGCGTGCCATACCCTTGTGAATTGGTCGTCGAGGTGGTGGTCGGGCCAGTTCCTGTTGTCACGCCGGTTACATCGCCAAGCAGCCACCAAACCAGGAGTATCGCCAGCAGAAGAATCAAGAGCGAGATAATTACAGCGGCCGGCAGCCAGCCTCCTGCGGTGCCAGCCATCAAAATTACGATGTCCAAGAGAATGGCGATCACGACGACGATCAAGCCCGCGAGGCTGGCCCAGGGCTGAAGCCATCCAGGAACCGGGCCGAGAATGCTGCCGATGGGGGTGCCCGAAGTTGTTGTTGTCGACCCGCCCGAGTTCGTCGAGCCGCCGGAGACGATCGGGTAGATGGCGGTACCGGTCCCTGCTCCGCTCGGTGCCAGCAGCGACACGCTGCCGTCATTTAGTCCCGTGATCATTCCGTCGCTGCTCATGCCAGCTTGACCTTGGGATGTACGAATCGGGCCGAACGGACTTATCAATCGACGGAACGCGGGAAAGAAAGCTCGCCACGGAATGGGGCTCGACGCGATTGTCGACCAAGCCGTCGCGGCCGTTGCTCCGCTGCCGATCCCGATGCGCCGCAAAACATTGGACGCCAGCATCAACAGCATGGTCGGCGATGCCGCCACGAAGGTGGACTGATAGGTCTGCTGGAGGGCAGCGCGGGCCATTTGCGCATGTCGCAAAATCCGATTGGCGAGATCAATGCCAGCAATCTGTCGCCAGGCTGAGGTCATCAGCGACGATCGCTGAGTCGTGACCACTTGGGCGCCGAGACCGGCCGGCGCTCGCAGACGCGGATCAAGATTCAGCTCATTCACCCATCCGGTGGCCGTCGCGCTGATGTCTGTGATCGCTGCGTGATAGCGGCCATAAATCGGCGGCACCACGACCGGATCGGGATCGGCCGGATTTCCGGTCACTGGCGTTGCCGCGTTAATGACGTTGGCCAGGGCAGGTTTGAACGTCGCCTGATCGGTGCTACTCCATTCATCCACGGACGTTGAGCCTAGCGGCGGCACGGTGTCGAGCGCGCCATGCAACTCAAGTGTCGTGTTGCCAGACGTCGCCGCGGGTAGGTTCCAAGCGGCGAGATTCCGGGCGTCATCGACCGCCATCGCTCGAGAACCCACCCCGCTTAGCACCTGCGGCGATAGGCGCCTAGCCAACGACTCAAAGTCGCCCGCATCGCTCGTCGAAAACGAAAACGAATGGTAGATAGGCAGATTGACGGATGCGTCACCGACGTTCCAGGCCGGACCCAATGGATCGGTCGAGGTCGACGGGGTGGGGAGCGAGGATGGGAGCATGGTCGTTGCGCCCGCGAGAAAAGCCGGAACCAGAAAGGCCGTGTAGTGCGTGTCAGGCTGCAGCGCCCGTGGGCACAACAGTCGCGACACGAAGCGTTGTGGCTGATTGGTGATGAGGGAATCCAAGGTATCGCTGCCAAGCGGCCCAGTGAGCTGGGCATGAGCCCACGCCCAGGAGTCGCCGAGGTCGAGCAGAATCTGCGGTCTATTCGAGAGGTGAATCCAATCGAGGCCTTGCGAGGTAGCCGCTTTGGTCAGCGTGTATTCACCATCGGCCAGCACGATGAGCACGATCCATGGTCGCAGGCGGCCCTGGGTGGTACCACTCGCGGTTGGCGCCGCCTGGGCCGGCGTGAAAAGCCACGGAATATCGGGATCATCGAATTCGATGCTGGCAAAATAGTTCGGTTCGAAATTGGCGGTGCCATCGGCGGGCTCGCTGAGCACGACGTGGCGCGTATCGAATCCCACCACATCGCCCGGGCCGTATAGCAACAACGTCGAGTTGTTACTGGAATCGACCGGGCCGCTCGTCAAGCTGTTCGAGTAATTGTTGGGCCCGGTCGCCGAAATTGCCAAGGCAATACTTGGGGCCACGCGCGAGGCCACAAGATTCCCGCTCAAGGCGTCCGTGTACTTAGTCGGAATGTCAGCGGCGGCACCCCGCCGAAACACTGGGTAGTAAAAATATTTGGCCAACGGTGCCGGGGTCGACATTACGCTACCTGCGCCAGCTCGTAAGCGGCGACTATTTGGAGAGTTTGGGCTTCACGCGGATGTGCGCTGAGATATTGCTGCAGAGCTAGCTGCACCTCGTAGTAACTGCCTGCGGTCGGCACGATATCGGTGCGCTGAGTTTGGTTCAGCGCCGATACGACGAGATACAACTCCGCGTTGACGCCCACCGCGCTTATCAGACCAGGCGCGATGTAGCGCTGTGCCGTGGCTTGACGGCGCGGCGAATTGGCGGAAGGTCCAGTCGCGCTTAGTGCCAATACGGTGGATTGAAGCGGCTGATAGCCGGTTGCTCCCCGCACAGGGCCTGTCGTGGGATCGTCCTCCACGAAGGTTTGATATACGACATCGGTCTCAATACTGAAGGGCGCCAGAATGGAGCCCGCGGAGAACATCGCGCCTGAATCGTGCATCGTGTAGGAGGGCTTCGAGATCTTGTCCTGGTCCGACATGGCAATGAACTGTCCATCAGCGAATTCGTCCGTCACGGTATTGGTCGGACTTAAGGTTGTGGTCGCGCCGTTCAACGAGACGCCCATTACCGTGAACAAGGTTGCATCCGAAGGGGCCGCGTTGCCGAACTTGGAAATCTGCAGGTTGAGCGGCACCACGGTTTGATGAAACGCAATGGACCCGAGCGGATGCACGACGACACAGGGCTCGGAAGTCGGCAGCGCAACCAACGTCGCCACGCGTCCCGCGTCCGGTGGCAGCGTCGCCGACCAATTGTGGTAGTCCTGCAGTGCGGTTTGAAAGGGTGTGAACGTCGAGACGGACGGCGGATTCTGTGAGGTGGCGCTCTGTCCAAAGGTCGCGTCGATGCTGACCGACACGCTGAAGAACAATATTGAAAAGCTCGCATCGCCATGGATGTGCCACGGCGACGGACCCGAGAGCAACCCGTCTAGGTGAATGCTCATCAGTATCGAGCCACCGGCAAGGATGTCGAGCTCAGCGCTCAAATCGATGAGGAACCCAAACGGGTTGAACACGATCAGAATGTCGTAGCCTAAATGCCCATCGACGCCAAACCCCGAGGCCATGGCAGTCAGGTGCGCCTTGGCACCATGCTGTACCGAGTTGGAAGTGACTGCGAAATAACCCAGAACGCCAATACCTGGATTGCCGCCGTTGCCGAGATTGATGGCCATGGCCGCCAAGGTCGGAAATCCTGGAGGCGGCTGAAACTGGGGATTCAGACCGCCGACGGATAAAGCAAAGCTCGGGCTCTCACCATAATTAAGCAGAAACGCGGAATCGCCCTGAATCGTGAAGGCGGCGATGTAGGAGTTGTAAAGCGACGCGTCGATCTCGATTTTCTTAGCGTCGCAATCCCACGTTCCCAGAACATCCAGATTCAGAAGAATGAGCGGCGTGTCGGGATCAGGAACTCCTACGATAATTGAGCCCAAGATGGCCAATGTGACCGGATCGGGCAGCGAGATAATGATGCCAAGTTCCGCGGTCAGGAGCGCGGGGTCGCCCCAAGTGATCGTAATAAATGGTCCAATCACGAAATGCGACTCCAGCGGCGGAAAGATTGCCGCTATTCCCTTGACTAACGTCGGCGCCTGACTGGCAAGATCCCCTTGCAGGAAGACGATGTCATCGATTGTGTGAGCGCGAAATGCCGCGCGCAGCGGGTCGATTGCCATCGACCGATTTATGCCGAGCAAACCACCCACGCCCGACAAGAAGAAGCCGAATCCGAGAGTGATGGGGGGGAAATCTGCGGAGATGATGATGACGAAAGAGACTTCAGGCTGCGTATTGAGCAAGCCGAAGGCCTTCAACTGCAGCATCTCGATCGTGAGTTCCAGTCCGCCGGCGTATTGAAACTGCGCTGGATCGAAATCCACGAAGCCGCCGCCGCTGACGGCTTCTGCGTCGATTGACAGGCCGAGGCCGGTGGGTGGGACGAAGCCCACCTCCAAATTGACGATCCCCAAATTGCCACTGCCAAACTGAACATCGAGCGAAAATCCGATTCCATCGACTTCGGCCGAAATCGGTCCAAGCGCGCCAGTTCCCGTGACGGTGAGCGGAATTTTCAATCCCGAGGTGGCCGCAGTGATGCCCACGCCAATCGAATCAATTTCGATCGGCCCAAGCGACAAGTGCAATGGAATTGAAACTTCAAGCCCAGCACCGCCCTTGAACTGGAATCCATGCTTCGAATCCCAGGTGAGATCGAAGTCCACGTTCATGGTAAGCCCATCGGCTGGCAAAAGTGTCTGAAGGAAACCGTCAGCATCGGAAATATCGATGACGATCTCGCCCTGGGAAACTTTCGCCTCGAAGCCGACTTCGCCGGTGGCTTGATTTTTGACCGCGTCCCAGCTGAATCCCGCCGATGTGCTGACGACCACTTGTGCCGCTTGTACGACGCTGCTGCTGGTCGCGCCAAAGAGAACCAGGGGCGTCGTCGGATCCGGCGACTGTCCGGTGAGCGCCAGGCTGATCGATCCGCTCGCCGTACCCGATGGTGGATTCACGATCAACGTCGCCGGCGGCAAAATTTGAACTGATGCACCGGCCTGCAGCCCGCCGCTGACCGACAAGTTCAGTGACCACGCATCACTCAACTGAGCAAGTAGGAACGTGAATCCCTCGGTCACATCGACATACAAAGACGCCTCAATGCCGGGAGGTGCTACTCCCGTCGTTGGCATAAAGCGGACGGCAAAGAAGTCGAGCAATGCCGGCAACGCTAAATCGGCGGCGGTGTTGACCTCGGCGATCTGTGCGTCAAAAGTGTCGTCGTCGTCGTTGTTGACAAAGTCGGGCGGCGAAGTATCCATCGACTCAACCGCCGCGCTGAGGAGCCCGAAAAGCCCTTTCAGGGCCCGAAACAATTCAACGCCATCAAAACTTGGATCTCCCCAGCCGAACCGCTGTTCGATCACCCCGACCGGATTCGAGAGAAATTTCGAGATGTTCTCAGGAGAAAACGTTGATTGCGCGACCGTGACCGTGTTGCCGCCCAGCGTGATTGGCGCCGGACTGACCGAAAGCAGACCGACGATTTTGAGAGTTTGCGCGAGTCTGGGACGATACGAAAGCAGATATTGCGCAAATGTGGCCTTGGCAAGCGCCTCGACGAAAGTTGCTGCAAACGCGCTCAAATCCACAGGAGTACTCAACGCATTTCCCGCTCGCGTCAAGTCGTTGGCTACTGTTTGGAGCGCCGTAAACACCGCTTCGATGGCGGAAATGAGGTTGACCGTGGCCGAGGCGAGCCCAGTTATATCGTCGGCGTCGATGGCAGAAATTACAGCCTGGACGGGTGTGGACAAGGAGGCGACCGCTTCGACCGCGGTTGTCACATTGCCAATAAAGATGGTGTCTCCGGTTAAATCCGGCGGTGTGCTCAGCCCCAGTTCACCGAGCAATTTGGTAATGTTGTCGACCGCAAGCAGCCCTTTGACTGAACTGAGTGCGTAGGAGAGTTCCAATGCGCACAACTCGAGGGTGCCGGGTGAGTTGTTCATGTCGATGGCATCAGGAAGTCACAATGAATCCGCGGCCTTGATTTTGTCGACGACGGCCGAATCGAAGAGCGTGTAATAGCGTTTCTTGCTTTGGGTTGGGTCGATGTACTTTGCTTGGAAGAACAGCGGGTAAATCGTGGTTGCGATCCACGAAGGTTCGCAGTGCATCAACCGCATCGTGATTTTCTTGGATTCAATGCCACCGCATGTTCCAGACGCCGGCCCGAAGACACTGATTGTGACGGGCTTAGGATTGATCGACGAGTTGTTGAACGCTGATGCTGCAAGGTACATATAGGTCTTTTCGGTCTGTCTCGCGACGAAGCCTTTGATCTGGTTAAAGGTTTTCGAGAGGGTATTTGCACCTTTGTCGCTACTGACGAAGAACTGTGAATCGACGGAATAATGAATGTCCTGCCAGTCTGCGAAATTTTTCGTCGGATAGTAATCTGGGATTCTGGGCGGCAAACCAGGATAAAGCGGCGCCATTTGCGTCTGAATGTCTTTATTTTCAACACGGTATTGATCGGCGACGTTCCATGTAATCGCTGAACCAGGGTCGACACCCTTGCGCAGCGCGATACCGCTGGCGTCCGGCATGATTTGGATTTTTCGCCAATAGCTTCCGTCGAGCACTTGCAGCGTCGTTGATTTTACGACGCGAGTAGTTCCGGTCGAGTCTGTCCCCTTGTCCTGTATATTGCAGCCGTACACGCGAAGAGCTCCTCCCGAGACGAATCCCGAAATGAAATCGCCGAGCCAATTGGTGCTGGAATCAATGCCCATGGTGCCGATCGAAACGCCGGAAGAGTCGGTTGTCAGCTGGAAGTCCTTGGCCCCGCGACCGTCCGTGTCGGTAGAATCCCTCAGTGTCCGAGAGTGGCTTCCGTCAGATGTGTCATTGAGCACGGGTCCCTCAAAAAATCCGTGAGTAAAAAACTCAACAGACAGTACTGAATTGGCGGGAGCCCAAGCCACTGACTGATAGACGTTGACAATTGAAAATGCTGTCGCTCTGGCGGGATGGGCGGGATTGGCGGAAACGATAGTGATGGGTTGCGACCAGACGAAAGGCAGAGTCGTTGGGTCGGCAGTGGTATTGTCACGGCAGTTGATTGGCGATGTTGTCGGCGCGAGTGTTGTCCAATGGTCGTTATAATGTTTAGCCGAATCGCTATAACGGTTCGGCTCAATAGTGCCGTCGACGACGCTTACTGATGAATAGCGCACTACGGGCGGAGTCTCCTGGCAGCTGAACCAAACAAAAATGACCGTGGCCGGCCGCGAAGCAATCGGAATCGCGGGAGTCGCGCTATTGCGGTCCTTATTGAAGATCTCGAGTAATTCATTTACGCGGCGGGGCGCCATCGGTGTGAAAAGATCAGAACCATCCTCATTTTTCGTGCCCGTTCCGGTCACGATAAAGATGAAGTATGGGGCCGCCATATTTGCCTACGATTCTTGGTAAAGTTGAATTTTACGAGACAAGGGCTCCTCCATCATTCGCTCCATGTGGATGTGAGCGAACTCCGCATAGATCGGCTCAATATCCAATCTAGTGGAATAAGCAGCGCGTTTAATATTTTATAGATGTGTTTCATTCGGCTATCCTTGCGAGCGGTCTTATTAAATCCATTTGTACTATCAGTTTGATCTATCAGTAGTGTCCGGTTGATTTTTTGCGTAATTCACTCAATGCCTTTGGATATAGGGTATTTCGAGCGAATCAAGGTGTCGCCGATTTCAACTTGCGTCTGGAGCCCGCATCCTTAGGAAGCATAAAGTTGAAAGCAAAAAATGTACATTCTCCATTCAACCGGACTCTGCTGTTGTTCTATTAGATTTCTATTTATCCCTATGATTGTGGACATGTCAACATTTTTGCAGTAGCTAAAGAATACGTATCCGAGAGTTGAATGGCGCTTAGTTTAGCCGCAGAGGCGTAGCCAGTGTGATGTAATGAATGGAAAATGCAGGAGAAGGCTGGCCACCGAGATTGGTAGGATGTTGTTACCAGCCGCATCCACAACCAGGTGGGCGCGGCCGAAGGTCGCGGAGTACTTGGTGTCGCGAAGGAATCCCTCCACCGCGTCGGTGAGGTGCCAACGATATCATCCACGGTTCATTCGGATGTGTCGTGATGTCCGCGATACGTGTGCCAAATTTGCGCCAAAGCAGCTTTCGTCAGAACAGAAAATCAGCGTTTTTCGTCGGTCACAAGGAGCCGGCAAGCGTCGCAAGTGACTGTTATGGTTAAGATTGAAAATTGACGGCTCAGTCTACGAACCATGCGGTCGGGAGTTCGAATCTCTCCGGGCGCGCCATTTCCTAAAGTAAACTCAAGCAGCTAGGGTGATAGCCTTATCCGCCTTTTGTTTCAACAATACCAGTGCGGGACTTTTTGCGGGAGTCGGCTCCGCACTGCGCTGCGCACCGCGATGGTTGGTTGAGCGCGTCGCACTTTCACTCCAGGCGGCGATAGCCCAAGGCGACAGCCTCGCACATGAGCAGGAACACGGCCTCGGTGGCCATCGCCGTGCGCTGCAACCGCGGCGAGAAATGCAGATGGCCGATCTCGATGGTGCCCGCCGCCGGAGTGATCCTCAGATACCCGGCGACGCCGATCGCTTGGCCGGTTGCGGCGTCGACAGTGGCAAACAGCAGCGGGTCGCTTCGGCGGCATATCTCGTCCATCTTATGACGCGTAGTCTGCGGCGTCCGCGAACGGACCATACGGCGGATAGGTCCAGCCTTGTCCACTGGGGTCCTGGGCATAGGCATCGAACAGTTCCGCAGCATGACGGTGCGGGTCCAGGGCCCGAGTCGGCATCGCTGGCCATGGCGGATCTGGTGTGAGGGGGCAGCGGGCGGACTCCAATCCGGTATAGGGATGCCCAGGTTTTGCATCTGCATGGTGTACAAATCTCGTTGAGAAGGTGGCCAGCTGGCGTCTGCCGCGAGGGCTAAAGTGTACTCGATTCGGTGTTCTGGCTGATAAAGCGCAGCACATGAGACGCGATGCCCCATTGGCAGAAAGCGTATTCACCACCGCATCACCCGGTAATCTACTTTTCATCGGTACGGCACGGACCCCTTCGACACGGGCGGCAGGCGATATTGCGAGGTGGGTTGGCAACCAGCTCTGCAGCTCCTGCATCCGGCGGGGGTTGACCCAAAGCTCCCTGTGGCGACTGGCAGGCATCAGGCAGCATCTCACCTGACTACCCGATCAATCGATCAATGATCTTTCTGAAGGTCCAAAACCAGAAACTGCACCGGCTTGCCATTGAACGTCTTGCAGCATTCTCCCCGTCTCAGAAAGCCGAGCCGTTCGTATAGTCGGATCGCCCGATAATTGTTCTTGCGTACTACGAGGTGGATCCGCAATAGGCCCAACTCGCCAAAGCCCCCAGCCAGGGTTTCAGAAGCAAGCAGCATCCCAAGCCCCGAACCGATCTTGTCGGCCCGCAGCGCAATGCGGAACTCGGCCTCCGCTTCCCCGGTCTGTGCCAGGATTGAAAACGCAACCGGCTCGCCCGATTCCTCCGCGACGAAACAGTGCGCACCGGGTTGGTCCTGGAACTCCTGGAGCCAGCCGTTCTGCCGCACCGCGTAGTCGAGCTCCGCGAATTCATCCGGATAGACGGGCCAGCGTGCGATGCACGCCGCATCAGCGGCCCTGAGGTGGCGAAGCATCGGGCGCGGTTGGAGTGAAGCGATGGCCGTTCTCGACTGAGCCTGTTTTCTGGAACGCAGGTGGGAAGAGTAGATCGTGTCGCACGGCAACGCGGTGCCGGTCGTTAGCGCGGCAATCCACTCCTCGGTGCTTGTGACGGCCGCAAACCGCGATTGCAGGACCACCGAAAACACCCGATGGAGCTCCTCGGCGCTCGCCTTGCCTGCACGGTTCTCGTAAGACAGTGCGCCGGCGGCATCGGCCAGAAACTCCACCGCAAACCCTTCCTGGGTGGCCTGTTTGATGGTGGAGTCGTCGCAGTTGTGGGTCATGTAGCCCACGATCGTCAGCACATCGATCTGGTGGTGCTTCAACCATGACGCAAGGCCGGTGCCGACAAAGGCGCTGGGCGATGATTTCTCGACGTAATGGTCGCGAGCGCGTGCGCGGACCACCTCGTGCAGTTCCCAGCCTCGAGTGTGCTTTGCGAATATTGGCGAATTCGATGGAGAGGAATGCTGGACCACAATCACTGGGATCATTGCTGCGCGGGCGGCATCGATCGCCCGGCCAATATTGAAAAGCGAGTGATGGACGTCCGGGTATTCGATGGGCAGGGCGCCATCGACGTAGTCGTTCTGCACGTCGATGACGATCAGTGCACGTCTTGTCTTGGACATGGTGTCTCCTCGGGGTATGGCCGCCGGGCCAGAGGCGGGCGGCGGTCAGCACATTGTTCTCTGCGCGGGGAGCGCCCCGACAGTGGCCCGAGGGCCGATTTGCGATAGAATCAGGCCATCTTCAACGCACCGGATCATCATGCCATGGAAAACCGGATCATCGCCGTGGTCGCCTTCCACGGGATCAGCCCATTTCATCTATCCATACCCTGCATGATATTCGGCGAGGACCGAAGCGCCGGCGGTGTTCCGCAGTTCGACGTGCGGGTGTGCGCCGCCGAGCGAGGTCCACTGTCGACCTCAGCGGGCGTCACCCTGAATGCGCGCTACGGGCTCAAGGAACTCAAACGAGCCGATACGATCATTGTGCCGAGCTGGCGGGACCCCGGGGAAACGCCACCGGCACCGCTGCTCGATGCGCTGCGCCAGGCCAAGCAGCGCGGCGCGTGCCTGGTCGGGCTCTGTCTCGGCTCGTTCGTGCTGGCCGCAGCCGGTGTGCTGGAAGGACGTCCGGCCACGACCCATTGGCTGGCGGCCGAGACGTTCGCCCGCCGCTACCCGGGGGTGGCCCTCAACCCCGATGTGTTATATGTCGATGATGGAAAGGTGCTGACCTCGGCGGGTGCCGCGGCCGGCATCGACTGCTGTCTCCATTTGCTTCGCAAGTGGTGTGGCGCACGGGTGGCCGGATACGTGGCCCGCCGCATGGTGGTCCCGTTGCACCGTCAGGGCGGCCAGGCGCAATACATCGAACACTCGCTGCCTGCGCCCGCGGCGGGTGAGCGGCTATCGGGGACTCTCGACTGGGCGCAACGAAACATCGATAAACCGCTCGGCCTGGAGGTGCTCGCAAAACGGGCGCGAATGAGCCGGCGCACCTTCACGCGCCACTTCCGGAAAGTCACCGGCACGACTGCCGGCAGGTGGCTGCTCAATCAACGGCTCGCATTGGCGCAGCTGCTGCTGGAGACGACCGGTCGGCCCATTGACGTGATCGCTGAACGCGTAGGATTCGGGTCGGCGGTATCATTGCGCCAGCACTTCGGGGCCACGTTCGGGGTTTCACCGTCGACTTACCGGCGGGCATTCCGGGGCCGTTGATGATCGGGAGCAGTCGGTCCTGAGTCGTGGCCGGGAAGTTCTGGTTGTCGGCTTTTGATTTGCAGGCAGGATTGACCCGATAGCTTCCAATTGCTGCATCGAGATCTGATCCAGCAAGGCAAATTGGATCGCCTGAAAGAACAGGCACCTAAACAAATTCCGGTGGGTCTGTGAAGCATGCAAATCCCAGGTCAATGTTAGATGCAAATCAACAGCAACACGCTTATCAGTCCTCGTCTATGAGGTCCGCCGCGTAGCGGCCACTTCATTCTTACTCCTTGGACTTCTCCCGTCTTGGTGATGAACCGTCCATTGAGATTATGCAGGTTGGATTTGATGAGGGAGCGAAGCAATCAATCGTCAAGCAATGGCAAGTATTTATGGAAAAATGGACGGGATAGCCTCCGCCGATGCATTACGGTCCCGTACTCGTGCCGATGCCGGTGCGCAAACACTTTTCCCTGTTGTGCCATGGAAGCGAAGGACAGGCCTGAATCGCCCCTGTTCACGACCGACCAGTTTGTCCATTATCATGGTGAGTATGATAAACACCGGATCAGCGAGGTAGTCGGCATGGGTGCACAGTGGAAGACCAAGATCAAAGAAACAACGGCCGCCGCCAAGGGCAAGATTTTCACCAAGCTGGCCAAGGAACTCATGGTCGCGGCGCGCGGCGGGGCCGATCCGGATATGAATTCGAAGTTGCGCATGGCAATCGACCAGGCGAAGAAGGCCTCCATGCCCCGGGATACGATCGAGCGCGCCATCAAGAAGGGCGCCGGCCTGCTGGATGAAGGTGCGCATTACGAGAAGGTCACCTATGAGGGTTTCGCGCCGCACCGCGTGCCAGTGATCGTCGAATGCCTGACGG
>JAJXUF010000198.1 GCA_021783175.1 Pseudomonadota bacterium
GTGTCACCCTAACCATCATAGAACCACCAAGAGAACCCAAACCACCACAACCACCGCCCTCGACAGCAACATCGAGCGCAGACGGGAGAGCAGAAGCGGAAGGCACCGAAAGTGGTAGTGAATTGATCTTCCCGAAAACACTTTCCGGCCGGGAAGTCCGGCTCGCCAGGGAAAAGCTCGCCGCATTGCCATTAACCCTCGCGCAAGACATCCTGGATGAACTCGCCGGACGGCTTGCGACCCATACCATCCGCGGTTCGCCCCTGGGCTACCTGCGGGCGCTCATCACCCGGGCGCAGGCGGGGCGCTTCACGCCGGAGGCCGGAGTCAAGGTAGCGCAGGCGCGGGAACGTCAACCAGCACCGGAGGCGCTGAAGCAACGCGACTCCCCGGTCAGGGCGCCGCCCTGTCCGGCAGATCCTGGTGAGCACCTGGCGCGCATACGCCAGGTGCTCTTGACCGACGGTAAGCGTCAACCGGAATCGCAATGACTCCATGTTACCTATCGACATGCTCAATCCGGTCAGGACGCACGGCCAATACAATGATTGCAGACATGTCCTCTGATATCGCGACGCAGGCAGAGTCCAATATTGATCTACACTCTTTGTCACGGACTACGCTGGAAGTAAGCTTTCGCACCGACCCGCGCACGAGGCGGAGCGTCACCCACTTTACGCGTTCTCCGTCGGTATATCCGCTCGCAAGCCTAGACGTGGGTTGTGTTCATCGAGCAGTTGTCCTACCGACATCTCAAGTGCCTCGGCCAGCCGCGTCAGGTTGTCGAATCCAATATTAAGTTCGCCCCGTTCCACATGGCCGATATAATTGCGGTGCAATCCAGCCAGTTCGGCGAGGACCTCCTGACTCCAGCCGCGACGCACGCGCTCTAGTCGGACGCGCAGTCCCAGGCGCCGGCGGCCAGTTGATAAGGGTCGTTCCTTGTCCATGATGATGGAGCCTCCACAGCATCGGGTCGCTTCCGGGACGGGATTTAAATTCGGACCTTTGGCGCCCGGTCGTGCCAGTCGGCATTCGCGACATCCTGAAGAATAGCAATACGATAGTATGCAAGACTATAGTCTGTAGACGTCCAGTCACGCAAGGGTCAACTTATTGGCCCATGTGCGCCCAGAAATCGCGCTCCGTGGCGGAGCGTTTTCCGGAAGTCTTGCGGGAGGTGAGAACCGAAAAGGGGCTATCCCAGGAAGCCTTGGCCGATCGCGCCGGTTTGCATCGTACCTACATTTCCCAGATTGAGCGGGGGTTGAAATCTCCGTCGCTCAAGTCACTCGCGCAGATCGCCAATGCTCTGGGGGTGCCGCTGTCGGGCCTGCTGAGACGCATGGAGACTTAGCGGCTTGCGGACAGTTGCTACGCTCTGAAACCGGTCAGGTAGCCTATGCGTGCTGATCGGCCAAAGTGGCCAGTAGCGCTACATGCATTCAGGGATCGGTGCCGGCCATTTTGCGACAAAGGGGTGTCACGGTACCGGCGCCAAAAGCGGTCGTTCGCAGGATCGATTTATTTCAGCGATGAGGACATCCGGGCCAGCAACACGGTCGGCGCATGCCTTTCCGCATTTTATCAAGACCGACTTCTATGCGGCGGTTCCTGGTCTCGTCTTTCTTAGCCGATGTGACCCAGCATATCCACTCATTGCGTGCCAGCGGCGTAATGCTTGCCCATACATCCGTGACAATTGAGTCAGACTCGATCGCTTTGCGAAAATCTGCCGGCATCCTGTGCACTGTACCGGAAGCAATAGGTTGTCGAGCCATAGTTTCCAGAAGTCTACACGTCATTAACCCTTGCGCAAATCCGGGGCCGGGCCTCCTGTCAGAAGGGGTGCCCCCGTTTACGCGTGGTGCGGAAAGCGGTCGTCTGAATGTCCTCTCCCTCTGGCGCCCACACTTCATATGAGAGGCTGAATGTCCGGAACGGATCGAAAGCGGAAGTTCGATGGACTGGCCGCCAAAGACCGCAATGGCTGACGAAGCGACAGCGCGGAACACAGGTGGCAGGTTGTCGGCCTTAGCGGTCATTGGCACTGCCTCATTTCTATGACCACTGTTCGCCAGTTTTCAGACAGTGACGCGAAGCCCTACCTGCATTACTGCATTCGTCTGCGGTGATGAATTGCATGCAGCGGCTCTGTAAATTCCCGCAAAGCCACCATCGCCGGCAATCTGCTTCTCCCGAAAGTCATTCGCTGTGGAGAATGCGGATCTTACCCAACACGCCAACGAGCTTGGACCACGCCAATCCTATTGTGGCCGCTCCAGTCCCCAATTCCTGATAATCGTCGGTATATTTCCACGCTCCTCCCGAGCAATAGGCGTATCGAGTGAGTTGGCTAGCTTCAGCATTTCCTTTGCTAAGGCCAACGTCGTCTGTCGATCAAATTTGGTCTGCAGGAGTTTCAGCAATACAAACCTAAACTCACCGAGTCATGGCAATAATTTGCAAGACGTGGGGCGCTTATACAAGGCATTTCTCACGGACCTAATTAGTGATGCGCTAAAGCTTCCACGTGCGTCTCAAATTTGAAGTTGCAGACGTTAACAACTTCGCCATTATCAATCCTTGTTACTCGATGATATTGATCCCATTGATCGACCGGTGGCCAAGTTTCTGGCTCATTTTCGAAGTAGGTCTTGCCTTGATACTTGAAGAAATCCGCTTTGTTGCCGCAAGGCAGTATAGGATAACGATTGGTGGGGGTTGCTCCCTCAAGCTTTATCAAGAGGTCCCGTTTCGGTCCCGATTCGAAATGGGCGCCATTGCGGTCGACTTCGTCGAAAAATACCTCTTCGCACCCAGGCCCAGCGACACTGGCAAGATCAAACCTGCCAACATTTATTGGCTTTCCGTCATTGGCGATATCGATCAGCTTCGCGCCGGCAATTTCTGCTTCGCTGTACTTTTTTGAAACGTCTTCCCTCGTCATCCAAATTGGCCCGCCGAACTTGAGCAGATCCGGCCCATGGCGAGCCTGCAATTGCCTGCATAACTTAGGCTCCAAGGCATCCTGTCCGATTCTTTCCACGGTGGTCGTTTTGAACTCACAGTGCTGGTCGCCCGACAGCGAATTACTCGCTACCGGATGAAGAAAGTCCCGGTAGAGCAGGATGTGGTAGAAATTTCGGTAGACGACGAGACCGAGCTGGTCCCCTCCCCACAGGTTGCCAGCATTCGGGACAGGAATCGCGCTATTGTGCGCAGCCGAGTGCTGACCGACATCGGCATTAAACTCGTAGATGGTAGGAACATGAGCCGTACCTGCTGTCGTGAACACCAAATCGACAAGTTGGTTGCCAACAGGGACATTTGTGGCGCTGGTGGAAACCAGTTCTTGCAGTCGGCCTGCGTTAGCGTAATTGACAATCACCCTGCACAGGTCATTGGGACTGTTCTTGCCGAGATCACCTCTGAGAAAGCCGTCAATACGAGCGCTCGATTTGCCTCCGAGAGAAAGGTATTTTCGATACAGAGTTTCAATCTCTCTAGACCTCGCTTGCTTTTCTTTCCAATCGCTCAACGTTGGTAAACTGTCACGCAACAAATCAGCAAGGTTGAGCCAAACGACCATGCGCGTCGGGTCGAGTTTTACTGCGCGCCGCAACGCAATTTCGGCTTCGGGAGGAGGTGGTGATTGCGCGTACGCCTTCCAGAGCAGAAAACCATAGTCGTTCAAAATTTCCGCCGCTTTCTTTTTGGATATCGATCTGATCGGTGCGTCCAGCGCTAAACGGATGTTTGCCTCTTCCAGCTTGTTGATTGCCTGAAACTCGCCCGTAAGCTGATTCGGTTCCCTACGGTAAATGTCGACTGCCTGGGCATCAGCATTTGCAAGAGCTACCCAATCCACGGCCGCCGGCACGGTAAGATTTAGCTCGAAGACCTTCAATATCTGCAAGTACCTCTTGCCATCTATAGAACGACTGCTCGCCGCATAGAGATACTTTGTGCCATATGTGCCGAGGACAGAGGTGTTCGAAGGTAATTGCCACGACCCGGTGAATCGCGGTCGGTCTGGCGTGCTTAAATCGATCTCGCGAACACGGCCCGAGGTATCACTGAACAGAACGGTGTCGCCACTTCCCAGCGTGTCCACCCGACCACAGAGGCGTGTCTCGTCGTGCGAAAGCACGGCCACGCGGGGAATATGTGGCTTGATCGCATAAATACCGATGCGGGGAAAGAAGTTCTCTTCAAGGGCGATGTAGCCGCTATCTAGGACAAGGGCACTGGAAGGACATTCATATCGTCCCCCCGATAACATTGAGAACGGCGACTGCGTATAGCGTATCGGTTCGGTGCCACGCAGATCGAATACCTGCAGACTCCAAAAGTCAGGTACCAACAAAAAACTGGCGTCTTCGGAGAATATGAAATTACCCGCAAGCGAAGATGGCTCGATGGAAAATTTATCATCATTCAATATGATCGGAGGGCGTTTTTTGTTCACCCAAGTGATGATACTTTTCCATGTCGCGCGGTCTGGACCGGATACCTCGCGCGCTATGTATCCGCTCGCATTGGGAGCAAGCACCGCTGCGGTCGCCATGATGTCTCGACGCCATAAAACTTTTGGTTGGTTCGCATCCGAGAGATCAAAGGCGGTCACGCGGTGTGGAGTCGCCCTGGCATAGGATTCATTTTTTGGCAACGTCAAAAGCAACAGCATCTTTCCATTCGGAGTGAGCGCCATTGCGCCGTTCTGCTCAATCGAAACGAAACCCCTGGGCACCAACTTCCCCGGGCCCGAAATATCAATTATTTGCAATCCGGGCGGGCGCCCGTCCGC
Organism: Pseudomonadota bacterium; assembly: GCA_021783175.1. The sequence continues at coordinate 4,811 of JAJXUF010000198.1, forward strand.
CGCTCGAAGTTGGGCCACACCGCGCCCTCCGTCCGCTGCGAACTGCACTCCAATTATCGGAGCGCCCAATTCCAGTTCGCCCACAAGCTTAGGCATTGCCGCCTTGCAAGTGGTCGTTGTGATCATAAAGAAGATAGCGATCAGCGAAAATAACGGTCCTTTTGCCATTGAAGATCCCTAGTACAAATAAAATATTTGGTCTTCACAACGTATCCATCCGGCACAGCCCCGGCATGCTAACAATAGTAGTTAGTCTTTCGGTGAGATGCCCATTCGAGATATGTCATCGCACAAATTAAGGCACAAAACGAAACCGGATGGCAAGAACCAACGCGTCGCACCGTTCTTGTGAAACACGGATATTAGTCTTGGAATATGCTTGGCGACGATGCAGGATGCCCGTTTTAGGTCGAAAGTACGGATTCGCTTCTTGGAGAAGCTGCCGTTCAATGCGACTTACAATTGAACGCCAGCTATTCATCACGTTACTGACCTAAGTGGCCTAGCAGGCGAACGGCGGCTATGGCCGAAAATGTCACATCGGCCTTCTGACCGTAATCAAATATGACCCAGCCGTTTGTCTGAGGGCATCGCCGGTAAACGAAGGTC
>JAJXUF010000199.1 GCA_021783175.1 Pseudomonadota bacterium
CGTGGACAGTGCGGCGGTGATGGACGGCACGCGCCGTGCGATGCGGGCCCGGTATCAGCGCGAAATGGATCACTTGGAATCGCATTTGTCCTTTTTGGCCACGGTCGGTTCGGTCAGTCCGTATGTCGGCCTGCTGGGAACGGTGTGGGGCATCATGAACGCGTTCCGTGGCCTGTCCAACGTCGGACAGGCCACGCTGGCGCAGGTCGCACCCGGTATCGCCGAGGCGTTGGTGGCGACCGCGATGGGCTTGTTCGCCGCGATCCCGGCGGTGGTGGCGTACAACCGTTATGCCCATGACATTACGCGGCTGGCGTCCCGCTTCGAGAGTTTTATCGAGGAGTTTTCGAATGTGTTGCAGAGGCAACCATGACGCGGTGCGCGATAGCGATGAGTGCGGGAATGGCTGCCCTGCACCTCCTCCCGCAGACGGCTGGCTACGCCATAACCAGCGACTTGGAGAGCGTAGTTTGCTCGCCTAGTCGAATGGCTAGTCGTTTCATCAGTAACGTGTCGGAGGTGCGGCCATGACGGTGTCAATTCTGCACGAGCGACGCGAAGTGGCAGATTGCCTGCCTTTGGTGCCGTGCGCCAGCCTTCTATCCAACTTTCTCCTAAAGGGGGAAAGAGCAATCGCCTCCTCTCCCGCCTGCGAGAGAGGATTGAGGAGAGGGTTTGCGATGAGTGCAGGAATGGCTGCCTTGCACCTCAGTAATGTACCCGCAAGGGGCAGGCCGATGAGTACCCCGCTGCTACTCAGCGACCCATTCGCATTGTCGGAGTTGCGGCCACGACGCGGTGGGGCGGAGCCCTCCTGTGCGGGAGTGGCCGCATTGCACCTCATCCCGCAACCGGCTGGCTACGCCATAACCAGCGACTTGGAGAACGTAGTTTGCTCACCTAGTCGAATGGCTAGTCGTTTCATCAGTAACGTGTCGGAGGTGCAGTCATGAACTATAGTCGGCGCTCAGCTCATCCGCAGATGAGCCAGATCAATGTTGTGCCTTACATTGATGTGATGCTGGTACTGCTGGTGATATTCATGATCACGGCGCCGTTGATGAATCCGGGTCAGATCGACCTGCCCAGCGTGGGAAAATCGCTGGCGCCGGCGGTGGCTCCGCTGGAAGTCGTGATCAAGAAGGACACTACGCTGCTCTTGCGCGACCATGCCAAGGGAGGAGTGGAATTTCCGGTATCGCACGATGAGATTGCCGCTCGTTTGCAGCAAATTGTGGCGAAGAACCCCAATCAGCCGGTGGTGATCTCTGCCGACAAGAATGTGCGCTATGAGGAGGTGATCAAGGTCATGGACATGTTGCAGCAGCAGCATATCAAGAAGATCGGTTTGCTCACCAAGGCACGATGAGCGCAGCATTGGCATATCGCGAACCCTATCGTTTCTCGGCCGGGGTGCTGGCGCTGGCGGTGCACCTGATATTCTTCACGGTGCTGTATTTCGGCGTCCACTGGCAATCCCATTCGTCCGAGAGATACACAGTGGAAATGTGGGATAGCCTGCCGACTACCGAGGTCGCCCCCAAACAAGAACCTGCGCCGGCGCCGCCTCCGCCCGTCAGGATGGAACCGACCCCGCCTGCCAAGGTCGTAGCGCCTGTGTTGCCGCCGGTGAAGGCCGAGATCGAGGTTCGCGACAAAAAGAGCAAGAAGACCGAAGTGAAGCCGTCGCCGGCCAAAACAGACGAGAACAAAGAGAAAGCGGCAGCCAAGGCCCGGCAAGAAGCCGAACAGCGTGAACTGGCAGCATATGAAGCGAATTCGGAGCAGAGAAGACAGGCCGTACAGGCCCAGGTTCGCGCTGAAGTGACTGCGGCGACGCAGACGCAGATTGAGCGCTATCAGGACATGATACGCAACAAGATACGACGCAAAATGAGGACAGTGTCGGATGTGCCGGAAAGCGCGGAAGCAATTTTTAAAGTAACCCTGTTGCCGGACGGCATGCTGATGGGTGACCCTGTGCTGGTGAAGAGCAGCGGTTTTCCCGCCTACGACGACGCGGCGGAGCGCGCCATCCTGTCTGCCGAGCCGCTGCCGGTGCCGACCGATGTGTCGTTGCAGAAGATGTTTCGTGAATTGAAATTGTCGATCAAACCGTAGGAGTGCAAGTAATGCGTTTTTTGGGAGTTGTCCTTTTATTTTTTGTATCGTTGTCCGCACGTGCCGAATTGACCATCGAAATCACGGGGGCCGGTGAGCACCAGATCCCCATTTCGCTGGTGCGTTTTGCCGGGGAAGAGCAGTTGGCGGGACAGTCGATCAGCACCGTGGTGTCCAACGATCTTTTGCGCACCGGCCTGTTCAAGCTGATCGACCCTGCAGGCAAATCCCCGCACGAGCCGGGCGAGGTGAATTACGTCGAGTGGCCGGGCGTTGATGCGTTGCTGATCGGCAAAGTGCTGACCCTGGATGGCGGGCGGGTCGAGGTCAGGTTTCGCCTGCTGGACATGGTGCGTCATGCCGAGCTGGTCGGATTGGCGGTCACGGCCAAGGCGGAGCAATTGCGCGCCATCGGGCACCGCGTCGCCGATCTGGTCTACGAAAAATTGACAGGCACGCCGGGTGTGTTCAGCACCCGTATCGCTTACGTCAACCGGGAAGGAAAGAATTATCGCCTGGTCGTGGCGGATAGCGATGGCTACGGCGAACAGACCTTGCTGGCGTTGAACGAGCCGATCATGTCGCCAGCATGGTCGCCGGACGGCAGCCAGCTTGCCTATGTGAGTTTCGAGCGCGGCCATGCGTCAGTCTTCGTGCAGTCATTGACCACACGCCAGCGCACTCTCCTGGCGGATTATTCGGGGAGCAACAGCGCGCCGGCCTGGTCTCCCGACGGCAAGCAGCTCGCAATGGTGCTGTCCCGAGATGGCTTTTCACAAATCTATATCGTGCGAAGCGACGGAAAAGAACTGCACCGTATCACCTTCAGCGAGACCATAGACACGGAACCTGCCTTCTTGCCGGATGGCAAATCGTTGTTGTTTACTTCCGATCGCGGCGGTAGTGCACAGATTTATCGAGTGCCGCTGGATGGCGGTTTTGCCGAACGACTCACATTCGACGGAACCAGTAATTTTTCTCCGCGCTTGAGTCCCGATGGAAAGAGTTTCGTTTTTTCTCACTTTGTTGATGGGGTGTTCTATATCGCCGTACAGGATTTTGAAACCAATCAGATGCAGATATTGACTGGCGGTGGCTGGGAGAAAAAACCGAGTTTTGCTCCCAACGGAAAACTGGTCTTGTTCGCAACCGAGTCGCAAGGTCGTGGTATATTGTCGACTGTTTCCAGTGATGGCAGAGTGAAGCAAAAGATGGTTGCCCAACGCGGCGATATACGCGAGCCGATCTGGGGCCCTTTCCTTATTAAATAGTAAATATTGGAGATTAAAAATGAAGAAAATCATCCTGAGTATTGTTTTGGTAAATCTTTTGGCCGCTTGCGCCAGCGAAAAGCCGAAAGAGGCTGTCAGCGAGCCCGCTCCGGCACCGGTTGCAGCCGCGCCCGCCACCGCAGCTGCCGAACCGGCACAGACAACGACTGCCGCTGATGCTGCTGCCGCCGCCGCCGCTGCCGCAGCAGCAATTCCTGAAGTTCGTAGCGCATATTTCCCGTTTGACGTGGATGCCGTCCAGGAATCTGACCGTGCCGCAATTCAGGCGAACGGAGCGTATCTGGGCAAGAACAAGGATGTCAAAGTTCGCGTGGAAGGCAATGCGGATGAGCGCGGCAGCACCGAATACAATCTGGCTCTGGGGCAGCGTCGCGCCAATAACGTGAAGAAGCTGCTGGTTCTGTCCGGAGCCCAGGCTTCGCAGATCGAGACGATCAGTTTCGGCGAAGAGAAACCGCGCTGCGTTGAGCATAACGAATCGTGCTGGTCGCAGAATCGTCGCGCAGACATCGTTTACCCCAATAAATAAATCGTCAGCCCATGCGTTTCTGGTTGTTGGTCTGTTTGTGCGTTGCGAGCAGTCAAGCTGCGGCGGGGCTGTTCGCTGACGATGATGCGCGCAAGCAGATACAACAACTGGATGCGCGCATTACCAAACTTGAGCAGGCCTTGTCTTCCGCAGAGGCCGACAAGGAACAATTCGTTCGTTCCACGCTTGATCTGCAGATGCAACTGGAGGCTGTGAATACCGATTTGCGCAAGCTGCACGGACAGAACGAAGAGCTTGTGCATAGTTTGCAGGATGCAGAGAAGCGCCAGAAGGATTTCTATATCGATCTGGATACACGGCTTCGGCGCATCGAAGCAGGTGAGTCCGCTACTGTCAATTCATCGGCGCGTGCCGACGGTTCCAAGGATGTATCGACAGACCCGTTGGGCGAGAACCGTGCATTCGAAGCTGCATATACGTTTTACAAAGCCGAAAATTATCAGAGTGCCGCATCGGCATTCGGCGATTTTTTGAAGGCTTACCCGCAATCGGTGCATGAAGCGAACGTCGATTACTGGATGGGGAATTCTTATTTCTTGCTGAAAGATTACAAGAATTGCCTGAACAGTTATGGGACATTGGTCAGCAAATTTCCGGATCATCCCCGTGCGGCGGAGGCGATGCTCAATATTGCCGAGTGCCAGCTGGAATTGAAGAACAAGACAGCCGCGAAAAAGACCCTTAAACAGCTCATTTCCCAATTCCCGGGCAGCGACGCTTCCGACAAGGCGAAGAAGCGCCTTGCCACTATCAAGTAGTTTTTCAAAAGTTATGCCGTACACAAGCAGCGAGTCATTGCGCATCAGCGAGATATTTTATTCGCTGCAGGGCGAGACCAGCCGCGTCGGTTTGCCGACTGTGTTTGTGCGCCTGACCGGGTGCCCGTTGCGTTGTACCTATTGCGATACAGCCTATGCTTTTACCGGCGGTCAGACCATGACACTACAATCAATCATGGATGAAGTGGCGCGGTATACACCGCGTTACATCACTGTCACCGGCGGTGAGCCGCTGGCGCAGAAGAATTGTTTGATTTTGTTGCGAGCGCTATGCGAATCAGGTTACGAGGTTTCGCTGGAAACAGGCGGGGCGCTGGATGTGAGCGGTGTGGACACGCGGGTGATGAAAGTGCTGGATATCAAAACGCCGGCATCGGGTGAAGTGCAAAAGAACCTGTGGAGCAATCTGGCGCATCTCAATCCGCACGACGAGATCAAGTTCGTGCTGTGCGACGAGGCGGACTACCAATGGGCGAAACAAGTTCTGGAAGAGCGGGAGTTGACGCGGCACTGCGCGGTGCTGTTCTCGCCTGCTCAGGGGCAGCTCGCAGCCAGGGACTTGGCGGAATGGATATTGCGTGACCGCTTGCCGGTACGCTTGCAGGTGCAGTTGCACAAACTGCTGTGGGGTAACGAGGCGGGGCGCTGAAGATC
>JAJXUF010000200.1 GCA_021783175.1 Pseudomonadota bacterium
TCAACCCTTTCGCCGAGGGCGATCTCTGGCTGGCCGACGCCAACAACCTGTGGCATTCCGTCGACTCCGGCGTCACCTGGACGAAGCTGACAGGAACCTTGGTGGGGACAGGAAACACGACCCAGCACGGCGCGATGAAAGTCGCTTTGGGCGTGCCTGCGGCGGGGTCATCCTACTCGGCAGCCGTCTACTTCGTGGGAAGACTGCTCACTGGCGGAGTCTATGTCTACGGCGTGTATCGGTCTGACGATGCGGGAGCTCATTGGACCCGGATCGACGACGACAATCACCGTTACGGCGGTGTTGGGGGCATCGTCGCCGATACGCGGGTCTATGGACGGGTGTTCCTGGCAGGTCGTGGAATGGACTACAACTACTGAATTGCCTTTGTTAATCCGAAGCGTCCCAGAGCATTGATAATGGCATCGATACGATTTTCACCCAATGTACAGTTCATGGCCGAACTTCAAAATCGACCGACAATTGCGATTTAATGCAGAATGACCGTCTTGGCGCAAGTTACCAAATCAACCACGGATTACGGATGCCCATCATGACAAGACATCTCCGAACCCTATGCTCCGTACTGCTTGTGCTTGCCATGGCTACTGGCTGTGCGGCGCCCAGGCCAGTGCCGTTTCAACTTGTCGACTCCGAATCCAGGGTGCAAAAAGGGATGCTCTTGCCGGGCAAGCAGCTGATCGAAGCAATGGTTGATGGGCAGTTATATAAAGGGTTCTACATCTTTGCCAGCGGCGAGGCGTATTCTGAAACCTTCGGAGGCTGGCGGTCTTTTCCCCGCGATACGCAAACGACTTACTCGTCCAATTCGGCGCGCGCGCAATTGGTATCCGACAAAGGACAACGTTTGAGCTGCGAATTCCTGCTCGAATCCAGACGCGCCATCGGCGAATGCCATTCGCCTGCGGGTGCGGTTTTTCAATTGATTGCCAACGGTAACTGAATCAGCTGTGTTGAGGGTCGTGCAGCAGCCCGCAACACATGGTGAATTTGACAGGGCGCCAGTTTCCCGATCGCAATTGTTTCCAATTGCCCCGATTAAACCGTCACCCTCACATCCACACTCAGCCTGCGGATTCGTGTGGCGAAGCCTTCCATATGTTCGCTCGATAGTGCGGACAAACGCGGCGCCTCAAGCTGCATCGAAGGCCGCGCCAGACCGTACAACAGCACTCCCTGCGGCTTGATGCCGCCGCGCAACAAACCCTTCAGAAAGTTCACATAGTCGTCTTCGTCTTGCGCACTCGGCGCAATGCCATCCAGCGCAAACCAGCAGGTTTGCAGCCATGTGTTGGGACAGCAGGCGATAGCGGTGGTGAGATTTTGTTGCACTTTTTCCATGGAGATCCTGGTGTCATTGACGAGCGCCATGCCCGCTTCGCTGGCGCGATCCAGTTTGAACCAGACTTCGCCGTCGAGCGGCGACATTTGGCGCAAGCCCTGCTGCACGTTGTCGCGCTGCATGAGGCTGCCATTGGTGATAAGCACCAACTTGAGTTCGGCGGGTTTGTGCCGGGCGATGAGCCCGATGACTTCGGCGAATTCCTGCGCGCTGGTGGGTTCGCCGTTGCCGGAAATGGCGATGTCGCTGATGCGTCGCGCTTCGGGTGGCACGTGCTGCATGAAATCGCCGTGCTGCAATTCATGCAAAAATCCCGCGAGTTCCTGTTCCAGCAACGGCAGGTCTACTGGCGGTGCGGCGCCACGCACAAGCCCGGGGACCTGGCAGTAGATACAGCGCCAGTTGCAGGCATTGTTCGGATTGAGGTTGATGCCGATGGAGACACCGCCGGCGCGGCGCGACACGACCGGATACACATAACGCAACCCGGCACTGTCGCGGCTGTGGTCGGTGACGCTCAGTCTGGGAGATTCATCAGTCACAAGTCATCGCCAATTCCCGCTGCCCGTTCGTCCCAGCCTGGCGAAGGGTGAATGGCAACGAACTCACCTCGATCAGCCTCTTGAATGGATTGCTCAAGATTTGACCAGCGGCAGGTACTGCGCCGGATCCACGGGTCTGCCGAACTTGCGGATCTCGAAATGCAGTTCGACCTGGCTGGCATCGGTATTGCCCATCTCGGCGATCTTCTGCCCCTTGCTGACGTTCTGCCCCTCCTTCACCAGGATCTGGTCATTGTGCGCATAGGCGCTGAGGTAGGTCTTGTTGTGCTTGATGATGATGAGTTTGCCATAGCCGCGCAATCCGCTGCCGCTGTACACCACCTTCCCCGATGCACTCGCCACGACAGCCTGACCGCGCACACCCACGATATCCACGCCTTTGCGATTGTCGCTCTCGGAAAAACCGGCGATCAGCTTACCCTTGGTCGGCATGCCCCATTCCAGCGGCTCTTCATCATCCACTGCGTGTGCCGAAGCGCCCGCCGGTCTGGCCGGCACGGCAACCACAACCGGCGTCGCCGCCACCGCTGCCGCCGATTCGTTCTGCAGGCGTTCAGCCTGTACCAGGGCATTATCGGTATAAACCAGTTTGCCCACCTTGGGGTAACTCTTGATCGCGCCCTGCTCGGGCACTTGCGAAGCCATTACCGGCCTCGGCGCGTCTTTGGGCGCCGAGCCCGCGACCTGGATATGCAGTTGCAACTGTTGCCCGATCTTGATCGCGGCAGGGTTGGCAAGATGGTTCCAGTCCGCCACGTCGCGGTAATCCACGCCATTCAGGAAGGCAATACTGTAAAGCGTGTCGCCCTTTTGCACGACATATGTCCGCGTAACCGTCTCGTAATTGGAGTCCATGACCGGCGTCGGCTTTTTCGCTGCTGCTTGCGCCGATGAGCCCGGAGTCTTGTCGGCGCCGTATTCCATCACGGGTGCACGGTGCCCGTTTGGAGCGGTTGTCCCACAGCCCGCCAGCAACGTGGCCAGCGTCAACGTTACCCACCGCAGTATCTGTCTATTCATGCTTTCCCCATTACCAGCGGTACGAATTTCACGGCTTCCAGACGGCTTTCGCGAAAACCGGTCTCTTCACGCTCGATCAGATACAAATATTGTTCCTGGGTTCCCATCGGCAGCACCATTCTACCACCCACCGCAAGCTGCTCCCGCAGCACGGCGGAGAGGGCGGGCGCGGCACAGGCCATGATAATGCCGTCGAACGGGGCCTTATCCGGCAAGCCTGCGGCGCCATCCGCGTAACGCAGATTGACGTTGAATATCTTGAGCTCGCGCAGCGTCTTCCGGGCGCGTTCATGCAAAGGTTGTATACGTTCGATGGAATAGACTTCTTTCGCCACCTTTGCCAGCACCGCAGCCTGATAGCCGCAGCCTGTGCCGACCTCCAGCACGCGGTTGAGTTGCTTGCCGTTGCGCAGCACTTCGGTCATGCGTGCCACGATGTAAGGCTGGGAGATGGTCTGCCCGTGTCCGATGGGTAACGAGACATCGTCGTAGGCGCGAGTCGCCAGGGCCTCGTCGATGAAAATATGGCGCGGCACTTCACTCATCGCCGCCAATACCGTTTCGTCCCGGATGCCTTCGGCGCGCAATCGTTCTATCAGCCGGCCACGGGTGCGCGCAGAAGTCATACCGATGCCGACGTGGCGCAAGTTCACTTTTGCGTCCCTATCCAGGAACGAACCGCATCCAGCTGGCTGTATTGGGTAAGATCGATCTGCAGCGGCGTGATGGAAACCCGGCGTTGGGATGTCGCGAAGAAATCAGTGCCCTCGCCCGCATCCTGCGCTTTGCCCGCCGCACCGACCCAGTACACCGGCTGGCCGTGCGGGTTGCTGCTCTTGACCACCGGCTCGGCCTTGTGCCGTTTGCCCAGGCGCGTGACTTCCATGCCCAGCAGTTGATCGTGCGGAATGTCCGGCACATTGACGTTCAGCAGCCAGGGATGCGAATTCGCCTGTGTCATGAAGCGCTGTACCAGGTCCACCGCGACTTTGCCTGCCGTGTCGTAATGCGCGGGTTCATGCCGCGCCATCGAGATCGCGATGGCGGGAATGCCGAGCAGGAATCCCTCGGTCGCTGCGGCGACCGTGCCGGAGTAAATGGTGTCGTCGCCCATATTGGCGCCGGAGTTGATGCCTGACACCACGATATCGGGCTGCGTATCCAGCATGCCGGTGACAGCCAGGTGCACGCAATCGGTCGGCGTGCCGTCGACATAGTAGAAGCCGCTCGCGGCCTGGCGCAGATTGAGCGGACGATTAAGCGTGAGCGAATTGCTCGCACCGCTACGGTCGCGTTCGGGCGCAACCACCACGACGTCGGCGATAGCGGAAAGGTGTCGAAACAGGCAAGCCAGGCCCGGCGCAAAATAGCCGTCGTCGTTACTGATCAGAATGCGCATAGGGCAATAAGAAGCTGAAAAGGAGAAGAAGCAATGAATGTCATAGTCGTGTGCGATCGTGTTAGCGCGCCAACCGCGGATCGCGGAAACGAATGTTAGCTGCCTTTCCGCTTTGCTTCCAGCCTGACGTGCCCGCTGTCCGATCCAATCCGGCGGGCCATTCCGGATTTTTCTCCCCGCAGGCGACGGGATATGCTCGGGCTTGGCGCGATTCTCATCCATCAATAACCGGCAAATAATGCCCGCGCAAAACCGCATTGCTTCCGGATGGATGTCTGGCATTGCGCAATTGTCATGCGTTCCGGCCTTCAGCACTGCCGCACGCGGCTGGACGGGGATTCTCCGAGGAGTATCCGAAATTTCCTTGCGCGGGCGAATACCCGTAATCTATGCATGGAAATTACATAACAATATGATTTTATTTTATAAATTAGCAAAACCCCAATTCCACAATGAAGCAAATGGTTTAACTTGATCAGTTAACTCATTAATAATAATGAGAAAAAACACCGAAAAATGTTGACTTTTTGCTTGGCTTTGTTAGATTAAAAATCCAGAGGCGTGATTTCATTGAAAGGTTAGCCTTGTATAGTCAGATAATCGAACCGCAGATCATCATGCGTTTGTGCGCAATGAGTGGTCATTCAGGGATTTTATCCTGTAGCGAATTATCGACTGGCAATTATTCAGTGGTTACGCGCAAGCATGCAAAAATCTGATCAATCCATTCGCAATCGCTTGTTGGTAGCACGGCTACCGGCAATGCCGCAGATACTCGTCAAACTGATCGACCTCTGCCAAAGAGACGATGCTGGCATGGGTCAGGTGGCCAAGCTCATTGCGCACGATGCGGGCATGACCGCGAAGATCCTGGGCATTGCCAACAGTTCGGCGTATAGCCACAGCAGCCTCCAGTTGGGAATTGCGCAAGCACTCAATACGCTCGGCATCGAGATGATCAAGACCGTGGTGATCAACGAATCGGTGTTTCAGACGTTCAGCAGTTTCTCCCGCTTGAACCGCGCGGATCTTCGCGGCTTCTGGC
>JAJXUF010000201.1 GCA_021783175.1 Pseudomonadota bacterium
AGGAAGTACGGCTGCAATGGGTTCACGGCTTCGTTGCCGCTGGCGTCGATACGCTGCTTGAGGCAGTAGATTGCGCCGGGCTTGATGGCCTGATGATCGGCATGGGGCGGCACGATGGCGTAGAGGCCGAAGGGTGCGTCTTCGAGCTTCTCGCGGTTGGCTTCGATGTAGGTGGCCAGTTCCATGCGGAAGTCGTCGAGGGTGAATTCGTTCAGCGCCACGGACTCGTTGAAGTCTTCCAGGTCGAGCACTTCGTCCTTGAGCCGGAGCAGTTGTTTGTCACGGTAGCGCAGGTCTTCCTGGATTAACTCGCGCAGGTCTTCGGCTTGCAGGATGTTGTCCTCGGCGGTGGCGGCGATGTCCACCAGGGCCATGCGCGCTTCGACCCGGTTTTTCAGGTTGATGTATTTGTTGAGGTCCGGCGTGGGCCAGAAATTAATGAGCTGGATTTCTTTGTTCTGACTGCCGATCCGGTCGATCCGGCCGAAGCGCTGGATGATGCGCACCGGGTTCCAGTGGATGTCGTAGTTCGCCAGCAGGTCGCAATCCTGAAGGTTCTGGCCTTCGGATATGCAATCCGTGGCAATCAGGATGTCGATCTCGCCGTCTTGTGGCATGGATTTCATCTTCGCGCGCTGCTTGGCGCGAGGTGAAAAATTGACGAGGATCTGGGTGAAATCGGCATGGCCGAAGGTGGTGCGGTTGGGTTTCGTTCCGCCTGACACCAGCGCGATGTGGACGTTGAGGCTCTTGCGTGCCCACGCCTCCATTTCTTCATAAAGGTAGGCTGCCGTGTCGGCGAACGCGCAGAAGACGATGATCTTGCGATTTTCCTCACCGTGGCTGTTGGTGGTCGGATTCTTGACCTTGTGCTCGATGATTTTCTTGAGGTCGGCGAGTTTGGCATCCCGCTTGGTATCGACCGACTGCGCTGCTTCGGCCAGCAGGGAAAGCTGCTGTTTGTCGGTGGCAAGGTCTTTCAGCCAGGCGCCCACATCCAGGTGTTCCATTTGGAACTTGAGCTTGCCACCCACCTGGAAGGCTTCGGCGAGATCGTCGTCTTCTTCCTCTGGCTCAGCAAAAAAATCGGCTTGCACGTTATCGGCGGCTTGCGTCTGGTGCTTCTGAAACTGGCGCAGGCGGCTTTCCAGGTCCTCAATTTTATTGACGGTGCGCTCCATCGTGATAGCGAAGGAAAACACTGAGCTTTCCAGCCGTTTGAGAAAATTCACTTTCATCATGCCGATGAGGAATTTTTCGCGATTCTCCTGGCTGAAGTTCAGGATGTTGCGCGCCTCGTACTGGGCTTTGAATTGCGGCAGCACGTGCTTGGATGGATTGAATAACGACAACTGGTAATTCGAGATTTCGTCATTCAGCCGGTCGTAAGACGGGAAACGCCCCTTGAGGTCAATTTCCGAGTACACCGACTCCGGTTTCTTGCGCTTGGGGAACTGGCCGATCTGCGCCAGCGAGGCACGATAGTATTTCTGGATGTGCTTGCGCGAGCGCGCAATGGTGAGTTCGTCGAGCAGGGTAAAGAAACCTGCGGAGAGCCGATCCATTAAGTCACGTGCATCCTTGTCGCCAGCGCGCTTGGCCCATTCCATAAAGGTTTTTTGCGCGGTGGTCAGCGTGTCCTTAATGCTGTGGATACCAAAGCTTTGTGAAAACGCGGCATCGCGCCCTTCGGTGACGAAGTAAATCTGGTTGCGCAAATCCTTGAGGTCATTGTTGACCGGCGTGGCCGAGAGCAGCAGTACCTTGGTTTTTACCCCGGTCTGGATGATGTCTTCCATCAGGCGCTCGTAGCGGCTCTTTCTGATGATATTGCCGTCTTCGTCGCGCTTGCCCTTGGTGTTGTTGCGGAAGTTGTGGGATTCGTCGATGACGATCAGATCGTAATTGCCCCAGTTGAGGGCTGCGAGATCGACACCGTCCACCTTGCCGCTTTCCCGCGACAGGTCGGTGTGGGAAAGCACGGTGTAGGCGAAGCGGTCCTTGAGGAAGGGATTCAGTTCGCTGTTGTTCTGGGCGAGAAACACCGTCCAGTTGTCGCGCAGTTTTTTGGGGCAGAGCACAAGAACGCGAAGGTTACGGAGCTCGTAGTACTTGATGACGGCCAGCGCGGTATAGGTTTTTCCCAAACCGACGCTGTCGGCAAGGATGCAACCGTTATGTGCATTGATTTTGTGAATCGCGCCCTTGGCGCCGTCTTTCTGAAAGTCGAACAGCGCCTTCCAAATATCGGTATCGACAATGGCGGGTCGGTCAAAAAGCTGGGCATCATCAGCCTGGCCGGACAGGAAGCGTTCGAAGACGTGAAACAGGGTTTTGAAGTAGATAAATTCCGGTGCGTGATTGACGTATAGCTGCTCCAAGTAAAGCAGCACTTCGTCTTTGACATCCCCAACGAGTTTTTCGTCTGCCCAGATTTGGTCGAACCATTCCTTGAGTTCAGCCCTGTCCCGGTCGCCATCGACAATCAGGTTGAGTTCGATGTTGGGTGTGGCGGAGAGGCCAAGACCGCGCCGGGTGAAGTTGGAGCTGCCAAGAAGGGCGTGCTCACGTCGCCCATCATCAATGTGGTAAAGCTTGCCGTGAAGCAGGTTGGTCTGCCTGACGGAACGAATGTCTACTTTGTCGCGTATCCAGGTGGCGCAACGACGTGCAACTTCCTTTTGTCGCAAGCGGTTGGCAAGCTCCAGTCGTTCATCTTCGATCTTGAAGGATTTTTATCTGTCTTATCCGGATCAAGTGATGCGATGAATCGAGGCTCACCGAAGAGAAAATGCAGTTGACCGATCTGGTCGAGTTCTGCCGATAGGGCCTCGTAGGCGTAAATGGTGAAATATGCCGAGACAACGGAGAGCTTGCTGCCGGCGGCGATCTTCTCAACAAGGAAATCTGCAACCTTGCCGTGCGCGTGGTTGTCGCGAATGCCGAAGCTGTTCGTTCCATTAGCTGCCATCGCGTTTCCTCGCATAATCATCCCGCGCGCCATCACGGCGTACCCAGTCGTCGACTTCGGTAATCTTGAATTTCCAGAGGCGGCCAATTTTATGAGCGGGTAGCCCCTTGGCGTCGATCCAGCGATAGATCGAGTCGCGGGTTACGCCAAGATGTTCGGCAATCTGTTCAACGGATATCCAGGGTTCATTCATTCTTGAATTCGCTTGGCATTAAGTTGGGCGGCATAGAGTCGTACAAAATCGCAAAGACAGCAATCTAGCAGGTGGCTAGTTGAACTGCCAGCCTTTGATGCGCATCACTTCAAACAGCCATTGCCGCAGGCCGGGTTCGATAGGTTTGTGAAGCAGACTTGCGTTTGTTCGGTGGCCGTTTAGTAGCAGGAAGCAGACGAATGATCCGCGTCATATGAAAGATTGCTGTGGATCGATAACATCAATTAGGTATCTTGGTAAGAGGACATTGATGAGTGTCGAATATGATGGGTCGTGGCTGACTGGAATGGCCAAGAACCCGCCATCCATGGCTGAGTATCGTTCTCCGTCAGGAAAAAAACGTGGCCGCTGCGGTTCTCTTGTCGATCCGAACCGTCATCTCACAAGCCCCGTGAACAACATCCTCGCCAGAACAATCGGGGCACCGGTACACCGTCGCGCTCACCGTGTAGAGAAGGGTGATCCTGGCTTCGATGATCTCGCCCTGGTCATTCGCACCGAGCACCATGACCGTGACCGGCTCGTCGATGCTGCCGAACCCGTTCATGCGCTTGGCAAGTAGCCATCGTAGCGTATCGAGCGTCCCGATTTCGCGTTTCAAAGTCGGGATGAAGTCTGGCGCGCCCCATGCCGCCAAAGCCTCGGGAAGCCTGAACACGTCCGTCATTCGTCGAAGAAGGCGTCGGTCGGCGGGGCGAAATTCATCTTCGGGATGCGCGCCTTGCAGTTGGGGTAGGCCTGCTGCACCGCGACCTGCACGTAGCGCTGCGCCGTCGGCCAGATGGCTTCGTATACGCGCCGGTCTTCGATGATTTCTGCGGCGCCGTTCACCCGCGCCCGCGAGCGGTTCTGGAAGTCCACGAACAGCAGGCCGATGTGCGGATTGACCAGGATATTGCCCAGGGAGTTGTAGAGCTTGTTGCCGCTAAAATCGGGAAACACCAGAGTCTTCGCATCCAGCACCTTGAGCAGGGGATAGGGCTGTCCCGATGCGTTGAATTCCCGCCCGCGGAAGCTGCAATCGCATTCCCCGCGATCATTGGCCGTGGCGATGAAGAAGAAGGCCTGGGCTTCCAGAAACGCCGCCCAGGCGGCGGGAAGCTGATCCCGGATCATGCCGAGGGTGTGGTCGTTCCAATAGCCCTCGGCACCGTAGCGGCGCTGGGCCTCTAGCTCGCCTGC
This sequence comes from Pseudomonadota bacterium, assembly GCA_021783175.1. The sequence goes on from JAJXUF010000201.1 coordinate 4,368, forward strand.
GTGCAGAAACTGCCGTTGATCCGTGTCGCGCATGTTCGGGGCCTCGCCAAGTTTCAATACATAGCGGGCGCTTACAAGCCCAGGTCGCTCAGTCCGGGATGGTCGTCCGGGCGGCGGCCCAGCGGCCAGAAGAATTTGCGCTCGGCTTCCGCAATGGGCAGGTCGTTGATGCTGGCGTAGCGGCGCGACATGAAGCCTTGATCGTTGAACGCCCAGTTTTCATTGCCGTAGGAGCGGTACCACTGGCCCGAGTCGTCGTGCCATTCATAGGCGAAGCGCACGGCGATACGGTTGCCGGTACAGGCCCACAGTTCCTTGATCAGCCGGTAATCGAGTTCGCGCGCCCACTTGCGTTCGAGAAAGCGCTGCACTTCCGCACGGCCGACCGGGAACTCGGCGCGGTTGCGCCAGCGTGTTTCTTCCGTGTACACCTGCACCACGCGCGCGGGGTCGCGCGTGTTCCAGGCGTCTTCGGCCAGGCGCACTTTCTGTCGGGCTGTGTCTTCGGTGAAGGGCGGCAGGGGCGGTTTGGTTTCCATGAGTTCTCCTCGATTATGTAGACAGGTCTGTCTACGTGAGGCCAGTCTAGCCCGTGTAGACGGACCTGTCTACAATGTCGGCATGACCTCTGACTCCCCGGCCGCCGACGCGCCCTCCGCCCGCGACCGCATCCTGCGAACCGCGCACGATCTCTTCTACCGCGACGGGGTGCGCGCCACCGGCATCGACCGGGTCATCGCCGAATCCGGCGTCGCCAAGGTGACCTTTTACCGTCATTTTCCGAGCAAGAACGACCTGATCCGCGCCTATCTGGATTACCGCCACCAGCGCTGGCTGGCGTGGTTCGCAGACGCAATGGCACGCCACGGCGGCGGGCCGGAGGCCATCGTGCCGGCCGTGGGCGAGTGGCTGCGCGATCCCGGCTACCGCGGCTGCGCCTTCATCAACAGCGTCGGCGAACTCGCCGGCAGCCTGCCCGAAGTCGTCGGGATCGCGCGCGCGCACAAGGCCGACGTTGCCGC
>JAJXUF010000044.1 GCA_021783175.1 Pseudomonadota bacterium
CAAAGGATCCTGGCGGTAAAAGCGAGCGAGCTGCGTGTAGACCGACGGATAGTCCTCCAGTACCGTCTGCGGGCTGATGAAAAAGGCCTCGCTTAACACCGCAAAAAACTCGCCCGCGTTCTTCGCTGCGTAAGGATCTATGCGTGACACTCCGCCGCTGGCAAGAACCTGCAGCAGGTTCGCGTATGCGGCCGCCAAGTCGGCGGACCATTGGTTTGCGTCCATGCCGGCGTGCAGCGGAGGAAACCCGTTGGCCGGTCCATTCAGCATGTCGATCTTGTGCGCGAACTCGTGCAACACCACATTGTGTCCCGTTGCATCCGGCGATGCAGCTGCACGCCAGGAAAGGACAACCGGACCGCGCTGCCACGATTCACCGGAAAGTATCTCGCTGCCCTCGTGCACAACGCCAACACTGTCCCGGTATTCACGTTGGACCCTGAATTCACCAGGATAGACAATGATCGACGACCAGCCGGCGTAATAGTCCAGTCCGAGGTTGAGAATGAGCAGACAGGCCTGAGAGGCAATCATCACGCGTAGCGCATCGTCGATCAGCTGACCGGCGGCGCCTTCGAAGGTTTTCTTGTGAAGAAAGCTTGAAACGAGATGGCGCAACCGATGACGCTCGCGGGGCGGCAGAGTCGCAAGAAAACCGCACCGCGCCAGCGTCTGACGCCAAAGCGAATCCGGAATTTCGCGCGCAGCGTGACTGCGGTTCAGAAATCTCCGGGCAAACTCGAACACGGGCGCAACAACCTCGCGCGGCAGGAACAGTGAAGCCTCAGTTAAATCCTTCCTGCAGATAGCGGATTGCCAGTTTCTTGCCTTTTTCCACTGACGGTTGATCGAGTGGATTGATGCCGTAGAGAAGACCGGTATAGACGGTGGTGCGTTGATAGAGTTCGATGATTTGGCCGAGCGTGTAGGCATCGAGCAGGGGCATCTCCAGGGTCATATTCGGATGCCCGGCTTCGGTAATTACTTGCCGGGTTGCGCGGAATTCTGCGTGAATAATGTCCGCAAGCGTGCGACCTTCGAGATACGGGAACGCGCTGCGCGCGTCGGCTTCCATGGGGACGTGGATATCGTGATCCCACCAGTCCAGATCGACGAACGTAAACATCTTGTCGTGACGCGATTCGAGGTACATCTGCAGTTGGCTGTGCTGATCGACTGCGCCCATGGCGCGCACAGGTAGCGATCCGGCAGCCGATTGACCTGGTTGAGGTCCCTGCCATTTTCCCAGCGACTCGGCCCACAACTGACAGTACCAGTCCGCAAGCAGGCGCAGGCGATTGACGTAGGGCATCATAACGCTGATGCGCTTGTCCCGGCGTTTGTCCAGAAGGTAATAGAGCGCTGCGAGCAGAAGCGCGGGATTCTTTTCCGGGTCTGCTGCGGTGCAACGTGCGCCGAAATCGGCCGCTCCGGCAAGCAGTGAATCCACGTCAATGTCGAGTGCCGCAAGCGGCAGCAGCCCGACGGCCGACAGAACCGAGTAGCGCCCGCCAACCTGTGGTGGCACGGGCAGGCTGGCAAGTTCCTCTTTGCGTGCGAGCTGCCGCAGCCACCCATGGTCGGGATCGGTTATGACCCATTGGTGGCGTCTCGCTTCTTTGGCGCCAAGCTTCTTGGTAAGCCAATCGCGCAGTATCAGGTACTGAACCACAGTTTCGATGGTTCCTCCCGACTTGCTGATGCAAAGCACGGCTGTGTGCTCCGGGGAAAGCTGTCGAAATAGGCGATCCATGTGATACGAGTCGATGTTCTCGACGAAATGCAGCCTTGGCACGGAAGCGGCTTGCGCGCCTGCCGGCGAGTCATCCTCCGGTTTAAGTGCATGGCGGATCGCCTTGGTTCCGAGATTGGAGCCGCCAATACCGATGAGCAAAATGTCGCGATAGCCTCTTAGCTCGGCAGCTGAGCTGCGAATCTCAGGCAGTGAGTTACGCATTTCGGTGGCGAGATTAAGACAGGCAAATTCGGCATCCAACCCCCCGAGCGATTTGCTTACTAGGGTCTCGTGCACGCGCCCCATGTCGTCGGCAAGCTGCAAAATGTCATTGTGATCGATACCTTCAACCCCCACCTGTTCGCGAAACATGTTCGCGGTATTGATGCCGAGCGCTTTTCCACGCACAGGTGCGGTGAGCGACGTGCTGATAACTGGATTGCTGGCTTTTGGCATGGGTGAGATTCCTCTGTTCGCCGCACGGTACTCCTGCCGTGTGACAAGTCTGCGGTCGGAAAAAATGCATATGCTTCTTACGGGCTTCAGGCGCGGGTCGACGCGGTTCCTAATCGGGCTGTGCCGCGAAGCAGGGGCGCCCCCACAGTCTTTGCAGAAAGTGTGACCTTAGTATGCAGCGCACCATTGACGCGCCAGATCTGCGGCGATCGCGATCGGGTACTAGCGATCAGAAGCGGGATGGTCCGAGTTTATCACAGCTGCGACTGGAACAAGCGCACTGACGAACGGTAGGAAATATTTTTTTAGCGGGACTCGCAGCGCCTATTCAGGCCACTGCACCCATGTATAATTGCGCCGGCTTAGCGCCGATTTTGGTTGCAAAACATTTACTATTACTTATCCCGGGAGAGTTACAGATGAAAAAGCTGCTGGTTTTGATTGCCGTCGCATTTGCCCTTACCGCATGTGAGAAGAAGGCCGCGGAAGCTCCGGCTGCCGCCCCCGCCGCTGCTCCGGCTGCTCAGGCTCCGGCTGCCGCCCCTGCCGCTGGTACGGAAGCTCCGGCTGCTCAGGCTCCGGCTGCCGCCCCTGCCGCTGGTACGGAAGCTCCGGCTGCCGCCCCTGATCAGAAGAACTAATTGGTTTTTCCGTGAAGTCCGCCGAACCGTTTCGCGGTTCGGCGGTTGGGGAATTGTCCTGAATTGTCAGGACCTTGCCCGACCGTGGAATTGTTCGGTGGCTTCCAGGGTATTGAGAAGCAGGGAAGCCACTGTCATCGGTCCCACTCCACCAGGGACAGGGGTGATCCAGGCAGCCCTTTCAGCCGCAACTTCGAATTCCACGTCGCCGGTTAGTTTGCCGTCAGCCGAGCGCGTGATACCAACATCCATCACGGCCGCCCCGGTTTTGACCCACTGACCTTTAATAAGGCCAGGTTTGCCAGCGGCGACCACCAGGATGTCCGCCTGGGCCACCAGAGAGGGCAAATCGCGGGTAAACCGGTGACACACCGTCACGGTGCAACCGGCAAGCAGAAGCTCAAGCGCCATAGGGCGTCCAACATGGTTAGAGGCGCCGACCACAACAGCGTGCTGACCACGTATCGCAAGGTCCGTCGTTGCCAAGAGATGCATGATGCCGCGCGGGGTACACGAGCGCAGCACCGGCATTCGCAGGGCCAGGCGACCCATGTTATAGGGGTGAAAGCCATCCACATCCTTGTCCGGGCGAATCCGCTCGATGACCGTTTCCGCATCGATTTGCGCCGGCAGGGGAAGCTGAACCAGGATTCCGTCGACGCGCGTATCTTGGTTCAGCTGGTCAATAAGTTGCAGCAAACTGTTCTGGGGGATGTCGGCCGGCAGATCATGCGAAAAGGACAGCATCCCGACTTCAGCGCAGGCTTTGCGCTTGCTGCGCACGTAGACCTGGGACGCCGGATTTTCGCCGACCATGATCACGGCCAGCCCGGGTACGCGCTCGCCACGCGCCGTTCTTTGCGCCACGCGCACTCCAACCTCGGCCCGTACAGCTGCCGCAATTGTTCTACCATCGATGATGCGTGCGCTCATGCAAAAACAGGTTTTTTGACTTTGAGAAAGGGCCGCATCATCGCATGCGCTCCCGCTGGCGCCAAGTGCGCCCCCCGGAGCGGTTTTCGCCAAGGCGGGCGCTGAGTGTCGGCCAATCGGCCTGGCGCGGCCCATCGTCCGTGGCGCCATTGACCGTCGTGGGGCCAGCGCGTATATTCTGCGCCCTTGCGCGGTGCGGGTCCTTAGCGCTCGACTACCGGTAGCGGTAGCAGGTTGAGTCCCAATACCAAGGGACCGCGCGATGCCTTATCGAGTTGAACCACGGTCGCCGGGGTATAGCGCAGCCTGGTAGCGCACCTGCTTTGGGAGCAGGGTGTCGGGGGTTCAAATCCCTCTACCCCGACCATAATTGTTGTCTGCAAGGGCAAACGGGGGTTGCCGGGTTGAGCTTGCGCCCGTTGCTCCACAAGAGAGCACGCGCCCGTAGCTCAACCGGATAGAGCACCAGCCTTCTAAGCTGGGGGTTACAGGTTCGATTCCTGTCGGGCGCGCCATGTTTGCCGGCCCTGGGCGGTCCAGTTTTGGTGTGGGTGCCTGTGTGACAAGTGGCGGGGCGGAGTTCCGCTAAGGCCGTTCCCAGAATTATGGTGAGCGTAGCTCAGCTGGTCAGAGTCCCGGATTGTGATTCCGGTTGTCGTGGGTTCGAATCCCATCGCTCACCCCAGTTTTGCTGTATGCGGTAGTATGCGGGCCGTTAGCTCAGTTGGTAGAGCTGGAGACTCTTAATCTCTAGGTCGTAGGTTCGACTCCTACACGGCCCACCATTCTGCGAGGCTCGATGTCCGGGACATCGAGCCTTTTTTGTCCGGTTGCAAAGTCTCAATACGTCCGATAGTACCACGGGGTGAGCGGTCCCGGCGGCGGATCCCCAACTGCGAATGTGGCGGAACTGGTAGACGCGCTGGATTTAGGTTCCAGTGGGGTAACCCGTGGGAGTTCGAGTCTCCCCGTTCGCACCATATATGTATGCGTTGTAGCCAGCTACGTATCTCCTTGGCCTCCTGCCCGCTTAACGGTATGATATTCCCGTTACAGTCCGGCTGATAGAAAGCCGCAATTACCGCGATTCCATAGGGTTTTTTTGATGCAGATATCCGTAGAAACCACCGGCCGCCTTGGTCGCAGAATGACCGTGGCGCTTCCCGCCGACCAGCTGGAGCGCGAGGTCTCGGCGCGCCTGCAGCGTCTTTCCAGAACTTCGCGTTTTCCCGGGTTTCGACCGGGCAAGGCGCCGATGAAGATTATCGAGGCACACTACGGCGGTAAGGTCATGGAGGAAGTTGCCGGCGACCTGATCCAGTCGAGTTTCTATGAAGCCATTGTTGGGCAGGGGCTCAAGCCGGCCGGTGGCCCGACCATTGAGTCGCGTTCCATCGAACGTGGCCACGATCTGAAGTATACGGCGGTGTTCGAAGTCTACCCTGAAATCGGAAAGCTTGATGTTGCCGGCCGTCAGATCGAGCGACCGATAAGCAGCGTCACCGAGGCCGACATCGACCATACGCTGGAATCATTGCGCAAGCAGCGCATGACTTGGCGCGCCACTGAGCGTGCCGCACAGACTGACGATCGCCTGGTGATCGACTTCGAGGGGCGCATCAATGGCGCTCCTTTCGAAGGTGGCAGTGCGTCGGATTTCGCGCTGGTGCTGGGCCGCAAAACCCTGGTTGACGGTTTCGAAGATAACCTGATTGGTGCCAAGGCAGCAGATGTACGCAGCGTGCACGTTCGGTTTCCCGCGGACTACCGTAGTCAGATGCTGGCCGGCCAGGATGTCGATTTCGAAGTGAAAGTCAAAGAGGTCGACGAGCCGGTGCTGCCTGCGGTGGACTCAGAGTTCGCCAAGCAGTTTGGTATCCAGGATGGCAGCGTCGATTCGCTGCGTGCGGAGGTGAGACGCAATCTGGAGCGCGAGTTGCAAGACCAAATTCGTGCGCGCATTCGCGACCAGGTTTTCGAAGCACTCTTGCAGGATAACGAACTGGAAGTTCCCAGCGCCTTGCATGAAGCGGAAATCGACAAGCTGATCGAGCGTGCTGCTGCCAGCCTGGAAGCCCAGGGTGTGGCGCGTGCTAAGGTGCCAGCCGACCGTTCACTCTACGCTGGCCAGGCGCGCCGGCGAGTTGCTCTCGGCCTGATACTGGCCGAAATCGTTAAATCACGCGCAATTGTCGCCGACCCTGCGCTGGTAAGAGCGCGCGTCGAGCGTCTCGCCGAAAGCTACGAGTCGCCGCAGAAGTTCATTGAATGGCACTATGCCGAGCCGGGTCGGCTGGGAGAAATCGAATCACTTGTTCTCGAAGAGCAGGTGGTCGATCTCTTGCTGCAATCGGCGACCATCAAGGACAAGCCGCTGTCCTTGAAGGAACTCACCCAGCAAGCCGATGAAACAAGGCAGGAAGGCTAACGTTTTTTGCAGTCCTTAGAGGAATACAGCATGAGGGATTTCATGAATAACGCCGGTGCCCTGGATACCCGTGGTCTTGGATTGGTACCCATGGTCATTGAAACGACCGGTCGCGGCGAGCGCGCCTACGACATCTATTCGCGCATGCTCAAGGAGCGCCTGGTATTCCTTGTCGGGCCGATTGAGGACTACATGGCGAATCTGGTGGTCGCGCAATTGTTGTTTCTAGAGTCGGAGAACCCGGACAAGGACATCAACCTTTATATCAATTCTCCGGGCGGTGCGGTGAACGCTGGTCTGGCCATCTATGACACCATGCAGTTCATCAAGCCGGATGTCAGTACGGTCTGTATCGGCCAGGCTGCCAGTATGGGCGCGCTGCTTCTGGCGGGCGGGGCCAAAAACAAGCGCTTCTGCCTGCCGCATGCGCGCATGATGATTCACCAGCCTCTCGGCGGTTTCCAGGGGCAGGCCACGGATATTGACATCCACGCCCGGGAAATCCTGCGGGTGCGCGAACGCCTGAACCAGATACTGGTCCGGCATACGGGGCAAAATATGCAGAAAATTGAGCAGGATACCGAGCGAGACAACTTCATGGATGGCTCGGAGGCCGTAAATTACGGCTTGGTTGATGCCGTGATAGAAAAGCGTACCTGACCAAGTTGTGCTATAAAAGGAATTAAATAGCCCGGTAACGGGCTTGCAATTCTGGTTGCGAGCATGCATTTTGAGTTGATCCTGCAGGGCTAGAGCGAGGCTGAGATGGCTGACGACAACCACAATGACCGGGGTAGCGGAAAGGGCGAAAAACTCCTGTACTGTTCGTTCTGTGGCAAGAGCCAGCACGAAGTACGCAAGCTGATTGCCGGTCCATCCGTATTTGTCTGTGACGAGTGCGTCGAGCTGTGTAACGACATTATCCGCGAAGAGGTTCAGGAAGAAGCCAACGCGGCTGTCGCCAAGAATAAGTTTCCTACTCCGCGCGAGATCTGTCAGATCCTGGACGAATACGTAATCGGCCAGTACAACGCCAAGAAGGTGCTGTCGGTTGCCGTTTACAATCACTACAAGCGCATCGAGCATGAAGGCAACATCGGTGACGTCGAACTGTCCAAGAGCAACATACTGCTGATCGGGCCGACCGGCTCCGGCAAGACGCTGCTGGCAGAGACTCTGGCGCGCCTCTTGAATGTGCCGTTCACCATCGCCGATGCCACCACGCTGACCGAAGCCGGTTACGTCGGCGAGGACGTCGAAAACATCATCCAGAAGTTGCTGCAAAAGTGCGACTACGACGTAGAGAAGGCGCAAAGAGGGATTGTGTACATCGACGAGATCGACAAGATCTCGCGCAAGTCCGACAACCCTTCGATTACGCGTGACGTATCTGGCGAAGGCGTACAGCAGGCGTTGCTCAAGCTTATCGAAGGCACCATCGCCTCCGTGCCGCCACAGGGTGGCCGCAAGCATCCGCAGCAGGAATTTCTGCAGGTGGATACGCGCAATATCCTGTTCATTTGCGGCGGTGCCTTTTCCGGTCTAGAAAGGGTTATCCGCGATCGTTCCGAGAAGGGCGGTATTGGTTTCGGTGCGACCATCAAGAGCAAATCGGAAGAAAAGTCCATGGGCGAGGTGCTGCGCGCCGTGGAGCCTGAGGATCTTATCAAGTACGGCCTGATCCCGGAGTTTGTCGGACGTTTGCCGGTTGTCGCCATACTGGATGAGCTGGACGAACAGGCGCTCATCCGCATTCTGACCGAACCCAAGAATGCGCTGATCAAGCAGTACCAGAAGCTCATGAAACTTGAAGGTGTTGAGCTCGAAGTTCGCAGCGACGCCCTGTCCGCCGTGGCGCGGCGCGCCATGGAACGCAAGACCGGCGCACGTGGTCTGCGCTCCATATTGGAAGCCGCGCTGTTGGATACCATGTTCGAGCTGCCTTCTGTCGACAACGTTAAGAAGGTGGTTGTCGAAGAAAACGTCATTAAGGAAAGCGCCAAGCCGCTGGTTATCTACGCGGAGGATGGCGATCAGGGTCAGAAGCGCGTATCGACCCGGCCGTAACGGTAAATTGCTGCGCGAGCGACCGCGCTTGCGCAGTGTATTACCATCCCTGCGATTCCGCCGTGTGTTGGCGGAATCATCAGCGGTCATGTGCCGTTTCTCTGAACGTCTATTGAAATCCCAGACAATTATCCCCAGACTATCTGCACGCGGTTTGTAAGATCGCGCTAAATGGGTACAAAGTGCAGGGGAATCGTGCGGTGTACCGCGGCCCAACCCGGCGCGCCGCAAATGCCAAAACTTGAGGTGTACCATCCATGACGCAAGAGCAAAAGTCCCCAATCGCCCCCGGTTCGGTTATTACGCTCCCGGTGCTGCCACTCCGGGACGTGGTAGTTTTTCCCTACATGGTGATACCACTTTTCGTCGGCCGCAAAAAATCAATCCGCGCGTTGGAACAGGCGATGGAGGCGGGCAAGCAGATTATGCTGGTCGCGCAGCGCAGCGCATCGGATGATGATCCGGCACCGGAACAGATCCACGATATCGGAACCATCGCCAGCATTCTGCAACTGCTTAAACTTCCCGATGGCACGGTAAAGGTGCTCGTCGAGGGTGAGCAGCGCGCAAAGACCCAGGGTTTTGTGGAGACCACCGATTACTTTTCGGCGCACGTCATCACGCTTGGGTCGGAGCCGGTTGAGGACAAGGAGGGCGAGGCCCTCATGCGTTCAGTCCTGTCCGAATTCGACCAGTACGTCAAGCTCAACATGAAGATCCCTCCGGAAATTCTGACGTCGCTCGCCGGCATCGACGACGCCGGGCGTCTAGCCGACGCCATTGCGGCGCACCTGAGTCTCAAGATCGAAGAAAAGCAGCAGATTCTCGAAATGCAGGGCGTGCGTGAGCGGCTCGAGCACATCCTGGGGGTAATGGAAACTGAGATCGATCTGCTCCAGGTGGAGAAACGCATTCGCGGACGCGTCAAGCGCCAGATGGAGAAGAGCCAGCGCGAGTACTATCTCAACGAGCAGATGAAGGCGATCCAGAAAGAGCTCGGCGAGTTGGAGGAATCGCCCAATGAAGCGGAAGAGCTGGCGCAAAAGATCGAAAAGGCGGGCATGACGAAGGAGGCGCGGGAAAAGGCGCAAACCGAACTCAATAAGCTCAAGATGATGTCGCCGATGGCGGCAGAAGCGACTGTCGTACGCAATTACATCGACTGGCTGCTCAGCGTGCCGTGGAAGAAGCGCACCAAGATCCGCAAGGATCTGGCCGCCGCCTCGAAGATACTCGAGGCCGACCACTATGGCCTTGATAAGGTAAAGGAACGCATCCTTGAGTATCTTGCGGTGCAACAGCGGGTGAACAAACTAAAGGGGCCGATTCTGTGTCTGGTCGGTCCTCCCGGTGTCGGCAAGACATCGCTTGGACAATCGATCGCACGCGCCACCAATCGCAAGTTTGTGAGAATGTCGCTCGGCGGCGTGCGCGATGAAGCCGAAATTCGCGGACATCGCCGCACGTACATTGGGTCCTTGCCGGGCAAGATCGTGCAGAACATGTCCAAGGTGAAGGTGCGCAATCCGCTGTTCATGCTCGACGAAGTCGACAAGATGGCGATGGATTTTCGCGGTGATCCTTCGTCCGCGTTGCTCGAAGTGCTGGATCCTGAGCAGAATCACGCGTTCAGCGATCATTACCTCGAAGTGGATTACGACCTTTCCGATGTGATGTTCGTTGCCACGGCCAATAGCCTGAACATTCCGGCGCCGCTGCTCGACCGTATGGAAGTCATACGCCTGTCGGGCTACACCGAAGACGAGAAGGTTAATATAGCGATCCGCTATCTTGTGCCAAAACAGCGCAAGAACAACGGCCTCAAGGATTCGGAGATTGCAATCTCGGAAAGTGCGGTGCGCGATGTCGTGCGCTATTACACGCGCGAGGCGGGGGTGCGCAACCTGGAGCGCGAGATTTCCAAAATCTTCCGTAAAGTTGCCAAGGAACTGCTGCTCAGCAAGAAGCGCGCGAAGGTGATGGTAAATTCCAAGAACCTGGAAAAGTACCTGGGTGTGCGCCGCTACCGCTACGGGGTTGCCGAACAGACCAATCAGGTCGGCCAGGTCACCGGCCTTGCCTGGACCGAAGTTGGCGGCGAGCTGCTGACCGTGGAAAGCATCATCGTCCCGGGTAAGGGCAAGCTCACGATCACCGGCAAGCTTGGGGATGTCATGCAGGAATCCATCCAGGCGGCAATGAGCGTCGTTCGCAGCCGCGCAGCAACCTTGGGGATACCGACTGACTTCTACCAGAAGCATGACTTCCACGTGCACGTGCCGGAAGGTGCGACGCCGAAGGATGGTCCGAGCGCAGGCATTGCGATGTGCACGGCGATGGTTTCGGCGCTAACCAAGATTCCTGTGCGCGCGGATGTCGCGATGACCGGCGAAATTACCTTGCGCGGGGAGGTGCTCCCGATCGGTGGATTGAAGGAAAAGCTGCTGGCGGCCCACCGCGGTGGAATCAAGATTGTGGTGATTCCGGAAGAGAATCGTAAAGATCTGGTGGATATTCCCAAGAATATCCGCGAAAGCCTCGATATCCGTCCGTATCGCTGGATCGACCAGGTGCTGGAGACGGCTCTCGAACGCGCTCCAGAGCCTCTGAAGGAGCCGCAGGCCGGTGGCGCCGAGCCGTCGTCCAAGGGGTCGGAGGAAAAGCCGGATTCAACCAGTGTGGTTACGACACATTAGAAAGGACCTGCCATGGACGGCGGTTTCTTGACAGGCGCCATGGGCGCCTTGTATAAGTTTTAGCCTTCAGCGGCGATCTTGGCCTGAATTCAAATTCGTCTGCTGTGGTTTGCGTGCCGTCAAACGAGGGTATGCGAAACCTGCTGGGATGGCAGGTCCAGCAAACGAGTCCACCACATCTTGCGGTTCCACATTAGGGGAGAAAAAATGAATAAGTCCGAGCTAATCGACAAAGTCAGCGAAAGCACCGAACTGAACAAAGCTTCCGCAACCCGTGCGGTGGATGCGGTGTTCGATTCGATTGCGCAGGCACTGAAGAGCGGCGACCAGGTAACGGTCGTCGGATTCGGTACGTTTTCAGTCACCGAGCGCGCCGCACGCACCGGCCGTAATCCCCAGACCGGCGCTCCGCTAAATATTCCCGCTTCCAAGAATCCGAAATTCAAGGCTGGTAAAGGCCTGAAGGATGCCGTAAACTAGCGCACCTTCGGGTGCTTAGCTCAGCTGGTAGAGCGTCGCCCTTACAAGGCGAATGTCGGGGGTTCGAACCCCTCAGCACCCACCACTAAGTCAGCAAGCTAGTGTGGAAGACAAAACCTGGAGTGGTAGTTCAGTTGGTTAGAATACCGGCCTGTCACGCCGGGGGTCGCGGGTTCGAGTCCCGTCCACTCCGCCAGTGGCGCAAAGGGCGAGTGACGGCACTCGCCCTTTTTGTTGCCCGGCAAAGGGAACGCGCCAAAGCTTGGACGGCCAATTTGGGCCGCATGCATACCTTTCGTTCGCTAGAGTCCTGATCTCATGCTCCAATCCATTCGTGAAAAGACCGAGGGCTGGATCGCAGGCGTCATCCTTGGTCTGTTGGTCATACCTTTTGCCCTGTGGGGCGTCAATTCATACCTCGAGACCTCCGGCAAGGTGAATGTCGCCAAGGTCGACGGCCACGGCATCAGCGTCGATTCCTACAAGATTGCCCTCGATCGGCAGCGTCGCGCGCTCGAAGAGATGGTCGGCCACGCCGTCGATCCGCGTGTTTTTGATTCGCCGCAGTTCAAGCAGGAGGTTTTGAGCGGTTTGATCGACCGTATGCTGATTGAGCGGGATGCGGCTTCGCTGGGGTATCGCGTTAATAACGAGGAGCTCGCTGCGCTCATTCGCAATGCACCCCAGTTCCAACGAAACGGCCAGTTCGACCCGCAACTCTACCAACTGTTTGTCAGGGATAAAGGCTACGGTGTGCCGGGTTTCGAGGAGCGTCTGCGTCTGCAAAGGATAGAACAGCAGATCCAGGCCGGAATTGTCGACGGCGCTATTGTGACACCGGGAGACATCGCCAGTGTTGTGCGACTTATAGACGAAAAGCGCACGGTCTTGTATGCGACCATCAAGCCTGAGCAGTTTCTTGCCAAGGTTAATGTGACGCCGGGCGATATCCAGGCCTACTACTCGGCACATCTGGAACAGTACCGGACGCCGGAGCAGGTACGCATTCAGTATATCGAGCTGTCGGCGGCGGACATCGCAAAGACCATCCAACCTTCGCCCGAGGATCTGCGCAAGGCCTACCAAGACAACATGGGGCGTTACACCACGGCGGAAGAACGGCGCGCCAGCCATATATTGATTGCGCTACCAGAGAACGCGACGCCCGCAGCGGCACAAAAGGCACTCGCCCAGGCGCAGGACATTCGCAAGCAGTTGGTGCACGGGGCCAATTTTGCCGAACTGGCGAAGAAATACTCGGCCGACACGGTGTCGGCAGCGAAGGGCGGGGACCTCGGATTCGTTGCGCGCGGCTCCTTGGAGAAATCCTTCGAGGATGCGCTTTACAGTCTGACGAAGCCTGGCGACATCAGCGAACCGGTGCGGACCAAATTCGGTTACCACATCATCAAACTGACAGGTATCAAGGCGGCGACAACCAAGCCATTCAGCGAGGTCCGCTCGGACGTGGAAGCAAGATTGCGCGCCAATGAAGCTGTGGACCGATTCTATGACCAGTCCGACAAATTTCGCAATGTGATCTATGAGCAGTCGGACAGTCTTGCACCGGCCGCCAAGGAGTTCGGGCTTAAGGTCATGGAAAGCGACTGGTTCAGCCGCGCAGGGGGCAGCGGAATCGCCGCGAATCCGAAAGTGGTAAAGGCCGCGTTTGATCCGGATGTTCTTGCGCAGGGTCACAACAGTCACGGCATAGATCTGCAGGACAATGTCGTCGTCGCCCTGCGTGTCGTTGGGCACAGGCCAGCTGCCACCAAGCCGCTGTCTGCAGTGCATGATGGCATCGAAAAGCAGCTGAAGATGCAGGGTGCCGTGATTCGTGCGGGACTGGCGGCCGAGGCTGCACTTAAAGCCCTGGGGCAGGGCGTTGCCTTCAATGCCGAGATGCGGCAGCAGGGCGCGACAATCAACGGACCAGTGACCATCACGCGTGAACAGGCGCATGGTCTTCCCCCGGCTTTGGTCGGGGCGCTATTCGGCGCGGCGCAACCCGTCGCCGGCAAGCCGGTCTACGGAAGCGCAGATCTAGGCAGCGATGGAATTGCGCTGTTTGACCTGCAGCAGGTTGAAATGGGCAAACCGGATGCGGCGTCCGAGGAAGTGAAAGCCGAGGCAGTGCGTCTGCTGACTGCCCGTCGCGGATCTGACTACTTCTCCAGCTATCTGGATAGCCTGCAGCAGAAAGCAAAAATCAAGATCTACCAGAATCACCTGTAATCAGTCTGAATCCGCGCGCCAGCCTTTGCGGCTGGCGCAGGTCAGGTTTCAGGCAAAAGCGTGTCCGATTCCTACCGTATTGAAGCCAGCATCGACATAGGTGATTTCGCCAGTGACGCCGGAAGCGAGGTCGGAACACAGGAATGCCGCGACATTGCCCACTTCCTCAATGGTCACGCCGCGGCCGAGCGGCGTGGATTTCTCGTAGTAGTCGAGCATTCTCTTGAAGTCACTGATGCCCGCTGCGGCCAGGGTGCGTATTGGCCCGGCGGAAATGCCATTTACGCGGATTCCCTCCGGTCCCATCGATTGCGCCAAGTAACGCACATTCGCCTCGAGGCTGGCCTTGGCCAGTCCCATGACGTTGTAGTGCGGTATGGATCGTACTGCCCCAATGTACGACAGGGTAAGCAGGGCGCCGGAGCGGCCCTTCATTAGGTCACGTCCGGCCTTGGCCAGTGCGGCAAAGCTGTAGGAACTGATCTCGTGGGCCGTGATAAATCCCGCGCGCGTCACCGCATCGACGTAAGATCCGCTCAGTTCCTCGCGCGGCGCGTATGCAACCGAGTGCACGATGATATCGAGGCCATCCCAGCGCGCGCCCAAACCGGTGAAAACCTCCTTTATCTGCTCGTCACTGGCAACATCGCACGGCAGAACAATCGAGGAGGCGGTTTCGTCCGCGAGTTTCTGTACGCGGGACAGGAGTTTGTCATTCTGATAGGTATAGGCCAGCTGCGCGCCTTCGCGGTGCATCGCTTTGGCTATCCCGGTCGCTATCGAGCGTTCGCTGGCTACGCCGACTATCAGTGCTCGCTTCCCGGCCAAGAATCCCATGGTACCTCACCTGTATTTTGATATGGTCAAAGGCATTGTGCGCGCCGCCAGGCACGCGGCCGGCTGCGGCAAAGGCGTTACACTACCGGAAAACGGTGCAGGCTGGAAGGGTGATAATCAGCGCCGGTTTGCGGTATTGTCGCGCAGAATCCGGTAATGGGGCGACGCAGGACGGTGATACTTGGGGATCGCAGTCAAAGTGGCCGTAGTGCTGGGCCGCTGGCATGCGCCAGGGCGCATTTTAATGGCGGCATGCGTGCGCGGCATGGGTGCCGCAGGGGTGAGGCCAGACGTTGACGGCAGAGCATAAAAGCGCTGCAGGTGAGGTGAATCGGTTCCGGCGTTCGGGGTCCTGGTTTGCTGTTCTCTTGGGGCTGATTGTCCTCTTGGTGAGCCTGCCGGAGCAGTTGTTTGCCGAGTGGAACGACCCATATCCGGCAGCTGACAGTACGCGCAATATCTTTTATTCCGCGTTCCAGGAACGGCCGAAACATCTTGATCCCGCGCAATCCTACAGTTCCAACGAATACGCATTCATCGCGCAGATCTACGAACCGCCGTTCGAGTACCAGTATCTGCGTCGCCCTTATACGCTCGTGCCATTGACCGCGCGCAAGATGCCGGAGCCGGTATATCTGGACAAGGAGGGCCGGCAGCTGCCGGCGAATGCGCCCTCCGGGGAAATCGCCTACAGCGTGTACACGATCCACCTCAAGCCAGGCATCATGTATCAGCCGCATCCGTGTTTTGCGCGCGATGCCTCCGGCAAGTTCCTGTATCAGTCACTCACGCCGGCGCAGCTTGAAGGCGTGCGGACGATATCCGCATTCAAGCACAGCGGCACTCGTGAACTGATTGCGGCCGACTATGTCTACGAAATAAAGCGCCTCGCCAGTCCGTGGGTGCATTCACCGATTTTCACATTGCTCAGCAACTATATCGTCGGATTCAAGCGTTTCGCGAAAACCGCAAGTCACCTACGCGCGCAGCTGCCGGTAATCGACGGTCAGCCGTCCTACCTCGACCTGTCGAGCATCCCCATGGCGGGGGTCAAGATCATCGACCGGTATACCTACAGCGTCACAATCCGCGGGAAGTATCCACAGTTTCTCTACTGGATGGCCATGCCATTTTTCGCCCCGATGCCGCCGGAGGCCGATCACTTCTTTTCGCAACCGGGCATGGGGCAGCGCAACATGACGCTCGACTGGTATGCGGTCGGCACGGGACCGTTCATGTTGACCGTCAATGATCCCAACCGGGTGATGGTACTCAGGCGCAATCCGAACTATCACCCGGATTACTATCCGCGCCACGGTGAACCGCAGGATGCAGCGCGCGGACTGCTTAACGATGCGGGCAAGCGTCTGCCCTTCATTGACGAGGCGGTGTTCAGTCTGGAGAAAGAGCAAATTCCCTACTGGACCAAGTTTCTGCAGGGCTACTATGATTTGTCGGCCATCTCCAAGGACAGCTTTGACCAGGCGATACGCTTTACTTCGAACGGTCAGGCCGGTTTGACCGAGTCGATGCGTGCCAAGGGAATTGGCCTTGTGACCGGGGTAGCGCCATCGATTTTTTACTATGGATTCAACATGCTGGATCCGGTTGTCGGCGGCAATTCCCGGCGCAGCCGCCTGTTACGCCGCGCGATTTCCATTGCCATCGATACGGACGAATATATTTCGATATTTCGCAACGGTCGCGGCATACCCGCGCAGGGCCCCTTACCGCCCGGCATATTCGGTTATGAGAGCGGTTGCGCCGGGCGCAATCCCTACGTCTACGACTGTGTCGATGGCCACATCAAGCGCAAACCTATCGCCGAGGCACGCCGTCTGCTGAGCGAAGCAGGTTATCCGGACGGTCGCAATGCACGTACTGGTGCGCCCCTGTTGTTATATTACGACAGCGCGGAAACCGGTCCGGAGGCGAAAGCCGATTTTGACTGGATGCGCAAGCAGTTCCGCAAGCTCAACATCCAGCTCGTGGTGCGCTCGACCGACTACAATCGCTTCCAGGACAAGATGCGCCGCGGCCTCGAGCAGATATTCTCCTGGGGATGGAACGCGGACTATCCCGATCCGGAGAATTTCCTGTTTCTGCTGTACGGCCCCAACAAGAAGGTGGGCGGCGACGGAGAAAACGCGGCCAATTACAACAATCCCGAATATAACCGCTTGTTCGACAGGATGAAGAACATGGAGAACGGACCGAAACGCGAAGCTATAATCAGTCGCATGATCAAGATCGTGCGGCGCGATTCCCCGTGGGTTTGGGGTGTCAATCCCAAGGAGTTTCGCCTTCACCAGGCCTGGGTTTACAACGTCAAGCCCAACTTCATGGCAAACAACAGTTTGAAGTACATCCGCATCGATCCGGCGCTGCGCGAAAAGGATCGGCGCGAATGGAATCATCCGGTGCTGTGGCCGCTCTGGCTCATCCTGGGCGTACTTGCCGCGCTGATCCTGCCAGCGGTTATCGTCTATTGGCAGAAGGAACACAGGTCGCCGCTGTGATCGCCTACATCATCCGACGCCTTCTCTATGCCATTCCGATATTGATCGGCGTGAATCTTTTGACGTTTGCGCTGTTCTTCTTTGTCAACTCACCAGACGACATGGCGCGCATGCATCTTGGCACAAAGCGGGTGACTCCGGCGGCCATTGCCGCCTGGAAGGCCGATCATGGCTACAACAAACCCATGTTCTACAATCCTGCTCAACCGGGCAGCGAGAAGCTGACGGATACCATATTCTTTCAGAAATCGGTAAAGCTTTTCGTGTTTGATTTCGGCCGCGCCGATAATGGCCGGGACATCGCCTACGACGTAAAGCAGCGCATGTGGCCCAGTTTGGCAATCCAGGTACCGACGTTCATCATCGGGCTCGCCGTCGACGTGTCGATCGCTCTGTTCCTCGTTTTTTTCCGTGCCACCTATCTCGACACGGCAGGCGTCGTGCTCGCTGTCATCATGATGTCCATTTCCGTGCTGTTCTATATTATTGGCGGGCAATATCTGTTCAGCAAGATGTTGCGGCTGGTGCCGATTTCTGGGTACGACACCGGGTTTTCGGCCGTGAAGTTTGTGATCCTGCCCACCGCCATCGGCGTGATTGGCGGAATTGGATCCAGCGCGCGACTGTACCGCACATTTTTCCTGGAAGAGAGCGGCAAGGACTATGTGCGTACCGCGCGTGCCAAGGGCTTGTCGGAACTGCGCGTGCTGTTCTCTCACGTGCTTAAGAACGCAATGATCCCGATTCTTACCCTCGTCGTGGTCATTATTCCAACGCTTTTTCTAGGCGCCCTGATCATGGAATCTTTCTTCGGCATACCCGGCTTGGGTAGCTATATGATTCAAGCGATCCAATCGCAGGATTTCAGCATTGTCCAGGCAATGGTTTATCTCGGTTCGGTTCTGTACGTTGTCGCGCTGATTCTGACAGATATCAGCTATACGCTCGTCGATCCGCGTGTGCGCCTGGGATAAGATGCTGACCGCACTACGTTCGGAAACAACATCGCTGGCGGACGCGACACAGCGCCATCCCGCAGGGAGCGCCTAGTCATGCCCTTCGAGCCGGTTATTCTCTGGACCGATGTTCTGATTTACATCCTGCTTTTCGGGGCAATCGCTTTCGGCATTTATGCATCGCGCCACGAACATCTGCGTGGGCCCTGGCGCCAGGTGCGGCGCAGTCCGCTAGCCATGGCCGCGCTGGTCGTGCTTGTTGCGTATACGCTTGTCGGACTCGCCGATTCAATTCATTTTCACCCGAGAATCACTGCAGCACAGGGAACAGGCGGGTCGGTTGTCTATGCGCCCGAAGTGCGCAGCCTGCTTGACGTATTGTGCGGGCCACTGCGAACCCACGTTGAACGGACCTATTCGGCGCCGTTTGCGCTCTATGCGTTTACGCGCGAGACAGTGCGGCGGCCGGATGGCACCCGCGTGCAGGAATACCCGCGGCTGCGCTATGCCGGAAGCGCGCTGGCGAATCCTGCGGATCGCGACCGCGACATCGCGCTGCGTTGTCTGCGCGCCGCAGCCGAAAGCTTGGCCCTCTGGATGCTCGTGTTTCTTGCGGTGGCCCGTTGGCGGGTGCGAAAGAGTGGACAGGCAATGCGCGCTGCGCTGATGCGGTTATTGCGCGGGGACACAGAAACCCCGTGGCGTGCCATACTCGCCTCGTTTGGAGTGCTCGTGCTTTGCGTTTTTGCAATCATTAACCTCGCAGGCCAGTACCATATTTTCGGCACGGACCAGGTGGGGGAGGACGTGCTGTTTGAGGCAATCAAGAGCATCCGCACCGGGCTTGTCATCGGCACGGTGACGACCATGGTGATGCTGCCGTTTGCGCTAATGTTCGGCGTGATGGCGGGTTTTATTGGTGGCTGGGTTGATGACGTTATCCAGTACGTGTACACCACGCTCAACTCGATACCGGGCTTGTTGCTGATAGTCGCCGCCGTGCTGAGTCTTGATCTCTACATGTCCAATCATGCGACCGCGTTTGACAGCCTTGTGCGACGGCAGGATGCGCGGCTGCTATGGCTGTGCATCATTCTCGGCGTTACCAGCTGGACGGACCTGTGCCGGTTGCTGCGCGGTGAGACTTTAAAGCTGCGCAACATGGATTACGTCCAGGCTGCAACCGCTCTGGGGGTGCGTAGCAGCAACATCATGATGCGGCACATTCTGCCGAACGTCATGCACATGGTGCTGATCACCGTGGTGATCAACTTCAGCGGCCTGGTGCTGGCCGAGGCCGTGCTTTCCTATGTCGGTGTCGGCGTCGATCCAAGCATGAACAGCTGGGGAAACATGATCAACGGCTCGCGGCTGGAGTTGGCGCGCGACCCCGTCGTCTGGTGGACGCTGGTCGCGGCTTTCCTGTTCATGTTCACGCTGGTGCTCGCGGCCAATCTTCTTGCGGACGCCGTGCGTGATGCCTTTGACCCGAGGCTCAGGAAATGAGACGGCTGCAAAGTAAGGCGGATTGCCGATGCCCACGCTGCTGACCGTTGACGAACTCAAGGTGTGGTTTGATACGCCGGAAGGTGTGGTGCGCGCGGTCGACGGTGTATCGCTCGAAGTGGAAGCAGGCCAGACGGTGGCTTTGTTGGGCGAGTCAGGCAGCGGTAAGTCGATAACTGCCCTGGCGCTGCTGCAGCTCGTACCACAGCCGACCGGACGTATCGTCGCCGGCAAGGTGCTGCTGGACGGTCGCGATCTCATGCGTTTTTCGGAACGCGATATGCGCCAAGTACGCGGCAAGCGCATCGCGATGATTTTTCAGGAGCCGCAGACGTCCCTCAATCCGGTGCTTACCCTGGAGCAGCAAATTGGTGAAGTATTGCCGCGATCCTCATCTCGACGAGCGCGGCGCGAGCGCATCGCCGAACTGCTGGACGCCGTCGGCATGTCCGATCCGGGACGACGCCTCGGGGAGTATCCGCACCAGCTTTCCGGTGGCATGAAGCAGCGTGCCATGATTGCCATGGCGCTGGCGGCTGAACCACAGCTGTTAATCGCTGATGAACCGACTACCGCTCTCGATGTGACAATCCAGGCTCAGGTGCTGGATCTTCTCAAGGATCTGCAGCGTCGCACGGGTATGGCCGTGCTATTCATCACCCACGACCTCGGCGTGGTGCATCAGGTGGCTGATCGCGTCGCCGTGATGTACGCCGGTCAGATCGTCGAATCTGCTGGGAGGCGGGATTTTTTTGGCGCAGCGCGTCATCCCTACTCACACAAGCTTTTCCGGTCAGTACCAAGTCGCAACAAGCGGGGCGGTGCGCTCGAGGTTATCGCCGGCGCGGTTCCCTCGCTTGCTCAGGAATTTCATGGCTGCCGTTTTGCCGAACGTTGCGACTGGGCGTGGGAGCAGTGCCGGACGACGCTACCTGAGTGGCAACCTGAGGGTGACCACGGGGTACGCTGCCATCTTTACACTGCGGTGGGCCGCGGTCGGCCGGGACCGGCCGGTATGACCGCCGAAGCGGCGATGCAGACGCGCGAAGCGGGCCATACCCCAACCCCGCCGGTTCTGCAGGTGAAGGATCTTGCCGTGCATTTTCCCATTCGGCGCGGCGTTTTGCAGCGCGTGGCGGGGTATGTGCGGGCGGTGGATGGCGTTTCTCTTACGGTTGGTGCTGCTCGCACGCTGGCGTTGGTGGGAGAGTCGGGTTGCGGCAAGACAACTGTCGGCAAGGCTATTCTGCAACTGATTGCGCCCACCGCCGGCGAAGTCGAGTTCGACGGGATGCGTCTCGATCGTTTGACCCCCGCTGCGCTGCGACCTCTGCGCCGCCGATTGCAGATCGTGTTCCAGGATCCATTCGCCTCGCTTGATCCGCGTATGCTGGTGGGACAGATTCTGGAGGAGGGAATGCGCGCCCAGGGAATCGGCGGGGCGGATAGCGCGGCCCGGCGGCACAGGGTGCGCGAGCTTCTGCAGCAAGTGGGGCTCAGTACAGACGTATTGAATCGCTATCCGCACGAATTTTCCGGCGGCCAGCGGCAGCGCCTGTGCATCGCCCGGGCATTGTCGGTAGAACCGCAGGTGATCATCTGTGATGAGCCAACCAGCGCTCTGGATGTGTCGGTGCAGGCCCAGATTTTGAATCTGCTGAAGCGCCTGCAGCAGGAGTTGGCGCTGAGCTACCTGTTCATCACCCACAACCTGGCCGTGGTCGAGTATCTGGCGCACGAAGTCGCCGTCATGTATCTGGGGCGGATCGTGGAGCAGGGATCGGTCGGTGATGTACTGGACAGCCCAAGGCATCCCTACACCCAGGCGCTGCTCGCCGCTGTGCCGACGTTTACCGTGGGCAAGCCGGGCGAAACCGGTGTGGCGCGGCCCGTCGTGCGTCTACAAGGCGATGTGCCGTCACCGGCAAAACCACCCAGCGGGTGCCATTACCACCCGCGCTGTCCGCAAGCAATGGACAGATGCCGTACAGATTACCCCGCAGAAGCCGTCTTCAGCGCCACACATAAAGTGCGCTGCCACCTATACCCGGCAGGAAGTCGCTGACGGCAGGGATTGGGACGATGCAGCCGCTTTACAGCGGTGAATCGAAGATCAGCCGCGTCCGTTGTTGCCGTGGGTCATGGCAGCGGCTGGGTTAGACCTTACCCAAATGCGCAGCCGCTGACCCAAGTGCAACACGTCGTTGGCATCCATCAGGTTCCAGCGACGCAACTGATGGACGTAGACGTTGTAGCGCCGCGCAATGCTCCACAGCGTATCGCCCGGGCGCACCCGGTGAACGACGCGCACCACACGGCCGCCGTGGTAATAATGGTGGTAGGGGTGGTAGCGGTGATAGACGTGGTGATACGCCACAAGCGGGCGCGGTGGCATGATGTCGGCCACCCGGCTGCTTGATTCCGGGATCAACAAATTCTCTCCCACGCGCAGCAGATTTCCGCGCAGGTGGTTTGACATGCGAATCGCGGAAATCGGCACCCGGTAGCGGCGGGCGATCTGGCTCAGCGTGTCGCCGCGGCGTACCTCGTGATGCGACCACTGAACGCGTTCGCTCGGCGGCAGGTTGCTCAAGCCCTCGAGCACTGCTTCCTTCTTGTCTGCCGGCACCAGCAGTTCATGGGGTCCATTAGGCTCCGTAATCCAGTGCCTGTATGCCGGGTTGATCTGATACAAGTCGCTTACCGGCATGTCAGTGAGTTTGGCCACTACACCCAAATCCACTTGTGTCCCGGTGTTGACACGGGCGAAGTAGGGGCTATTTGGTATCGACGGGAATTTAAGCCCGAACTTGGACGGATCGGAAACAATATGCACCATTGCCATGAGCTTGGGCACGTAGTTTTCGGTTTCGCGCGGAAGCTTCAGATCTGCGTAATCGGTCGGCAGACCATGGCGCTGGTTGTAATTGATCTCATACTGTACCTTGCCCTCGCCACAGTTATATGCCGCGAGCGCGAGCTGCCAGTTGCCGTTGAAGTCGTCCTTCAGCTTTTCCAGATAGTCGAGTGCGGCGTCGGTCGACGCCATGATGTCGCGCCGACCGTCATACCACCAATTGTCCTTGAGACCGTACAGCCGGCCGGTGGAAGCGATGAACTGCCACAGTCCCACGGCGCGGGCACGCGAATAGGCGTGCGGCTGATAGGCGCTTTCGATAGCCGGGAGCAGGGCAATCTCCATCGGCATGTTGCGCTTCTGCACTTCCTGCACGATGTAGTACAGGTAATAGTGTGCCCGGTTCAACATGTTTTCCATGTATTCCGGATTGTTCGCGAACCA